>JBLNAE010000240.1:0-11899 GCA_050259195.1 Ignavibacteriales bacterium
TCATAATTGCCCTGTTTGTTACATCGTCCTCGATAGAGATTTGAACTCTTCCAAAGAAATTCTCAGGCGGGGACTCCGCCTTTGTCCTTCTGGACAAGAAGCCCTTGGCTTTAGCCATAGAGAGTAGTCACCAAAGTAGGGCAGTTCAACGCCGAATTGTGGTTCGGAGATGCTACGGATTGGTTTATGCGTGCGATTGAGCATGGAGCGGTCATTGAGTTGCTGCCCGATGTCTTAACATATCATCGAATGCACCCGTTCAACCTGACCCGTCGGCGGAGCGAAGCCAGTCGAGAAGAGTTTTTGCAAATTGTGAAGGCGTCGCTTGACCGGAGGCGAAAAGGTGAGCTATCATCCCCTGAACCCTACAAGCTTCCTGATTCCAAGCTGCAGCGGAAGGGTAGGTAGGTCGTGGAATGATTCCGAAAGTACCCCTTAAATAAATTTGAAGAAGCGGATGTACGCGACAAAAGATTTAGTTAGAAAACCGGCGCTCTACCATACACTTTCAGTTCTTCTCCCTACTCCGGAGCAGACGCTGCTTCTGCGCGCCTGCCTGTGGTCGGGCGAGGCGGGACGCAAGGCCTGGAAAGCATGGTGTGAGCGCGTAGGAGATCCTATCGAACTCTTGAGGAGTGGAAACGGAAGTCTCAAAGGGCTGCTGCCCCTAATTTTCGCCGCACTGCGTGGCAACGATGTTGTCGTTGAAGAAACGCTGCGAACTTGTTTGTACACAGCGACTCTTCGCGAAGAGCTTCGCATCAACGCTTATCGCCGGATCTTAAACCGAGTTCTTTCGGTATACGCAGAAAAACGGATTCCCGCAATCGTTGTTGAAGGTGCTGCTTTGGCCGACACGGTGTATGAATCTCCCTCATTAAGACATAGTGGCGGCATAGAAATTCTCATAAGAGACCTTGAACCATCCTCTGCTGTAAACTCACTGTTTCCTCTTGGATTTTCACAACTATACGAAGGAGTTAACCCGGTATGGAATGGGATAAAACTTAAACACGATTCGGGCCTTCCTTTGCATTTGCACCACGGTCTCTTTCACATACCTTATTACAACATGCCGTTCGATGATCTTTGGATACGGAGTCAAATTCAGCCGATTGGCGGGGTGCCAGTACGTATTCTATCTCCAACCGATAATCTCCTGCATATTTGCGGCAACGCTTTTTTCAGCAGAAGCCGCGAATCGCTTCTGTGGGTTTTTGATAGCTGGTTCATAATTAACAAGTATTCAAATCTCGACCGGGAGGGATTGTTGGTAATGGCGCGACGTAGTCACTTGGAATTACCGCTTTCAGTCACAATTGGCTATCTTGTGGAAAAGCTCGGTGCTCCGATTCCGGTGCTTGTTGTAGAACGGCTCTATGCCACTGCCTCGGAAACCAGTGCCGAAGGGCGTGCGCATGCTTTATCCATCGCGCGTGGAGAGGTGAGAACAAATTACATGAAGATGATTTGGATGAATGGGAATTGGCATGCGCGCGTATATATGATGTGGTGGCTGCTCTGCCTTTCGCCGAACTATCTGAGATCGACCAAGCCAATCTGCCGCCTTTGGCTCTTGCTCTCTCGCTGCTTATCGGTGCAGTTACGTGATCCTGCTCTTCGTATCAGATCGATTTATAAGAACCGTTCCGGGAAATCAAACACCCTTGAATAAATTCAGGAGATTGCAGTTCAAGGAGAAGGAATGACTCTCTTCCGATTGGGCCATCCACTAGGGTCAGGATATGGATAAAGTAAACAATCGAGATTGCTGGCCTACACGGGAACAGGAGTTACTTTTGCGGGCTGCCCTTTTACAAGATAAAGATGCTATCGCGGCTTGGGAGGAGTGGAAATTAACCGCAGATATTGAACAGATTGATCCGGGATCCGAACGGCTGTTTCCCCTCTTGTACCACAATCTAATTACACATGAAATCAAAGATCCCCTGGTAGGCAAACTCAAAGCGTTCTATCTTCGTACGTGGCGTCGCAATCAACTCTTGTTCTATAAGACAGCCACTCTTTTACGGTTTTTTCATACTGCCGGTGTTCAGACCATGGTACTTAAAGGAGTGGCGCTGACTGCACTTTATTACAGGGATTACGGCCTTCGTCCGATGGGGGATGTTGATATTCTTGTCCGTACAGATAAGGCTTTAGAAGCCATCGGTTTATTGAGGAAATTGGGGTGGACGCCGGATTCGGAGTCGCCGGAGAATCTTATATCTGTGAGCCATGCCGTTGCGTTTAAAAATGTTTCTGAACGAGCCGTTGACCTACATTGGCATGTGTTGCACGAATCGCGCCGATCAGATGAGGATGATAATTTCTGGGAAGGAGCGGTCTCGATAAGTTTTAATAACGTATCAACCTGTGCCTTAAACCCGGCGGATCAACTGCTACATGTCTGTGCACATGGGGTTAAGTGGAATGATGTACCGCCATTTCACTGGGTAGCCGATGCAATGACAATTATAAATTCTGCGCAAATTGATTGGGATCGAGTTATATCGCAATCGCAAAATCACCGATTGGTTCTGCCGATAAGAGATGCGCTTAATTACTTGAGGAACAAATTAGACGCTTACATTCCGCAAGTTGCTTTACGAACTATTGAGAATATGCGAACCTCAAAAATAGAGTGTATTGAATACAACTATAGGGTCCAAAGCTACGTACAAAAACCCTTGGGTTATCTGCCGATAATTTGGTTTGACTATTCAAGATCGGCTGACAATAAGTCTTTACCGCTTAAAATCTTGGGTTTTATAAGGTACCTCCAGCTTCACTGGAATGCAAAGTACCTGTGGCAGTTACCATTTTATGCTATATACATGACTATACGCAGGATTAAGATAATTGTGGATCATGAGAAGTGATTGGAATAATCCGATTGCGTCAAACCCCCTATGACCAAAGCCAAGGGCTTGTCTCCTGACCGCTTGTCACTTTCACAACGTTTTCTCGTTTTCGCCTTCGTAAACCTTGTCCAGTTGAGGTATGTTATGAATACTATTAAATGTCTTATATTCGTGATAATTTCTCTCGTTCCTGCTGAATCGAGGGCAGTTCCTAAATACAACTTATCTGTTGAAATAGATGTACAAAACTTAAAAGTAACAGGGATAGCAGAGGTAATTCCAGATGATAATCAAGAATTTATTTTTAACACGGAAGGCTTAAAAATCTTGGAGATTAACCAAGAAACTAAATCTAATAAGGTTAATGAGGTTAAAATCTATGGAAAGAAGAATGAACCTCTAGAGATAAAATACGAGGGAGTTTTTAAAAATCCTTCGTCATCGAATATGATAGACAAAGATGGAGTATCTTTGACAGGTGTCTGGTACCCGCATTTAGATATTTTGTGTATTTATAATCTTACCGCTAAGTTTCCTCAAGGATTTGAAGCGGTATCAGAAGCTGAGAATATTAAGAAAGTTCAAGAAAAAAGCTATGTAACTTTTAACTTTGATTTCCCTCATCCTCTGGAGCATCTACACCTTATAGCCTCTGATAAATTTGCGGTAACGGAGGAAAGATATAAAGACACATACATCTATAGTTATTTTTTTAAAGAAGATAACCATCTTTCAAAAAACTATATCGAATACGCTGAAAAGTATATAGGTGTGTATGAGAGCTTAATAAGTGAATTGCCTTACAAGAGATTTGCAATTGTTGAAAATCCTCTGCCTACCGGCTATTCAATGCCCACCTTTACACTTCTCGGTCAAAGTGTCGTAAGGCTCCCCTTTATCGTTGAGACATCTTTAGGGCATGAGATATTACATCAGTGGTTCGGGAATTACGTTTATATTGACTTTGATAAAGGGAACTGGGCGGAAGGGCTGACAACATACCTTGCGGACCATCTCTACGAGGAACTCAAGGGTAATGGCTGGCAGTATAGAAAAAATATCCTTATAGGTTATCAGTCTTATGTCAAACCAGGAAAGGATTTTCCCTTAACAGAGTTCAGGGAAAGGTCTGACAATCTATCCCAATCAATAGGTTATGGCAAATGTGCAATGGTATTTCACATGCTAAAAAATACAGTAGGTGAACAAAATTTTTATAAGTCTCTGAAGGACTTTATAAACAGAGATAGATTTAGAAGAGCAACCTGGGACGATATAAAAACGGTTTTTGAAAAGAACTATCACGGGAATCTAGACTGGTTTTTTAACCAGTGGTTAAACAGAAAATGGTTACCCGAGTTAGAGATTAAGAATACTAACCTTAAAGTTGATAAGGGAAAACTCCAGCTAACATTTGATATCCACCAAAAGGGCGGCAAATATAAACTATATATTCCCGTTTCAATTTATTACTCAAATAACATCAAGACACAAAAGGTTCTTAGTATCTCAAATGAAAAAGAGACTTTTGAATTTCATTTAGAAAATGAGCCTTTAAACCTTGTCATAGATGAGAATTATGATGTACCGAGAAAACTATCAAAATCGGAATTCCCGCCTGTGATATCCAGACTACTGGGAGAAGAAGGGATTATCTTTGTTTTACCAGAGAACAAAAGGGATAAATACGAAAGCCTCATAAAATCATTTGAAGAAAAGAAAATAACAATAAAATCACCGGAAGAGACAAAATATCAAGATATAAAATCCAACTCCTTAGTTATCTTTGATAGGGAAAATCCATTAATAAACAGGCTTTATGGGAAATTGGACATGGCTGGCGGAGGCTTTAGTGTCATTGTAAAAGAAAACCCTTGGAATGACGAGAGAGTTGTGGCGACGGTGCATGCGGAATCAAAAGAAGAGGTAGAGCTGGCTTACGGAAAGATATTCCATTATGGTAAGTACTCAATCCTTGCATTTAAAAATGGAAATAATACTTATAAGGATATATCGGAATCCGAAAGAGGAATATCCATAGGAATCAGACAACCTACAAAAGCCGTTTATGTACCCTCTATAACCAATTTAGAAAAAGTAGTAGAAGATATACGAGATAAAAAGGTTGTTTATGTCGGGGAGCATCATGATGAGTTTGCTCATCATATAAATCAACTCAACATAATTAAAGAACTGTATAAAACTAACAAAAAGCTGGCGATAGGGATGGAAATGTTCCAAAGGCCTTTTCAGAGGGTAATAGATAACTATATCAACGGAACGATTGATGAAAAGGAATTTTTGAAAAAAACAGAGTATTTTAAGCGTTGGAAACTGGATTATAATCTATATAAACCTATAGTTGATTTCGCAAAACAAAATAAGGTCCCTATCATTGCTTTAAATGTGGACAGTGGGATCGTAGAAAAGGTAGCACAAAATGGAATAAATTCTCTAACGGAAGAAGAGAAGAAAAATCTGCCGACTGAAATGGACTTTTCTGATAGAGAATATAAAGAAAGGCTTAGGGAGATATTTAATCAACACAGTAGCTTGAGGCAAGGAAATTCCGACTTTTTCTTTCAGGCTCAAATACTATGGGATGAAACAATGGCGGAGTCTATAGACAGATTCCTGAGGGATAATTCGGATTATCAAATTGTAGTTCTAACAGGAAATGGACACCTCAGCTACGGCTCCGGTATTCCAAAAAGGGTTTTTAGAAGAAACGGCTATAGATACTCAATAGTAGAAAATGACGAAGATATGGAAAAAAATATAGCGGATTATGTCCTTTACCCTGAAAAGCTTGAGGGAACAGCATCACCTAAATTGGGGATTCTCTTAGCTGATGAGAATGGAAAGATAAAGGTATCGGGGTTCACTGAGGACAGCATAGCAAAAAAATCAGGTCTAAAGAAAGGTGATACAATACTTTCTTTTGATAGCAGCCCCATCCAATCTATAGAAGACCTGAAGATTGCCCTTTTTTATAGAGAAACAGGGAGTGTAGCAACAATTAAAATCTTAAGAGATGGCGGTAAAGAGCAAGTGATAAAAATAAAATTTTGATCTCATTCTGCCTTTTGTAGATTATTTACTCATTAATGTATGTAGCGATAATATCTTTTACTTCATCCTCTTGGATTTTAAACATCTCCTCTGCTTTTATGATCAAGACCTTTTTTCCCCTTGGGCACCAAACCTGGGGGTTCGTGGGACCAAAGAGTGTGAGAACCCGCGCTCCGACCGCGGCGGCAAGATGAGAAATCCCTGTGTCACAGCCAAAGTAGAGATGAGAGAGGCTGAGAACAGCGGCAACCTTGGGAAGAGAATAGAGTTGAAGAACAGGAGAAGAAGGGAAATTTGATCTGATTAGCTTTATATTTTCCTCTTCTGCCGGACCCATTATCCAGATTGGTTTTCCATTAAGTATATCTTCAATCCATCTTCCAACATTAATAAACTTCTCAATCGCCCATCCTTTGGGTCCAAAGGTTCTTGGATGTATTGCAACCAGTGGTTGATATTCCATAAAATGGGAAAGGAATTGAGAGGAAAAATCGAGGTCCTCTCTACTTAAATAAATCTTAGGAAATAGTGGGAGATTAACATCGAGGTTTATCTCCCGAAGAATAAGGGCGGTGTAATCGGCTGCGTGCTCGTTATCTCCCCTGGGAAAAGGTGGGCAGATAAGAACACTCTTTGCACCAATTTTTCTTAAATTTCCGCTAACGATTCCCTCAGGATCGTTTATGTATGCGAGGATTAAATCAAAAGAAGAGAAATAATCAACAACCTCTTTACTGGGTCTCCCGTCTCTTGAGTAAAGCTCATAGGTAAGCCAAATTTCTCCACTTGAAACGGCATTTATGTAATATCTGTTATGTGCTATCTCCCAATATTCACGGTTGCCGATAATCTCTATGCAGGCATCCGGGTAGTTTTCTCTCAAAATCCCGAGTGCAGGTAGTGTAACAATAGTGTCTCCGATGGCTCCTCTTCTTATTACCAGGATTCGCATTGGCTGTTATAGTTCTTCTAACCTCTTTAATCGAGACAACCTGGATTATCTTATATAAACACAAGTAAGTTTAATTGGCAATGAGGATAAAATTAATTTAAAATAACTCTTAAATGCCAGGAATTAAGAAATTTGACATCCAATCTTTTCAAGAGCTTGTTGTAGATAGATTAACAGATTTGCAATTACTTTATGGGTCTCCGCCGGATATAAACTTCAGTCCAGGGGTGGTCGAAACAGACTTCAGCAGGATTGAGGAAGAGATAGAAGAAACCGTTGAATTGTTGGAGCATATTGGATATAAAGACTTTGCGCAAAAAATGCAGGACTATTCATCGGAATCGGAACAGCAAAAAGAAGTAGACCTGGAATCTATAGGGCATAAAATTACGGAGTATAAAAATAGAGCTTGGAGATTAATAAACAATAAGCAAATCAAAAAGTATATTCGTCCTATATTAAAAGACGAAAGGCTTGAACTCCCGGAAAGGGCACGCGCCATTGTACAGACTTTAGTCACTTTAAATCAATCACATAAAGTGGATGTTGATCTAGACCCGATGCTTTTTGCAATGATGACCCTATGGGGAGAATACATTAATCACTATAAAAAGGACTACTAAATGATTTCTCAAACACCTTATTTCTTCTGTAGCTAAAGTAGTTTGGTCAATTAATAATTGGGAAGGAAAGTGAGGAATAAGTATGAATCCCATACCCGTTAGAGAAGAAGACTATGGAACCTTATGGGATCTGCAAAAATCCATGCAGAAAGCTGCGCTTGCTAATGACATGGACAAGGTTGCGGAGTTGGGTAGGGAGATAACTGATAAAATATACGTGCTCTATCCCGAATGTGCCGGCCGCAAAGTCCGTTTTGACGTATCTGCAAAGAAGATATTTATTTTGGGATAGTTATTTTATATTGTAGGTGCGATTGGTCAATCGCACCTACATTTTTGCCTTATAGTGTAAGTACTACCTTTATTGCATTCTCATCCTTGCTATCCATGAGTTTATATCCATTTGGAGTGTCGCTTAACTTGAGATCGTGCGTGATTACAGCAGTCGGATCGAGTTTTCCCTTTTCAACGAGAGGCATAAGCTTTGATATGTAGTTTTTCGCCGGGCACACACCTCCTCTTAGAGTGAGGTCCTTTAAATAGAAGTCTAACATCGGAATTGCCACGGGCTGAACAAAGAGTCCGATAAACGAGACGGTTCCTGCGGGTCTCGTTATTTTGATGGAATCAAGGAGGGCGTTCTCGGAGCCGATGCATTCTAAGGCTGCGTCCACGCCCTTTCCATTTGTTATCTCGGATATTTTTTCAATGGGGTTTTCTTTATGTGAGTTTATAATAACGTCGGCTCCCATCTTTTTTGCCACGTTGAGTCGAAAGTCATGCCGTCCAATTGTTATTATCTGGGATGGTCCAAAGAGCTTTGCCGAGGCCGTAGCAAGAAGTCCAAGCGGGCCATCACCAAATACGGCGACTGTATCCCCGGGGTTTATATTTGCCCATTCGGCGCAGAAATAACCCGTTGAGAGTATATCTCCAAGAAATAAAACCCTATCGTCTTCAATCCCTCCTGGAACCTTCTCAAGCGTGCTGTCTGCAAATGGAACCCTTACGTATTCAGCCTGACCGCCAGCGAAGCCTCCAAAAGCGTTTCCAAAGCCGAAGCATCCGCCGCCTCCCGTGCACGATGTCGGAACGCCATTTCGGCAATTTGGGCAAACCCCGCAGCTTACCCAAAATGGAGCTACAGCCCTGTCGCCTTTTTTAAACAATCTAACGTTCTTTCCGGTATTCTCTACAACACCTATAAACTCATGTCCGACAATAAATCCATCATCCATAGGCACGCGACCGCGATAAAAGTGTAGGTCAGAGCCGCAAATTGCGCTCTTTGTAACTCTGAGAATTACGTCATTCGGTTCTTGAATCTTAGGGTCGGGAACCGTTTCAACCCTTATATCTCGGGGACCGTGATAAGTCGCTGCTTTCATTTGGAGTCTCCTTTTTGTTTTATTTACTTATATTACGCACGTATTTATCAGAAATTCAAAACAATAGATGCCCTCCGATTAGATCGGAGGTTAATGCTTCCCGATTGCTACATTCGGGAACAAGATTCGGGCATGACAAAATGCGTAACATGAGTTATTCATAAGTTATATGAGATTAAGGTGTATTTCCAGTCTCAAAATTTATACAAGGAGTCCATCATAATCCTTTAAAAAATCTATCACGATCTTATTGAACTCCTCCGGCTTTTCAAGTAGAGGTACGTGGCCGCAATCTTTCATTACGATGAGCCTTGAGCCTTCAATTTTTTCATTCAGTATCTTTGAGTATTTGGGGGGAATGAGAATATCTTCCTCGCCTACAATGATAAGGGCTGGAGATTTAATCTCTCGGATTCGATCATCAACGTTATGTTTGAGACAGCCTTTCGCCAGATTTATTATGGGTTTTGGAGGATTATTCGCTACGCTGATCTCTTTCATAGCCGATATAACCTCCAGATTTCTCTTTAAGAAGCTCTCCGCGAAAAGGGCCGGAAGGGCTACATCGTACCTAAATTCACTTCCTCCAATCTCTGTTGCTTTTATCCAAACCTTTATAATTATCTCAAGAAGAGTATCAATGTAACTACACGTGTCAACGAGAACCAGAGCGCCGACTTTCTCCGGATACTTTAATGTGAAGTGCTGGGCTATCATGCCGCCGTTTGAGATGCCAACCACATGGGCTTTTTGTATTCCAATCTGGTCCATGAGGCTCTTTAAATCGTCTGCGTGCAACTCCTGAGAGTATTCTGTATCGGGCTTATCCGATTGTCCCTGACCCCGGCAATCATACCTTAAAACCGAATGACTTTCTGAAAAAGGCCGAACCTGCAAATACCATCCGTTTACGTCCATTGTAAGGCCATTTATTAACACAATCGCTGGCCCATTGCCGTCAAGTTCATAATTAAGGCTGATGTTGTTGATTTTTATTCTGGGCATTGTTGTCCCCTTTTGGGATTTAGGAATTAAAAATGATTTTAGTCACAGAGAACACGGGGTTCATTGAGAGTGTTTATTTAAAAAAATCTTTCCTCTAGTATTCTCTGTGGTGGAGAAATTTCTCTACCTCTCCTTTAGCAAATCTCTCAAATCGTCAATAACATAATCGGGGATAATTTTAGAACGAGAGAGTTCGTCTCTATCCGTAGAGCCGGTAAGAGCAAGTATCGTGGCAATCCCCGCGCGCTTACCCCCCGCAATGTCCGTATCGAGCCTGTCTCCTATGATTGCGATTTTTTCTTGAGCTGAAAGTAGCTTCTTTGCCGCTTCAAACATTATAGGCTCCGGCTTTCCGGCTGTCATTGCTTTTTTCCCGGAAGCAAATTCGATTGATGCGATTATTGCTCCCGTTGCGGGAATCAATCCCTCCGGTGCGGGAAAGAGCGGATCTCGGTTCGTCCCGAAAAAGCGGGCACCATTTCTTATTGCAATAGTGGCGATCTTCATCTCTTCGTAATTAAATTCCGGATGTCCACCGACTATAACAAAGTTTGCTTTTTTGGACTCCTCGCCATCGGCAAGCTTGAGTCCGACCCTTTTTATTTCTTCTTTGAGGGCGGAGCTTCCGACAACGTATGCTCTGCCGCTATCTAGTCCATAGTGCTCTTTAATGTAGAGGGCAATTGCCATCCCCGATGTGATCACCTCGTTTGAGGTTGCCTGAATGTCCATCGTCTTTAGCTTTTCTGCGTATTCGCTGGGTGAGCTTCTGGGGTCATTCGTAAGAAAAATCAGGTCCTTCCCCATTGCTCTTAGAGTTGCGATAGTTTCTTTGGCCCCGGTAGTTGGTTTATCTCCGATATAGACCACTCCGTCTAAGTCAATCAGGAGGTGGTCAAATAGGTTGGCAATTTTCATTTCGGATTTGTTTGACTCATATTACGCATTCCCGATACTTTATCGGACGGGAATGGCAAGCTTTTTGTCTTTTGAGTGTATAATTGCCTAATTTCATTTATTAATTTAAGTTTAATTTACGAAAATGGCAGGCTGATTCTATGAACCCCCGGAGGCTATCCCCAGATATGTTGTTTTAACATCTCTTGCTTATCCTCTTCGACAATTTTTCGCTTTATAAGAATTATTTTCATTTCATCGTCTTGGACCATTTCAATACCAATTAGCTCAAAAATGTCTGTCGAGGCTCTTCTATAGCCGTCATAAAACTCGGTGGTTTCACCTGCCGCTCGAACCGTTGAAGAGTCCAGATAGAGTGCTATTGCTGCAAATTCTCTAGGTACATCCTCATCAATCTCCAGAGAGTAGCCCCACAGGGTATCTACCAGAATGTGGCTTTTCCATGCTTCTACTATCTTGTCAAAATCTTTTACCTTCATCTCTTCTTTTTTCCTCCTACTTGATTAGATGTCGATGCCTTTAAGCTAGCCAAAATATTATACTCTGTGATTGGGCGGAAGCCAAAATCATATCCTATGGCGTTGGCGTCAAAAAATTTTACATTACCTTTTACGGTAACATAGAGTTAAACTCTGAAAAAGAGAAGATAAGAATATGCCCGATCTTACAGGGGTTTTCTCACTTCTTAGGGAAAACCCCTGTAACTCTATTTAATGGACTATTACGTATTTCTACGACCAAACTACCACCAATTTCACCACCAATGAGAATCTATAAGGTTCAAGAACGAGTAATAACAAATAAGATTGGGTGAAGCAGTTGACAAGACAATAGCACTGTGTTATTCTGTAAATAGTCTGATGTCGACACTTCTCGAAAAATTTATAAGTAATAAACTTGCTGCCTACACCGAACCGACCCGCAAGAGAGTACCTAAAGGCCACACAATCGGATTTCCACTTCGCAAAGTTCATGCCGCCTTATTGTGTTTGACTGTTAGTAAAGGTGAAGCCATCGCCGCAGAGGTAGGCGTTTCACACACACAATTGCGGGTTTGGAAGACTGAACCAGGCTTCA
>JBLNAE010000241.1:0-7742 GCA_050259195.1 Ignavibacteriales bacterium
TGGTAAAACCGATTAAAGCGGACAGGGTTCAAGAAATCCGTACGGGTGAAAGGAATTAAAAGATGAGAATATTTAGAGGAATCTTGTTATTAGCTTTTGGGTTATCGGGCTTTATCCTACACAATACGGGCTACGCACACGAAGTAGAGTTTTTCTACAGTGCTGTAGCATACGGATTTGCCCTTGGTAAGGGAATTCTCGATGTATTTATTAGAAAAGAATAAATAAACCATGCAAGAACAAACTTTTGGATTTAGTCGTACGGGGTGGTATAGAACTAGATATTATTAAAAAAAGATAATTTAGAGATTGACGGGGGTTGTGACAATCTCGCAACTCCCGATGAGTTTCTAAGTATGAATGAAGAAATTAAAGAATATTTATCAAAAATAGGTAGAAAAGGCGGTAAAATATCCAAACGTAAACTCACGCCGGAGCAGTCAAGAGAAATGACTAAGATCCGGGAAGAAAGGCGAAAGAAAAAGAACCTATAACAGCATATTGCAAAACTATCCAAATAGTGTTACACGAATAATAATGTCCGAAGAACTAACGAAACCAGATGATACCAGATTGCCACCACTAAGCCCCAAACAGGCAATTACACTTATGGCGATCATTTCAACGACGACGGACGACGAGGCTATTGCAAGATGCCCGTATTCAAGGTCGCAGTTCTATAGGCTTAAGCCACAACTAATCAAGTACAAAGAAACTTACCTAAACCAATCACTACAAAATAGTCTGGATATGCTAAAAGCCTTATCACCAAAGGCTGTGGGCGTGCTTGGTGACCAACTGGATTTAAAACGAAACGAACAGGTAAGGAATAAGGCGGCAAACGATATACTGAATCAGGCTATAGGTAAAAGGGAAACAATAGGCGCATCTTTTAAGGATGGGGACAAAGAATTCAAGTTTGTTGTTACAAGGGGAACTGAGTAATTCTTGAAAACTTAATGCTGGTATGGCGGAATAGTAACGCAGCCGTTAGCGTGAACTGCTTAAAAAGTTTCGGTGGTCGTAGAATATATACCTGCAAGGTGCAAATCCTTGCTACCAGCACTAAGAGTTTAAGAAAGAGAGAGTATGCAACAAGTAAATATAAATGTCTTTGCGCCCACAAGGCCGCATGACAAACAAAAAGAGGTACTACAAGCCCTAGATAACGGGTTTAGATTTGTTCAACTTAGAGCCGGACGTAAGTGGAGAAAAACATCACTTATTATCTCTTGGCTATTTGAAAAAGCTTTTGAAACAGGACTTGTTTGTCCTTATGTTGCACCATCTCGTAAGCAAGCAAAGGATATAGCGTGGAACGACCATGTTGCACGAATCTTAAACGAGTTTAAAGAAAAAGGCGTTCCCTATAAACCAAACGAAACAGAACTATCTATTACCCTACCCAATAACGGTAAGGTCCAACTACACGGTGTTGAAAACAAAGAAGCACTAAGAGGTATATCTAACTGGGGAGCATTTGCAGGTGATGAGTATGATGACTGGGGCGAGGATATTTGGCCTACAATCATACGACCAAACTTAATGGTCCATAAAGCACCGGCAATATTAGCAGGAACTCCAAAAGGCTTTAGAAATCTCTATAGGCTTGAGAATAACCCCGATTTTAAATGCTTCCACTATACATCACACGACAATCCCGAACTTGATAGAAACGAGCTTGAAATGCTTGAGCGTGAGTATAAAAGCATGGGGATGAGCTATTACAGACAGGAAATCCTTGCTGAATATGAAAAGCCCGTTGGTACTGTATATGAGGAGTGGTCAATGGATAATGTTAGGCCCGTACCATACGACCCGTCACTTCCACTTCACCTTTCGTTCGACTTTGGAATAAATGATCCTACCGCTATTATTTGGATACAAAGGTATGGTGGTGAGTTTAGAGTTATAGACTATTACGAGAAATCAGATGCAAATATCGAGCATTTTGTTCAGGTTATCCAGTCAAAGCCATATAAAGTGCCGGAGTTAATAACAGGCGATCCCGCAGGAAAGTCGCGATCTATTGTCACAGGTACATCCCCCATTGAGGAATACGGTAAGCATGGCATAAATATTAGATTTAAAGATGGTGTGCGAATTGAGGAACAGATAAGAATAACCCATAAGTATATAAAGGGATTATATGTTGATAAACGTTTAGAAAGATTTAGAGACTGCCTTGTTAACTATCGCTACCCGGAGAAAAACGATACAGCAATAAACCAGTCAAACGAGATTCCAATACACGATGAATACTCGCACGGTATGCGTGCGCTTGAGTACTACTTTGTGAATATAGATGGTGGGTTTCCATCAGATGTACAAAAGCTTATTGAGGAGTTGCCACAGGAGGACTTGTTTCATGGGGGGTTTTATTGATAACCGCAGGGGATAGAAACGATAAAGTATTTAATGAGGTCAAAGCCTTGATTGACAGGCTTGCCTATGGGTCGCTGGATGTGACCTTTGATATTCATGGAAAAAGAACAACCGAACTTACAGTCTATGGAAAGAAACGAAACGTATATAGCCGAGAGAATCAGATTCAGGCATATGAGGATATTATCAAGAGGATTAAACAAGCGGGAGATAACAAGGAGAACTCCAAGCTTACTTTCGTTGTGGAAATTAAAAAAGGACAAATACAAGACGTTACGTGGCTATCTCAGCTAAGAAGAAACTATGAGGAACTTGACAAGTCCTTGTAGTAAAGTTATACCTTTGTGAATCTATATAGGTTGGGATTTCTAACTGGAAATCCTTATGCCATCTCATTTTTGAGGTGGCTTTTTTATTGTCAAAAGGAGAGATAATGGCAAAAAAGAATTTAGAGGAAAAGCCTCGAGCAAAGGATGCGCAAGCAATCAAGCTGTCAGAACAATTTAAAAGTGCGTGGGATTACTACTCGACAATCAGGGAAACATTCGAGGAAAAAGAAAAGATAGTCTACTGTAAACCCGGAGACTCGTTATCAAAAAATTCAACTAAATCACAAGTAAATGACCCAAGACTTCTAACCATGTCGATGGAAAGATCTTTTAGGGTTATGAGCCAGCTTGCATCGGGCAAGGTTCAAGCACTTTCAAAAAAAGATGTAGGTAAATCACAGTTTATGGATCTTATACTCCACAAGTATATCGAGCCAAACGCCAGTAATCAGTACGATCTTTTAACTAAACTTCGCCTTGTCGACTTTTATTCACTTGTCTACGGGTCATTTGGAGTATTGGTGGACTATGTCATAAGGGATGACTACGTAGGACCAGACTTTTCAATGATTCCAATTCGTGATCTTATTCCACAGCCGGGAAGAATATCCATCGAAGACTGCGATTATGTGTTTGTTAAGTCAAAAGTAACCCGTGCGTGGCTTGCAAAAAGAGATAAAAAGACTTGGAAGAACATTGATGAGATATTAGAAGCCTCAAAAGGTGAAAAGAAAGCGTCTAAATCCTCAGGAACAGACGAAAAGTCATACGGAGAGCAGAACTTTGGCGATGAATATGCCGAGACAGGCTCAAAATATGCAGGAATTAACCTTGTTACAAGGTATGAGCGTGATAGATGGATAACATTTGCACCAGACTACAACTTAATTCTAAGAGACATTGAAAATCCCCAAAAGAATGGAAAGATTCCGGTAGTTGTTAAGCACGCATTCCCGTTAATTGATAGATTCCACGGGCTTGGCGAGTTTGAAAAGGGAATGTCCCTACAATACGCCACCAACTCGCTGATTAACCTCTATCTTGATGGCGTCAAATTCTCATTATTCCCGCCACTTCTGATTGATCTACCAAACGTTGTCCAATCAACAATAAAGATGGAAGCGGCCGCAAAGTGGGTTGTTAAGAGTAAGGATGCCGTATCTCAGCTTCAGGTTTCACCACAAGGTATAAACACATTCCAGTCAACCTATCAGTTTTTAATCGCAGCCCTCATGAATCAGGCGGGGACATCGGATACCACAGTCTCGTCACAAACAGATCCGGGACTTGGTAAAACCCCACAAGCACTTGCAATGCTTAATCAGCGTCAAAACTCAAGAGATGTGTTTGATAGATTCCAGATGGAGAAGTTTGTTGAAAAAGTCTACGACCTGTTTATGGATCTTGTTGCTACAAAGCAGGAAACCCCCATTAAGATAACCCTATTTGAACAGGAGTTACAGCAAATTGGTGATATGAACGCCGACGTACTGGATATGTTCGAATCCGGCAAAGCGGGAGAGATCATCATCAAACCAAGCGATATCAAAGACACAAAATATAAATTCTTTATAGACGCAGGATCTACCTATAAGCAGGACGAGGCACAGGAACAGCTTTCCTTATCAGAGGGTATGCAACTTCTTCTTAAAATCCCCGGAGCAGCGGAACAAGTAATGCAAACAGGCACGATTCAACTGGGTGAAAAGGTTGTCGATTTTGGCGAGATGTACAAAAAATGGCTTATCTCAAGAGGTATTCAGGACTGGGAAAAGATTATCAAAGACGCAAAAGATATTACAGAGGGTGGAACTATGACTCCAAACGATCAGCAAGCGTGGGATCAACAGTTTCAAAACCTTGTACAGCAAATTCAAAACGGGCCAGAGGGCCAGATGGGAGGTCTAAATGGAACAGGCGGTGCCGGTAACCCCAATGGACAGTTACCGCAGTTTAATGCCCAGCAAGGAATCTGAGCCGGAGGTTATTGATACAGCGTTTTACGACCTTGCGGTATCGCCGGGCTGGAAGCAGCTTAAAGCGATCATAGACACCTATGTCGCGGATCTTGATAACGGGCTAAATATTGAAGCGTCAGATAGTGTTGAAAATATCGGGTTTAAATACATGGCCGCTTCTCTTGCTAAGACGTATCTGAAACAGGTTGTTTCTATTGTGGAGACCTCGTATGGAATCGTCAAAGACCGAGAAGAATCAAAATGAGCCTGTATTTGAGATCAAAGAAGAACTGTTAGAGGAATTAAGACAAAACGCACTTTTAAAAGCGAAGAACGCTACCCATAACTGGGTACAAAAAGGCCCCTACATTCATTGTACAAGCTGCGAGTTTCCGCATGGATTTCATATAGGAACAAAAAAGCTACTTGTAGGAGTGAAAAACGGGGAGCCGATATTACAAGATATATAGGGTTTATTGGTGGGTCTATCTATTAACCTAACCCCCTTTATCTATCCACTATTAACAACCCCTTTTGGATAGATCCACCAACAAGCCTTTTATGGACGCATAGAAGGTAATGGCGGCCGACCCCCATATTAGCGTGGTCAGAAAATTATTGAGAGGTATATATGTCTGAAGAAGAACTACAGGCGCAAAACGAACCCGTTGAGGAAACCAACGTAGAAGAATCGCCAACTTCTGAAGAACCGACAGGGGAGAGTACACCCCAAGAAAGTTCAGAACCAAAAGCCAAAGTTGAGGAAAAGCCTCAAGAACCTAAGCCTACTAGGTCCGAAAGACGGATTAAGCAGCTTCTTGAAGAAAAAAAGGCATTAAAGGAAGAAGTAGAAAAACTTGGAAGTCCAAAGGAAACTACTCGGTTGCCATGGGAAAAAGAGCAACCACTAATTGATCCTAATGAGGAATATATAGATCCTCAAGCCTTAGAAAAACGCCTCCAAGATAGAGTGCAAAAAGAAGTCCAAAAGGTCTTAGAACAGCAAAGGGGAATTGACAGCTATAAATCAACAATCTCCGAACACGAACGGGGATTGCAGGAAGTACTTGATAAACATCCGGAGTTTGATGACTCATCGGACAAGTACGATCCCGATTTGGCAGCCGAGTTTATCGAAAGATACCAAGATGCAAACTATTTGCCCAACGGTGCTTTCGTTCCTCGTAGAAGTCCCGCAGAGGTTGCCGAAAAGGTACTCAAGATGCAGGAAAAACTTGTTACGAGAAAAACTACGGATATTGCAGGGAAACTTGCAAAACAGGGCGCTGAAAGTGCGGTAACAACCAGAGCCAGTGAGCCAGAGGACGGTAACACAAAAATAGATCAACTCTATGAAAATGCTATCGCTTCGGGCGATAACGCGGACTGGGCCGAATACTTCAAAGCCTTGAGTACAAAAAAGTAATTGTCACGCGCAGGAGGTGAGAGAGAATGACAAACGCAACCGCAAAATTAACCTATGACGCAATTGGTAATCGTGAAGATTTATCCAACGTCATATCCAATATTAGTCCAGTAGATACACCTTTCTTATCCAGATTTGGAAAAGAAAAGGCTAACGCTACCTACCACGAGTGGTTAACAGACTCTTTGGCTAACGCAGCCGCTAATGCAAAGATTGAGGGCTATGACTATAGCTTTTCAAAAGTAGCATCCAGAACCAGAGTCGGTAACTACACGCAAATCTTCCAGACTTCCGTTGAAGTATCAGACACTCAAAGAGCAGTCGATACCGCAGGAATCGAGGACGAATTTGCTTACCAGATGGCTAAGAAAATGAAGGAACACGCCAGAGACATTGAATATGCTTTGGTTAACGGAACCGGAAATTCAGGAGCTTCGGGTACAGCTAGAACCTTAAAAGGTGTATTGAGTTTCATGACGACTAACGTTGAAACAGGAACAGGCACAGGAGATGAAGATTTGATCTCAAGTATGTTCGATGACCTATTACAGACCATTTGGGCTGCCGGAGGTATGCCAGATTACGCATACGCCAACGGTTATCAAAAGAGACAGATTTCAGCTTTCACAGCCGGAAATACCAGAAATATTGGTGCTGCTGAAAAGGAAGTAGTCGCGGGTGTTGATATTTATGATTCAGATTTCGGTCGAATCAAAATTATCCCCCATAGATATATGACCACATCGGTAGTTGCCGTGTTACAAAACGATCTTTGGAAAGTCGCAACCTTGCGACCTACTAAGAAAATTGATGTAGCAAAGATTGGTTCAGCTACAAGAGCCGTTATCGAAACCGAACTTACACTCGTTTCCAAAAACGAGGCTGGTTCAGGTCAGATTACAGGGCTTTCACTTTCGTAATTGAAGTGATTTGGGGCGGGGGAGAAATCCCCCGTCCAGTTAAAGGAGAGAGCATGGGAGTAATAGTAAATAAGGCCGAGGATCAAGGTACAGGTACCGAGATTCTCAACCCGTCAGAAGAAGAAAAAAATCCAGATGATGTCAGGTACGACGATCCGCTAGATGCGGATTTATCAGGTAGTGACGATATAAAGATCACAAACGAGTCTGTAAGGCTTATATCGCTTAAACGAGCACTCGATCTGGATGCACTGGATGTTTCACACGACAGAGAGATAAAAGAAATTCTTGAATGGGCTAAGGAATCGGGCATCAAAAACAAGTCAATGCTTCTGGCAAGAATACGAGAAATTGACTATATGCTTGGTAATCCCGACGACAAGCCAAAAATCGACAAGATTTATCAATACATAAAAATTAGAGGTCAGATCAGAAACTTATCAAATAAGTTGGAGGGACTACGCAGATGATTGACGTGCAAGAAAGAGACCCGTTCGGCGGTCTAATTACAAGGGGAAATTTTCTTGTTTTAGTCGATGAATCTGATTCCGACAATATCTACGTCGGACAGGCACAGATTGATTCCGAAGTAACAGGTCCGGTCTGGCAGATTTTAAAAATAGAAGTAGACGGCACAACAACTGCCGTGAAATGGGCCGACGGCTCAGATCGTTTCGATAAGGTTTGGAATAGCAGGGGAGACTATTCCTACAGCTAGGAGAGT
>JBLNAE010000242.1:0-4376 GCA_050259195.1 Ignavibacteriales bacterium
GGGAACTGGCGAAAACTGTATTTCTTTAGAAGATGAAAGGCGACTTTAGCATCTTCTTTTGGGGATATAGTAGCAGGGTTTGGAGTCATATGGTTTTTTACAATCATGTTTTTTACCTCCCTTCATTTTTTCAATAGCTTTAATCCCAACCCTCTTGCAAGCCCCGGGGCTTTCATTTCTTTAAAAATTGCAATAAATATGCCAGGAAAATTCCTTGAATCTTGGGCATCTGGATCGTGAAAGTAGTGTTAGATGTCGGAAAATCAGACACCTATTCTAATCTAATCCACCTGAAAATAAAGTAAATTTCGCTGGTATCTTTCTTGCAAAATCACCTGAAAAACTGAGGGCAATAGTCGGGATAAAACTATTGTGGCCCTGAGCCGGCCTGCGGCTGTATCTGCCCGAACCGAAGGTTCTCGAACACAACTGAAAGATGCTGCCGCTGGAACGAGTGAAGTGAGGTACAAGAACCATGATCAACAAGAAAGGAACAACAATCATGGGCGGAGAAAGAACTATGAAAAACACAAAACTCATCGCATTTGTATTGTTGGCGGTACTGACACTGGGGCTGGCTGTATCTGCGCCGGCAGAGATGATTGACCCCTCGCTGAAGCCCGAAGAGATCAAGGCACTCGCAAACGACGCCTTCTTCTGGGGCATGACGTCGGCCGGGACATACGAAATGCGCTACGTCTATACGCAACTCGATTCGGCTCGTGCCTATGTGGGCAAGAACCGCATCGGCTGGAATCGAAAACGCATCCTCGCATCGGACCGCGAAATCACCACACCGATTTCTCAAGCTAAGTAGGCTAACTCTGAAGAAATTAAAATTGAGGTTGAATAGGTTGAAAGTTTCTCAGGATAGGCTCCTCTGCCTTATTAAAACTTTGAAGAACTAATTTCCTTATAGCACTGCTCTACCTTTGATGCGTTCTGCTAACTTGGGAATAGCCCCGACCAGGACGTCTTCAATACACTCTGCGTAGATAAACTGAATTTCTTGACGGACGTGATCTGGTATCTCACTAAGGTCTTTTTTATTATCTTTCGAAATGATAACCCTACGAATCCCTGCACGATGAGCCGCAAGAATCTTTTCTTTGATGCCTCCTACAGGCAGAACCAGGCCACTCAATGTTACCTCGCCAGTCATAGCAGTATCACTTCGTACTGGAACTCTAGTATAGAGTGACGCTAGTGCAGTAACCATTGTTACACCGGCTGAAGGCCCGTCCTTTGGAATTGCACCTGCCGGAACATGAATATGCACACCTGACCTACGGATCAACTCGCTCTCTATGCCCAAATCGTCTGAGTGGGACCGGATGTAACTCTGGGCAGTTTTGGCCGATTCTTGCATCACACTGCCAAGTTGCCCTGTTAAAATCAGGTCTTTACCCTCGGCGAGCAACACCGCTTCCACATACAGAACGTCCCCGCCTGATTCAGTCCAAGCTAGTCCGGCGGCCACTCCAGGCGGAAGTATTTGACGGGCCTGCTCTTCAAAGAATTTTTCCGGGCCTAGTAATTCGAATAAATTGTCGGCCATCACCGTCACTGGCATTGTATTTCCCCGACCTACTTGTATAGCCACTTTTCTCGCTATTCTACCTAAGGATCTTTCTAACTCCCGTACGCCAGCCTCACGAGTATAGCGCCGGATTATATAGAGAAGCGTTTCATCCGCTATCATTAGCTGTTCACTGGTGAGTCCAGCTTCTCTAATCTGCCTTGAAACGAGATAACGTCTTGCAATCTCACGTTTCTCCTCATCGCTGTAACCGGCTAGTCTCAGCACTTCCATTCGGTCTAGTAGTGGTCTAGGAATGCCGTCCAAAGTGTTGGCTGTAGTGATAAAGAAAACCCTTGAGAGGTCAAAGGGCAGGTTGAGGTAGTTATCGTGAAATTCAAAGTTTTGAGCTGGATCGAGAACTTCCATTAAAGCCGCAGCAGGGTCTCCACGGAAATCTCTTCCTAACTTGTCCACCTCATCCAGCATCAGCAATGGATTTCTATAACCCGCACGGTGAATCGCCTGTATAATCCTGCCCGGCATAGCACCGATATAAGTACGGCGATGCCCCCTTAATTCGGCTTCATCATGCAGCCCGCCAAGACTTATACGCTCAAATTTACGTCCTAATGCCCGGCCAATTGACTGACCCAGAGATGTTTTCCCGACCCCCGGCGGTCCAACGAAGCAAATTATAGGCGCTTTGGCATTCGGGTTGAGTTTCATGACTGCCAAATGCTCAATAATCCGTTGCTTTACTTCAACAAGGTTAAAGTGATCCTCATCGAGCACTTGCTGAGCGCGTTCAAGGTCAAGGTTATCCTCTGTCATCTTCTTCCACGGTAACTCTATGATCAGTTGAATGTATGTACGCGTCATCTGATAATCCGGAGATATCGAAGACATTAATTCCAAGCGTGATAATTCTTTCTCCGCTTCCTTAAGAACGGTTTCGGGCAGGTCAGCCGCTTTCATCCGTTCACGAAGCTCTGCTGCATCCGACTCCTCAGGCCTCCGCTCTCCCAATTCCTTTTGTATGGCGCGCAACTGCTGGCGGAGTAAGTATTCTCGTTGCTCACGTCCCATTTCGGATTGAACTTCACTGCTGATGCGATTCCGTAATTCCAGTACCTGAATTTCATGGTTCAGATAACTACGCATTAACTGTAGCACCTCTTGCTTAGTTGAAGCAAAAAGTATGGCAATTTCCTTTTCGAGATCGAATGAAAGAAGAGATGCCAGCAGATAGACTTGATGGAGTGGATTCTTTATTCCAGAGATGACGTAATTTAAATTGACTTTCATCTCAGGTTCGGACAACTCAACAATCTTACTAGCCAGATCGAGTACTGCTCTGTGCAACGCTTCGATCTCTGGACCTTTGTCATTTAGTTCAGGTAAGGGTTTTACCGTAGCATTGAGAAAGGGTTGTTCTGTTGTCACTCCGACCAGTTCAACACGTTGCACCCCCTGAACTGCAATATGAAGCGTTTGCTCAATTGGAATCATCTTCTTGATAACCGCTAAAGTTCCAATCTTAAATAAATCATCAGCCTTGGGCTCCTCGACTGAGGCATCCTTTTGCGTGAAGATAGCTAAAATCTTATCTTCTTTCGCAAGGGCTGCTTCGATAGCGGATATTGAGGTGGGGCGACTGACCACAAGAGGCATTAACATGTAGGGAAAGAGCACGCTGTTCTTAATTGGCAGCACCGGTACTGTGTTTCCAAATGGGTTTAGCATGTCTATTTGTCCTCCATTTGCAAGAATATAAGCAACATTCCATCACGATATTCCATTAGGATTCGAGCCTCTTCCATCTTGCATGGCAGCTCGACCGATCTCTCAAAACGGTTATATGCAATTTCCATCGAGTAGGATCTGTGCCCCTCCCGAATTGACCAATCTCGGCGAATTCCTTGAATTGTTAGGTGATGCCCTTCAATACTCACCTGGATGTCCTCGGTTCTTATGCCGGCAAGTTCAAATTTTACTAACCAGCCATGCCTATAACGATAGATATCGACTGGAGGACTCCAAGCAGAACTTTGGAGTAAACTCATATCCATTCCAAAGAGAGACTGAATCAGTTCCAATAACCGGCCTTTCATGGCAATGACTCCAAAACCCAAGTTTATCTGACAGCAATTAACCTGTGCTGATTTGAATAGCGTTACACATTTTGGTAATACACCATCAAAGTTGCATTAAATTTGTTTCTTGACAATCTATTTATTCAACAGCAACTGGCACAACGTCCTTGTCCACAGCAAAGTTTCCAAAATTTCTTCCGCCGCAGCGGGGGATAAGCTTCATGTAGAGAATCTATATTCATTTTTACCTTAAATAAAACACGCAAACTGTATGCCACTAAATTTAATGTACGTAACTTATCGAAATTCCTACGGAGTAAATAAGTTGGTAAGCTCTACTAAAAAGTATGAGTGTCAGATGTCTTAGATTCTGACACTCATACTTTTTAAGAAAAGTTCTATTCTAAACAACTTTTAAATTTTATAGGAGCTTATGGGCCTTGGGATATATCGGCATATGAATTGCAAGTTGAAAAGTTTAGTAGGAATAAAAAGGAAGGTGAGGGAATACTATGAACCTCAGGAATCTACGTCGTAGGAAGGTTATGAGGTTATATGGGTAAACCCAGAAGCAATAATAAAAGAAACAGCAAAGCTCATGGAAAAAAGAATATGATGAGAGCTTTCTTTCACTACTTATATCTTTTATTTGCTCGATTTCTACCTGGCTACCTGGGTTGACAGTGTAATTAGAATTTGGAGTAGAACTCAACGGAGAGGAGTAAAATGAAGAAAAAATCTAATTCTAGACCTGCCAGCGC
>JBLNAE010000243.1:0-15662 GCA_050259195.1 Ignavibacteriales bacterium
ACGTTGCATCCTGTAAAGACTCTTTTCTTTTCCAAGTTACATGGATAACGGCATCTCCATTGTTTTCTCCTAGAGCCCTCCTTATAATAGGTGAAATATCATAAGTAGCTGTATGTTCAAAGTATGTAGAGCACAAATTTTCTACCTCAGCAAAGTGCTTAAGAAGGTTATATCTGGCTTTAGATTCATTAATATACATTGGTTCGTGCTCGGAATTGTAAATCTTGGTAGTACCACATCCTAAGATAAGGATTGCACAGATTATCAACAAACAGATTTTTGCTTTCATCCTGTTCATGCTGTACCCTTTCATTTAGACCGTATTTATTAATCTATTTGGATGTAAATTCATGTAAATGGGATGCAAGCTATTCCCTTCATTTATAAATCCAGGGTGTAGGTTCATATCTCTTACACACAGTTCAAGTCATCTATTACAGTTAGCCTCCGTCTGCTTATTTATCTTTGCTCTATAGAAATAGGTCTTTCCCGTTCTTTCTTCTGTGCTTAATTATTATTTGGAAGAAAAAAGTTATCCGAGATAAAGTCGGCTGATATTGAGGATTACAAACGGATTAAAATTCAAGAAGGCAAGAAACCAGCAACCATAGATAAAACGTTAAGTTTTGTTCGACACCTATTTAACTACGCTAAGCGGTGCGATAAGTTTTACGCTAACAACCCTGTATCAATAGCAGGACTCTTGCCGATAAATAACCAAAAAACCAGAGTGTTAACCCTGGAAGAAGAGGATTTACTTCTAGCTAATGCCAAGGAGCCGCTAAAAAGCATGATACATATAGCGATATATTCAGGACTTAGGTTGAATTCGATTAGAACTCTTAAATGGACATCCGTTGGCTTTAACTCAAACACGATAACCATAGAAGCTATATACTCAAAGAATAAGAAAACTCATGCCATATCCATAAATCCCATAGTTAGAAGAGTGCTACTGGAAGCCAAGCTAAAATCAGGTAAAAGTGAGCACGTATTCCCTGAGGCTATGGTGGTAACCGTGTCTACGCTGTCGGATAAGTTTACTAACTTGTGTAGAAGCCTGGAGATTGAAGGAATGAGTTTTCATGGTCTGAGACATACTTGTGGCACTAGATTAGCTGAGATGAGATATATCCACCATTTCTAAGGCATTGGGACATTCAAGTATTAATATGAGCATGAGGTATGTTCACCCCAAGGAATCGGTTAAGAGGGCCACGGATGA
Source organism: Ignavibacteriales bacterium (assembly GCA_050259195.1). GTDB lineage: Bacteria > Desulfobacterota_D > UBA1144 > Nemesobacterales > CSP1-2 > PSLL01. Next base: position 1,226 of record JBLNAE010000243.1, read on the forward strand.
CTTAGCGAATTATAGAAGTTTTGCTACCAATTTAGCTGCCAGCGAAGATTCAAATTATCATAACTAACTATCATAATTGGAATTTTGATGAGAACCAAAATAATTACTCCTACATTTACCGGAAGTTTCCGCTACTAATTTTAACTCACATTACGCATATTATTCTACGTCAATTTGACCGTTCGACAGGCTCATGACTCAATACAGTTTTATGGTGCCTGTTATTATAATAACTGAAGGTTTGTATTGAATATCATAAATTGGATTTCCGTTTAATACATGTGGGAATTAAAGCTTTATATTCCCTTGAGTGTATGAGTGCGTAACATTGAGGTATATGGTCACCTTTCCAAGAAATTTTGACATACCGATATATATATGTCAAAAAAATATGATTTATATTTAGGTTGCTTATCGGTGACTATTCGATCACAAGAATGCTGTAGGGTTAGATCATCAGTCAGTTCATACATCTCCAGCGGCGGATTAAATTGTTTATCGGTAAACATCCTTTCTGTGGCCAATTTTCACCACGTCAACCAGAAAATCCTGATCGTCAATGGAATACACGATACGATAGTTGCCCTCGCGAATCCTGTATCGGTCGAAGTGGCCCGATAATTTTTCACAACCGAACGGTCTGAGGTTTTCAGCAAGAGATTGAATCCGTAAGATAATTCGCTGACGGTCCTTCTTCTGTCCGACGGCCTTGAGCTCTTTCTTTGCAGACGGCCTGATAACGACCCTATATCTTGCCACGCCGTCTCAAGGACCTCACTACGGCTTCGAAGTCAACACTCCGTTCATGCGCACGCTCCTCAAAGGCGGACAAATCTTCCGCATCCTCGGCCAAAGCCAGTTTGACAGCCTCATTGACCATGTCGGAAATGGAACGATCTGTTGCTGCCGCCTTGAGTCGGAGCGCTCGGTGGATCTCCAGTTCGAAATAAACAGTAGCTCTTTTGGGTAAACTCATATAAACATCATAGCGTCACAACGTCAGAACGTCAAGGCATAGTTTTTAGCGTGAGTAGTCTAACGGCCGAATTTAGGGGCGCCCATTTGCGGGCGTCCCCTGGAGCACCTGGTTGAGCGTCTTCTGAAGGTTCTTTGTGTTCCACATCTAAGAGATGTAAAATCGCATCTATGAATCCTGCCAACCTAGCCCATGTAGTTACGAAAAACCATAAGATTCCTTTGATCGAGCAGTAGAGTACGTATTTACTTGTGTGTTCATCGCCCTCGCACACAAGCAGCACACCGCTAAGAACTTGGCTCAACATTATACATTTGATCTGACTGCTTTCTGATATGCTGCTAACAGCTCTGAGTCATCTATAGAACCATGGTGATGAACCTGCCGCCATTCTCCGTCTATCTGTCGGAAGACTCGGCTCGTCCTGATCGCCATATTCAGCACCGCTTCACCCGATCTATACTCCCCTCGCTCTCTGCCCACGACATAGAAGACCCCTCCAGCTTCATGATAGCTGTAGTCATAGAATTCGAACCAATATTGCCCATGGCTACTGAAGATCTGCTCGTATACAGTCCTGATCTCTTCCCAGCCGCGCTTAATACCGCCCACAGGATTGTCCATAACAGCCTCATCCGTCTGGGCCCAGTTCCGCGCCATCAGTTCCATGTCCCGGTCGTTGAGGGCCTGATAGAATTCGGACAACGCTCTCATCTGTGGGGTAAGTTGCTTCTTCTGCTCTCTCCCAGTTACGGACACCTGTTCTACTTTCATGATATGAAATCCTCTCTCAGATCAACATATGAGCACAACTGCCGATCTGAACCTTTCACGTTTTGTAGGCGAAGCCACCCAACGCTGGCTTCAGCAACGCGCTATGGCATACGAATATAACAGACCTGCTGATTGGGCGTCCACCCGCCCACCGTGTTGGGCGGTGTTACTGATAAGTGTTTGATTTAGCACCCAATCCGAATATGCGCAGACGTATTCGATCAAGTATCTTGTCTGGCATCCACTTGGCAAGGCTCATAAGAACCATTGAGTCCTTTCCAATTGGGTAGCGTGTTTTCGGATGGCTTGCAGTGAGGGCATCTAAAACAACAGTTGCCACAACATCAGGTGAACTGCCACGTTTTTCTCTTTCAATGAAACGTTGGATAAATCTGCGGAACATAGAAGCGTAAAGCTGAGCACCTTCTTTTGGTAAGGTTTCAATTAGCTTTTCGCTTTCTGCCTTTACCTTATCCACAGCCAGAGTGGAAATAGATGCGGGCTCAATGAGGCAAACTTTAATTCCCCATGCCGAAAGCGCTAAACGTAAGGCGTCATTAAGGGAAGCCAAGGCACTCTTTGATGCGCACAAAGCACCACCAAACGGGATGGTAATACGGTCACCAACCGATCCGATATTGATAATTCTTCCATTAGCTTGACGTAACAGTGGAAGAAAAGCTTGTGTAACGGAAATTTGGCCGAAGACATTCACTTCAAATTGGTAGCGTAAGTCGCTGAGTGGAAGATATTCTACCGGACCGATTATACCAATTCCGGCGTTATTAATAAGCCCATCAAGTCCCGCATCGCCCACCATTTTTTTTCACAGTTTCAAAAGCTCGCGTAATAGATGCCTGATCTGTAACATCGATTAATAAAGGTATAAGGCGATCAGATGCTTCAGTTTTTAATCTTTCGGCATCTTGTTCTTTGCGAACACCAGCAAATACTTTAAACCCATGATTATCAAGCGTAAGAGCACAAGCAAAACCAATACCTGTAGAGGCACCTGTGATTAGTACGGTCGAAGAAGTCATTTACGACATCCTTCTCAATGGATAAGAATCAACGAAATAAACAAAACCAGAATTGCTCAAAGAGAGCAAAAAATATTTAATTTCAAACTGGCTAAAGTAGCCACCCAACTAATAATTATACCGCAAATTGTTACTTTACATCTAGAAAATAAACTTATTTTAAGTCAAGAACAAAAATGGGAAATCGCCCAAAAAGAAACCTCTTGACCTAGTACGTGATCCAGCAAAAACACTACTCAAAACGTGATAAGGACTCCCAGTGCGCAGCCCCATTAATATGGTTTGACTATTGGCTGAGCAGATAGTCGCCCCTACTCCTCAAGTCTCACTTTAACCGAGAGGGCGTGAGCCTCTAATCCTTCGCTATGCGCAAGGTTCATAACCGAATCCGCAAGCTCTCGAAACCCGCCTTCTGAAATGGAAATTACGCTGGGCATTCTCAGGAAATCATAAACATTAAGAGGTGAGGAGAACCTCGCCGCACCGCCCGTTGGAAGCACGTGGCTTGGGCCTGCGATATAGTCTCCAAATGCCTCGGTTGACATAGACCCAAGAAAGATCGCTCCAGTGTGTTTCACCTTAGGGAGAAGGGCCTTCGGATTTTCCACGCAGAGTTCCAGATGCTCAGGCGCAATTGCATTTGATATAGAGACGGCATCATCGAGTGTATCCACGACGAAAATCCTTCCCCGATTCCTTACTGCCTCTCCCGCAATGTTTCTTCTCTGTAGACTTTTAAGCCTTTTTGAGACCTCTTGATTCACCTCTTCTGCAAATTGAGCCGAATTTGTTACAAGAATCGGCATCGCCATCTCATCATGCTCCGCTTGAGCCAGGAGGTCCGCCGCAACCCATCCGGCAGGCGCGCTGCCGTCCGAGATCACAAGAACCTCGCTTGGACCTGCTATCATGTCAATATCTACGACTCCAAACACAAGCTTTTTAGCAATGGTCACGTATATGTTCCCGGGTCCTACAATCTTATCCACCTTTGGAATTGATTGAGTTCCAAAGGCCAGAGCGGCAACTGCTTGCGCGCCTCCTACTTTGTAAACCGCGCTTGCTCCTGCCATGTATGCGGCGACAAGAACTGTGGGGTTTATCTCTCCATTCGGACAGGGGGTAACCAAAACCACCTCTTCAACCCCGGCGACCCTTGCGGGAATTACAGTCATAAGAACCGTAGATGGATACGCAGCCTTTCCGCCAGGAACGTAAACCCCGACCCTCTGTAGCGGCCTTAGAATCCAGCCGAGTTCATTCCCCAGAGAGTCGGTAAATGTTTTTTCCTGCGGGAGCTTCTTCTCGTGATAATCCTTTATCCTCTCTGCGGCGATGGCGAGGTCGGATTTTATTTCATCTGAGACCTGAGCTTCGGCATTTTGGATTTCTCTATCCGAGACCCTAACGGTTTTTGGAGAAAGCTCTACCTTATCGAATTTCTTTGTATATTCAAATAGCGCGCGGTCGCCATTTTTCTTTACCGACTCGACTATCTTTCTAACAGACATCTCAGCACGTCCGTCGGAAAGGGATATTTTACCCCTCAGTTCCTTCAGCCTTTTCTCCAGATTGCCCTTTTTAATTTGAATTATTTTCAATATGAAAAGGGATTATACATAAGAAAAAAAAGAATCAAAAGCTCTTTCTGCTTGCCAACCCTCAGAATCCATTTAAAATAATTCTCAAGAGGGATGAAAAAATGGCTGAGATGAAAATTATCCGCACCTATGTAGATCGCCCGAACTCCGAATCAATTGAGTCCTACATTGCCTCAGGCGGATACACCGCGCTTCCTAAAGCCCTCAAGATGGACCCGCCTGCAATAATCGAGGATATAAAGAAATCAGGGCTTCGAGGCCGCGGCGGCGCTGGATTTCCAACGGGAATTAAATGGAGCTTTATTCAAAGAGACTCTAAAAAATCGATTTATCTCTGCTGCAACGCAGACGAAAGCGAGCCGGGGAGCTTCAAGGATAGAGAAATCATGGAGCGCGACCCGCACCAGATGATTGAGGGGATTATTATTGCATGCTATGCGGTAAATTCTCACAAATGCTACATATACATAAGGGGTGAGATGCCAAAGGCGGCAAGGATCCTTGAGAGGGCAATCCGCGATGGTTATGAGAAAGGGTTTCTTGGAGAGAATATTTTAGGCTCCGGATTCAATCTGGATGTTGTTTTGTTTAGAGGTGCGGGCGCATATATATGCGGAGAGGAAACTGGACTCCTCGAATCCATTGAAGGGAAAAACGGAGAGCCGAGACCCAAGCCCCCCTTCCCTGCCCAGATAGGACTCTTTGGATGCCCGACAGTCGTAAACAATGTTGAAACACTGGCCTGCGTGCCTCACATAATCAACAAAGGCGCAGAGTGGTTCGCAGGCATAGGCACTCCCAAAAATACAGGAACAAAAATATACGGATTGAGCGGAAATATAAACCGCCCCGGACTCTATGAACTCCCCCTTGGAATCCCTCTCCGAGAACTGATTTATGAGTACGGGGATGGGATAAAAAATGGAAGGCAGATAAAAGCAATCTCTCCCGGCGGTTCATCGGCACCCATGCTTACCGCAGACGAAATGGATATTCCGATGGACTTTGATTCATTAATGAAAGCCGGCTCCATGCTCGGCACCGCGGGGGTGACTGTGATGGACGACACTACTTGCATGGTAAGGGTTGCGCAGAATCTCGCCCATTTCTATAGAGACGAATCATGCGGGCAGTGCGTCCAATGCAGGGAGGGCACGTGGTGGCTTGAGAAGATGCTCTCAAAAATTGAAGAGGGAGCAGGAAGGATGGAATACATTGATACACTGATTGATGCGTGTTTTCAGATGAAAGGAACGACAATATGCGCCCTTGCCGACGGATGCGCAATGCCCATTGAATCCATCGTCAAAAAATTCAGGCACGAATTTGAAGAGCACATAAAACTTGGCAAATGTCCATTTGGGAATAGATATATGGGAAATTGGGATGATTAAACCTTATACTCTACAACCATCAGCCAACTGAGTTGGTTACATTGATTCGTCGGCTAGGTGCTAGCGAACCGATCATTAAAAGGCACAAGTTAATACCCAACAAGTAACTATTTTTTACTTCGGCGAAGGGAAGCCATGAAGCCATGTGTTCTAAAGCTTTTATCTGAGTAAACCCCTACAATAAAGCCGTTATCAATACCAACTGCTACAGTACCTCTGGCCCTAGGAAAATCGATTGTAGTAAAGACACCTTTAGAAAGCAGAAAACCGTGTCCACCGCTGAGGTACAATAAAAAATCCTATATAGGAAAATGATAATAACCCAACTATCCAAATGCATCGGATTAATCTTAACTCCTTGTTTACGTTTTTCATAACATCCCTCTCTAATTTGATAATACCCACAGAACCTACGAGCAGTAACAGTTAACGGGGCTGCTACGGTCCGATTATAAAACCATGTATTACAAAGCTCGTATCCTCATAGACTCCCACGACCGTGCCGTTATCGTTGATCCCCCGCGCTCTCGTTGCCACGGCTCCAGGGAGATCAATTGTGCTGAATATGCTATTTGAAAGCAGAAAACCATGCTCTATATTGCTGGTATCAATATAGTATCCCACAATATCACCTGCATCGCTGATCCCATAGGACCTGGTTGCGACAGCATCAGGGAAATCAATTGTGCTGAATGTGCCATTTGAAAGTAGAAAGCCATGTTCTACACCGTTAGTATCCTTATAGGATCCCACAATATCACGGTTATCATCAATCCCGTAGGCCGCGGTTGCGACGGCTGCAGGGATATTAATTTTGCTGAATTTATTATTAGAGCGCAGAAAACCATGCGTTCCCTTGCGCTTAGCAGCATAGTATCCCACAACACTGCTACTATTGTTGATCCCGAAGGGGGTAGTTCTAAGTATTTTGGCAGATGGATAATCAAATGCGCTGAATTTCCCATTTAAAAGCAGAAAACCATGGAATACATGATTGGTATCTCCCCATGTTCCCACGACCTCGCCGGCAATGTTGATCCCGTGTGGCTCGGTAGCGACACCACCGGGGAAATCAATAGTAGTAAAAGAGATTGCCGTAGCTACCTGAGTAATAGTTAGGAAAAAACTAGACATAACGAGGCAAAAGCTCACATATTGTCTCATCCGCGTACCCTCCTTATTATTTTTTAAGGGTTCTATAGAAATGGAAGATCAACATCCAGTAGCTAGAATAGATTATTAGGAAGGAAATTGTGCCAGATCTGGCTTATGTATAACCCCTTGTTAAAAGCATCTCACAATCATCATATATATGTCAAGAGGCTATTTTTGATTGAAGACACATTATTAAAAAAAGCCACCTACCCCACTCGCCTAAGAGCGAGTGTGATTTTAGTAAACGCCGCTTGGCTGGCAGGTAGGATTCCGCCAAGCAAGCCAATAAAAAGGGAAAAGACGATTCCAGTTAGCAGGAGTTGTGGCGTCAGCCGAAAGGCAAAAACAATCTCAGAGAAGGTAGTAAAATTGATTGTGCCGGTCACCCCCGAAAGAGCCAGTTTGACGGCCAAGATTCCCAAAAGGCAGCCGAGAACCCCCCCCAAAAAAGCGAGACAGAGTGATTCAATTATGAATGAAATCAGGATCGCCAGACGCGAGAAGCCGAGGACGCGTAGCATGGCAATCTCTTGCGTACGGGCGGAAACAGTCGCGTACATTGTATTCATAGCACCGAAGCTCGCCCCGATAGCCATTATGACTCCAATGAATAGACCGAAGAACTTAATGGGGGCGGCGGTGGATGTCTGTTGCTCATAGTAGGTGCGTTCCAATTTTCCCTCAAGAGCGAGACGAGGATCGCCGGCTAGAGCTGCAATAAACTGGTCTTGTGCAGTTTTATCCATCGTTCGGACAAGAACCGATGAGTAGCTTGGCCTCTTGAAGTCATTCATCGCCCCTTCCACATCCGTCCAGATCTCGCTATCCGGGGCGGTTCCACCCGCATCAAATATCCCTACTACATTCCATCGGTAAACACCAAAATGGATAGTATCGCCGAGACGACAATTCTTGAACCGTTGAGAGATACTCCGAGAAACGATGACTTCTGAAAGGCCCGGTCTGAACGTACGCCCTTCAATCAGTTTGAATTGTGGTCTTAAAAGGGAACCCTTCTCCGAGATTCCTCTAATCGTAACGTTAGCAGTTCCCCCATCAATTTTCTCCAGGTTGAGCATAACCACTAATTCTGAAGAAGCTAAAGGGCTTCCATCTGTATCCCTCTCAATTCCGGGCAGTATCATAATGAGAGGAACCTGTTCACGACTAATACCCGATTGAACCTCGGATTGGGAGTTTTTACGAAGGACTAGGACGTTTTTCTTTGAACCGGATGCCTGGAAAACACGGGTTAAACCCTCAGCAAGCGACATGACGGAGAGAAAGACCGCCACAACAAGGCCAATGCCGAGAACCGTCAGGCCCGTTGTGACCTTACGGACAAACAGGTTGCGTATATTGTATTTGAGTGGAATGGCCATTGTTACCCCACGTGTCGGAGACCCTCCGTAATAGGGCGCTGACTGGCACGAATGGCAGGAACGAGTCCTGAGAAAAGCCCAACCAAGATGGTGATCCCTAAACCGAGCAGGAGCACCTCAGGAAAAATGGTCATGGCGGTTGCAAAGCCAGAAAGAGGAGTATTTACTAAACTCGCTTTGAGAGGTTTTAAGCCAAAAACAAAAACACCTAACCCGAGGAGTCCCCCGGTAAGTGCCAGCACAAAGCTTTCTCCAAGAATCAGCATTAGAATCATTCCCCGACTAAAGCCCAGTGTGCGTAGAACAGCGATCTCCGTTATTCGCTCACGGGCCGAGAGGGACATGGTGTTTGCAGCAATCAGGATGATGACAAGAACAACAATGGTTCCTAGTGAGGTGATCAAGAGCTTAACATTGCCCAGCATGGAAACAAACCCCATCTGGAAAGCCTTCTCAGTTTCAGTTTTGGTTGGATACGGGGAGTTCTCAAACATCTGATCAATTTCATCAGCCAGTCGGGTGGCCGCAGCTCCATCCCTGCACTTTGTCCAGATTGTTCCGACGGTTCCTTGGAAGCTTGGAAACGCTTCTTCCAGATACTTCCGGTTAAAAAAGAGCGCATCGGAATTCCCATCGGCTAAACGATAGACCGCGCGGATGGTGAGCTGGAGAGTGACCGGGTATATATCTCCGACTAGAACGATCTGATCGCCCAGCCTCCATCCAAATTTCTTCATCAGGTCTTCCCCTACCAGACAGCCCGCCCGATCGTTGAACCAATCGGTTGCAGAACCACGGACAATAGTAGCATCGTCAAAGACCTGCACGAGAGTCTCCGGTCCCACAGCAAAACGAGCGAAAAAATTTCTGGCACTATTGTCAATATATTTGCCACCAAACCAGTTGAATTCCGTCACCGCAAGCGCGCCATTCAACTGCCTGATCTTTTCTGCATAGCTCACAGGAAGCGGGCTTGTCATTCCGACTTTGTGTCGAGTCACTATGCGAAACATGCCGCGGGTCTGAGCCGGATCGGGCATGTCGAGAAGACGAAGGAAGGTTCCCATCAGGCATATCACCAAAAGGGGCAGAATAATGGAACCGATTGTCAAAATCGTCCGCGTTTTCTTACGAAAGACGTTCTTGAATATTAGCGGAAGAAATTTCATTTTGAGTTAACCTCTAGTTAAAACATCACTTCGCCTTGGTAAGGCCCACTGAACCAATGTCTTCTGTGCGGTTGTCTTCCTTTAAAACCCCCTTTTCGAGGTGAACAAGCCGACGAGCTCGTGCCGCCGCTTTTGGATCGTGTGTCACCATGATAATCGTCTTTTTAAACTCATTGTTTAAACTTCCCAAAAGAGCGAGCACCTCCTCAGCACTCTTGGCATCCAGATCACCAGTTGGTTCGTCAGCTATTAATAAAGTGGGGTCTGTTACAATTGCTCGAGCAATAGCAACACGCTGTTCTTGACCGCCAGAAAGCTGGCGTGGATAGTGCGACATACGATCGGCCAATCCTACAATGGAAAGTGCTATCTCTACGTGTTTGCGCCTCTCCGACCTTTCAAGCGGTGTGAGCAAAAGGGGAAGTTCCACATTCTCAAAGGCGGTTAGAACCGGAATCAGGTTATACGTCTGAAAAATGAACCCAATATGGCGACTGCGCCACTCTGCCAGTTGAGCCTCGCTCATATTGGATATTTCATCCGCGCCTACGGATATGTACCCTGAAGTAGGACGGTCAATGCCAGCAATTAAATTAAGAAGTGTAGTTTTACCCGATCCAGATGGTCCCATAAGTGCTACGAACTCTCCGTCATCAACTGTTAAATTGATGCCGTTTAAAACTACCAGTTCTTCGTTACCGCGATAGTACTTCTTAACAATGTTCTCTACCCTGATGAGGGGACTAATCATTGAAATCTCCTACTCGCTTTTCCGCTTAATTTTCTGTCCGTCTTTCAAATGAAGGGTGGCGGCCTCAACGACTAGCTCCTCTCCACTCGAAAGCCCATCTTTCACTTCCACCTGCGAGCCGATCGTGTAGCCAAGCTTAAGAGGTCTGAACCGAACCCTATCCTTCTCGACGACGAAAACTCCTTTTTCCTCATTATTCCCGATAAGCGAGGAAGTTGGGATCATAACTCTAAGTTTTCCTCCCTCATCCATGAGACTGTCCGGGTTCTGAAAAGAGACCCGACAAGACATTTCAGGAAGAACATTTTTGTCCTTATCAAGAATCTCTACCTTTACCTTGACCGAGCCTTTTTGTCTATCGGCAGTGGGAACAATCTGACGGAGTCGCGCCTTATATGGATGGTTCGGATAGGCATCAAGTGTCACCTCAGCTGGCATCCCAAGTCTCAGTTTTCCCAAGTTTTGCTCATTAATATCCGCTTCCATCTCAAGCGAATTGAGATCGACAATGACGGCAAATGTGGCGCCGGCAGAACCGGCTCCTCCAAAACCCTGTGGTGTCACAGTCTCTCCCAAAAAGGCTTTTTTGACCGTAACAACACCATCAATAGGGGCATAGATCTCCGTATTACGAATCTGTTCCTCTATAAAGAGTAGCTGAGATTCAAAGACCCTTACCTGAGTCTCGGCACTGTCCAAAGCCTGTTTTGTGGCGATGCCCTTAGAAAAGAGCATCTTCTGCCGGGCTAATTCCCTCCGTGCATTGGCCAGATTGGCAACCACCTCGGCTTTCTGCGCAAAAAGCTCCTGGTTTTCCAGACGGGCAACGAGTTCTCCTTTTTTGACCCTCTGTCCTTCTTCAAGATTAATCCATGCAATACGCCCTATAGACTTAGGCGAAATCTCCGCTTTGCTTCGAGCCACTATGTATCCGGATGCAGTGAGGACGGTTGATGCCTGAGAGGGAGTAACGAGAGCCGCGTGAGTTGTAGAAACCTCGGAACTTCTAAATGGAACTCGAAGGGCGACGAATAGAAGAATTGCCACAACTATTGCTCCAATTAAAAGCCAGATAAACCTCTTTCGAGATGGGGGCTTCTCGCGTGAAATCCGAAGAGAAGAAAGGTCAGGTTTATTTAGAGGTTCCATAGCCACATACAAAAGACAAAAATGTAAGTAATTGCTTACTTACATGTTATTATAGGTAGTATAGAAGGAATGTCAACCGGAAAGGAATGTACTATCCATAATAACCACAACTTGTCCGAATAGTATATTAAATAATATATTATACATCGGAATGTTAGATTGAAATTGCCTCTTAAGAGGCAAACAGTAGCTTGACAAAACAGGTTATTCGCCCTGCTGGATAGGCAAAGAATCTTTTAATAGACAGTTCTTTATCTATACGCAACCGGCTGTGCCTTGCCGGATTTTATCCCAAAAATCTTTTTATCGCCCTTGTGAAGGACTTCTCCGGGACTGGTTGCCGTAACAAAAACCTGTCCCGGAAATTCTTCAAGCAACAAGAAAAGAAAGTTTTTTCTCTTCTCATCAAGCTCGCTCGTTATATCATCTAAAAGAAGAATTGGCATTCTTCCAAGGATCGTCTTTATAAGTTCAATTTCGGAAGCTTTGAGGGCAAGCGCGACCGTCTTTGCCTCTCCCTGAGAAGCAAAGACGGATGCATCTTTACCATCTATAGTAAAACCCGGAAGGTCTCTATGAGGACCAACAGATGTAGTTCCGCGCCTTTTATCCTGCGGAAATCTCGATTTTAGCTCTCTTCTCAATTCTTTCTCAAAATCACCCTCCAGCTTGAATGAGGGTCTATACCGGATTTTTATATCCGAACTGAGTCCTGAGATGAGCCGATAATTCTTCTCTAACTCAGGTCCGAGCCTTTGAATCAAGTTGATCCTTCTCCTTAGTATTTTCCCCCCAAGCTCCACTATTTTTTCGTCCCACACATCGAGTGCCTCCATTGCCTGCCCTCTCATTAAAGACGCATTCCTCTGCGTCAGAGCACGAACATAGGATTTTAAATCTCTAAGATGCTCAGGCTTGAGACTGCATATAAGCGCATCGAGATATCTTCTTCTATCCTGGGGCGTGCCCTTTACCAATTTCAAGTCCGATGGAAGGAACGTCACGACATTGAACCTTCCGAGAAATTTGACAACATCATACATAACTTTTCCATTGAGCCTTGCGGTTTTTCCGCCTTTTGTAAGTGTTATATGCACCTCATTAAGCCCCGAATCTGACTCAATCTCGCCCTTTATTCTCCCTTCGGTTTCTCCGAGATTTATAAGCTCTTCCATCTTTACCTGTTTAAATGGCCTCAACATGCAGAGGAGTTGGATGGCTTCAAGCAGGTTGGTTTTACCTTGAGCGTTTTCGCCGGAGATTAGATTAAATCTTTCGTGGAAAGTAAATGTCTCGGTCTTGTAGTTTCTAAAGTTTTTAAGGGTAATTGATCTAATTATCAAATTTTGTTTTGTTGAAAAGATCTTTTGTTTAAAAAGACAAAAGTGAAAAAGAAATCTAAATCACCTTCTTCCCTTACAATCACATGGATGTTATAAGCTATCGTCATAAGCGATACAACTTTCTTCTTGTTTTTCTCCTTCCTTTCCCTTACACTGTCACCGAACTTTCTCTTTATAACTGAGTTCATAGTCTCACAAAGCCATCTCTTACCATAAATACCCATCCATTTAGAAACCATGTAGACCATATATGCTAAGATTCTATTCCAACTCTTAATACTCCCTCCACGTCTTATTGGTGGAATAATCCTAATTGGAAGACCAAAGTGGAAACTCCCATTACCATCAAATCCCCTGTCCATTACTTCTATAAAGGGTAGTAGAGGTGCTCTGTTCTCTAGTTGACAGAGCCCTCTGGCATCTCCACTTGGCCCTCTTTATTTGCTTTCGGTTTAAACTTATTAGCGGTTCTGATGTTTATCCCTCCTTAGGATAGGTTCTTCCAAATAAATTTTATCTTAAGGAGGGTATTTTTTTTATCCTTGCAACTGAGCAATTTTGTGTAGTTATCTATTTTAGAGCGCATCCTCGCCACGCTCACCAGTTCTTATTCTTATGACCTCTTCCACAGGAAGGATGAAGATTTTTCCATCCCCGATTTTTCCGGTCTTGGCGCTGTCTATTATAGAATCAACCACTTTTGTTACCATATTGTCGGGGACTATAATTTCAAGCTTTATCTTAGGCAGTAAATCTACGACATACTCCGCGCCTCTGTAAATTTCTGTGTGTCCCTTTTGTCTTCCGAATCCTTTTACCTCTGTAACAGTGAGTCCCTGAATCCCTATCTCTTTTAAGGATTCTTTAACGTCATCGAATTTAAATGGCTTTATTGTAGCTTCTATTTTTTTCATAAGAAAAACCTCCTTATTATATGTGCAAATTATATACAATTTATGAAACCACTTAAACTGATAAAAGAAACCCTCTTTGGGAGAATCTTACTTTCTAAACAGCAACTTCTGCAAATAATCAATTACAGGATAAAGGGAGCTATTGTGGTAATAGGTCGAGCAGCGGCTCCTTATCGGGGTTTGAGCTTCTGTGGTGAGTGCGGAGCGATGGTTACAGCAGAAGAAAAAGTAAAGAGGCAAAAGAATGAGAATATTCACCACTATGTCTATTATCACTGTACCAAACGAAGGAATCCCCATTGCTCACAGAAGGTGGTCGAAGAAAAAAATTAGAAAAACAAATACTCTATGCTTTAGTTCAAGAATTACTCAACGATATAGATACACGAATTAATAAGTGGATTAGGAAGGTAGAGGAGCTATTCGACTTTGCAAAAACAGCAAAGGACAGATTTGAAAACGGCACGTTAGAAGAGAAAAGAGCAATTCTCTCTGATTTAGGTTCGAACCTCCAATTAAAGGACAAAAAGCTCAGTATTTCAATAGAAAAACCGTTTTCCTTGATCGAAGAAGCAGCGAAGGAGATTAGGGCAATTCATACAGGGTTAGAACCTCAAGAAACACTTAAAAACAAAAGCACTTTGGCAGAGATTTACTCCCAAAGTCCTAAGTTGCTCCGCCAACTGGACGACGTTAGAACCTATATTATGTCAAGACTTGCTGGATTATCATTTCCATTCCAAAATCCTCCGAGAATATCGGGAAAGATCGCCGCCTAGGATAATACAT
>JBLNAE010000244.1:0-11941 GCA_050259195.1 Ignavibacteriales bacterium
ACCGCAATCTTGCCCTTTCGAAAATCTGCGACATAGAGGGTATTCAGTTGGTTCATCTGAGCGATAGTTGCTCCCTTAAAGACCGATTGTGGTGACTGGTTCACCATAATCACAGCAGTAGTCGAATGGTTGGGGACGTTGGGGTTCCAGCCGGCGATTGTTCCGTCCTCTGTCACAAAGATGAAGATGGCCGGATTGCCCAGTGGATTGCCCGGTGTGAGTTGAAAGTCTGTTGTTCCATTGAATACTGCTCCGGTAGGAGTACCCGTTGTGCCTGCAGTCGGACCCGGAATGGTGACTACGAGAGATTGGATTTGTCCTTGGCCGTTATACAAAGTCGACAGGCCGGGGCCGTTGTCGGATACCCACCAGGGACTTGTGGAACTGCGAGTGAGACCCCAGGGATTGACCAAATTGGGATCAGTGACCGCGGCCTTTCCAGGGATATCAGAGACCAGATCGGTCTCTTCATAGTGTTGCGCGAAAGAAGCAGCAGTGAATACCAGGTTCAAGAAGATGGCTAACACTAAAGTGAGTTTAAATTGAGTCATTGTAATACCCTCCTTTTTTCTGCACACTACATAAGGATGAGACCTTAGAGAAGTTGATGTAAAGACTGCTGTTATTTTGTAGTATCTCTAATCCTCATCATTTTTTATCTCCTGTTAACTTAGTTTTTGGTTAACCGAGCCCTGAAAAAAGTACAAAACAGGGAGTTAAACCAAATTTTTGTATCCATTTATCTATCAGACAGGTTGAGTGTCTTCTAGAAATAAGAGAGTAAGCCACTTCCATCCCCCAAGTATAAGACCCGTTTGATGGCAAATTGCCTATTTTACCTCTGATTTTCCTGACTCTTTTGGTTTGATACAGTGGTCTTGGAATCCTCCTTATTAGGTTTTATCTCCTCTTTCTTCAGCTTAACCTTAACTACCATCGGCTTTCCCGTCCTGTAGATCTCAAAGCTTGCAAGGGCCTCCTTCTTTGCAAATTCCGACTTCTCTTCATCGTAAGCAACCTTTATATCTGAGGGTACTGTAAATTGGCTATCAGGAATCTTTACATTTTCTTCTATCTTTGTTGCAACCATCTCATTAGACCACCCAAATCCAGACATTATGACTTTAAGTATGACTGCAGTCCTCCAAACCCAGCTCTTCATATAAATGGGGTTTTCTCCATTCTCTACTGCCTCTCGTAGTTTCTCTGGAGTTAATTTTTCTCCTGATTCGTATACATCGCATTGTCTCCCTAAGACAGTATCTGTGCCTGTTTTCTTCCCTAAACTCACCAGGTTTAAAGAGATAATCCCCCTCTTACTCATTCTACCGTAGAAAGCCTTTTTCTCCTCATACGATAGTTTATCATAAGCTGGCATTGTGTATTTTCTGGGGTTATCTATCTTTGTCCCTGTCTTTTTGACTAAATCAATATTGTACAGATAATCGGGATCAGATATCTGTAGAGTCTCTGTATTCTTGGTCTTACCCCTGTTCTTAAGGTCGGGTACAGTCATCTTTGTTACCTTCGCAAGATTATCGCCTTTTATATAGACTACTTCTGTGCCCGTAGAAGTTTTACCGTGGCCATACTCGTTTTTAATACCGTAGTGGATAACAGCGCTTTTAAAGGGATAGGACAGTAGATATGGATTTACAAGATTTGAATCACCAGCATATGAAAGACAAGCAGAGAGTAATACTATTACATTAACTGTAGAGAAATATAATCTATTCATCCTTCCCTCCTCTGAAAGAAGGAGGGCTCACTTTTGAGCCCTCCTAAATTTGCTCGCTTAGTGCGCAAGCGGATTTGGACGCAGTTGAACATGGACAACATATCCCACACTATCGTTTTCTTCAACTTGCTGGATAGGGTCCATGTTATTGCCTACCCATATCCCTCTACCCTTCCAGCCTGCATTCGGGTCATCGATCCTGCCGTCTAATCCTCTCTGATAGAAAGGAATAGGATAAGGGACACGGATTCTCGTGAACTTGTGAGTTAGTGGATTAAAACCAATGAGTTCATCTGAACCAGTACCGTTGCAAAAAACCTCGTTTGCTCCCAGTCCTATTACATTGAATTGATCTACCCACATGGTGTAGTGGAAATCGGAAGCACCCCCTAGTTCCGGTACACCAGCAAAGTGAGGTCCCGGTATGTCATAAGTGGTCCACCCTTCAGGACACTGATCTCCTGCCCCACAGGTTTTTGCACATTTACTGCGATCGAATTCTGCAACTTGTGAGCTGCCAGCTAAACAAGTCCATATCTTTCCGTTTGTATCCGCATCTATTCCCCTCGGGTAACCTGACGGGAATGGAACTACATAAACCTCGTGATGCTTTGTTGCAGGGTCGAATCGCACAATGTTACCAGGGGTGCCAGGATTAGCAACCCATACGGACCCATCCACCAAATTGGTGATAATTCCGTAACCATTTGTAATCCGTTGCCCATTTGAATCAATATTAGTATCAAATACACCGTCACAATTTGCATCCACTTGTATATTACTCCAGTCTGTGGCTGGTCCCTCTGTCGCACTGGCATTATTCGGGTCAAATTTACTTGGGTCGAACCAATATGTAGCAATACCAGTGCTAGTCCAGAGAACCCCATTCTTGTCGAACTGGAGATGATGTGTACTTTGACAGGCGTGAATGTTAACAAATTCCTTGGTAACCGTATCGAAGTATCCAATTCCAAAGCCTGGATTAGGAAGGGGTACATCACCACGGCTACCATCCGTACAGAAATCCGGTAGGACAGTACCAGTCGGGGCTACACGCGTGAACCAAACCTTTCCCGTATTATCTCGCATAATAGTGTGCGGACCAGCAATTGTATTCCCACCATAGGCAGGCAACGTAAAGCAATTCAGAGGGGTTATGATGTCACACGGTGTCATGGTGACGCCGGGAAAGAATGGAACATCGTACTGAGCTACAGTATTCGTGTTAGGGTCCAGCTCAAAAATCCGTCTGCTGCCTATATCGCCCCCGTATACCTTACCATTGGGATACAGAGTGGGGTTGCGCTTATCCGTGGATGATATGTCATGATTATAGGCAAACTTATCTCCCCAATTCCACATGGTGAGAACAAAATTCCTTTCTATACCCTGGGGCCGGGGCGGCGTGGGTGGAACCGCACCGTTTGCTATTGCTGCTCCCCAATTGCCAAATACCTGCAGTGCTACATCTCTGCCTAGACTATTGGCAACATTATTCATACCTCCTGTTTCCTTCCATGTTGAGTCCCAGTCTTGGGGTAGTACATGGTCCCGGGTCGCCGGACTACCCAGTCGATGACAGAGCTCACAACCTCCTTTGATCGTATTTATCCAGGCGTATTGTGTGTGGAGATTTGTAGGAATTCCATTCCCACCTGGTCCAGTCCCTGTTCCGGGGAACATACTCTTTTCGGGAGGCTCAAGAAGAGAATACCAATAATCTCCAGGGTAATACGATGCTTCCTGAGGGGTAGCTGCAGTGTCAACATTTAGGATAACATTGTTAGGACCCGGGGTAAGGGACTCGGGTGTTGAGTCTACCAGGCCGAACCCTCGCACAAATACATTAAAGGTTGCATTCGGCAGGTCTGGGATAACGAACCTCCCTTTACTATCTGTAACTACTATCTTACGAAACTTAGTGGGAAGGTCATTAGTTTCTGCTATCACCCATACTCCACCGGGATCACCACCATGACTCACATGCACCTGCCCCCTAATAGCGTTTGCAACGACTTTTGCCTGCGGACTAGCTGCAGGTACAGGTGCCCCCCTGGCACTATAATGGTTCAAACCAACAATGAGAGAAAAACCAAACAAGATCACCAGCGCTATAAGCGCACGTATTAGATTTCTCATGACCTCTTACCTCCTTCTTTCTTCTTTTGCATAAAAGTATTTAGTACTATTGTAAAACTGTAGGCTTTGGAAAAGCAAGACGGCAAAAGGGTATTTTTTTTGTAGTACTTTGGTCTTTTTTGTTGTAGTTATTTGTCCTACAATATAGGAGAGGAAGGGTGGGCGGGAACTGAAGATAGCTTCAATCTATCAACTGATTCTTTATGACATAACGGATTGATTCCGCATTTGACTTCATTCTCATTTTTATCAAAATGCGCACCCGATACGTTCTAATAGTTCTCATAGTCAGGTACATCTCCTGGGAAATCTCCTTCACTGTTTTCCCCGAGGCAATCATACATGCCACCTGGTACTCACGATCAGATAGAATCTCATGAAGCGGCTTTTGGGAGCCAAGCTCTAAATCAGAAGCTAACTTCTCAGCAAGAGATACAGTGATATATTTCCTGCCTTCGATTACTCTTCTTACGGCCTTGATTAATTCATTTGGTGCACTCCTTTTGGTTATGTAGCCAGATGCACCAGCTTTGAAAGCCCTGACTGCATACAGCTCTTCAGGGTGTACGCTTGAAACAAGCACAGGAAGTTTTGGGCGTATATTCTTCAATTCCCTTAACACATCAAGTCCACTTCTGTCCGGCATTGTTATATCTAGTATCACAATATCCCAATCCATTTCGTGGACATATTTAAGTGCCTCTCGAGCATTACGCGCTTCGCCAAAGACCGTCATATCGGGCTCCTCGGCCAGAATTTGTTTCAATCCCCGTCTGACAACAGCATGATCGTCTGCGATAAGAATTTTTATCATAGCTTCACCCCTCAATAGGGAATTCGTACAGTAACTGCGGTCCCTTTTCCCGGAGTGCCACTAATTTTGATTTCTCCTCTCAAAAGGAGGGCACGCTCCCTCATTCCCAGAAGTCCAAGGGAATGAGGATTGGAAATTTCACTTTCTGTAATTCCCTTTCCGTTATCTCTAACCTCCAGTATCACGTTATCGGCCCTCTTCCTTAAGCTTATATCGACTCTGGTTGCGTTTGCATGGCGAGCCACATTGATCAATGTCTCTTGAAGAATGCGGAAGATTGCTGTTGACTGCTCTTTATCCAAAGTGATATTCTCCGGACTTGAAATAAACCTACACTCAATTCCCATCCGAGTTTGAAATTCCCGCGTCTGCCATTCAATGGCTGCCGTGAGACCAAGGTCATCCAATACCGGAGGCCTCAATTCTGCGGAAATTTCCTGCACCGCTTGAGTGGTGGCATCAATGAGTTTTGACATAATTGTTATCTCCTGCAGCAAAAGGGAATGCAGCACCCCATTGCTCGCCTCAGATAACTTTTTACTCAACCATGAGAGACTCATTTGCAAACCTGTTAATGTCTGACTCAACTCATCGTGTATCTCACGCGCTATTCGTGCCCTTTCTTCTTCTCGTACTGATTGCAGATGCGCAGCAAGGGTGCGTAACTGTTCATGTGAATTTTTTAGTTGCTCTTCCGCCAGCTTGCGCTTGCTGATGTCTTCAACTGTTCCTTCATAATACAAAACAGTTCCGTCTTGCCCTCGTACTGCTCTTGTGTTTTCACGAACAAATATTTTGGTATCATCACGGCTTATCCACGTGTATTCTAAGCCTCTAACCTCTCCTTTTTGCTCGAGGAGGTCTTTGAATTGATCTCTCGGATAAGAAGCATCAAACCCTTCTTTTTCTAAATTGCGCGAAGCTAACTCATTGAAAGAGGTATATCCCAACATCCGAATCAACGTGGGATTCGCCATGAGAATACGACCATCGGGAGTAGTGCGATAGGCTCCTATTGGAACATTCTCAAAAAGATTTCTATAATTTTCCTCACTCTCTCTGAGTTCTTCTTCTGCCCGCTTACGCTTCGTAATATCCGTATGAATTGTGACCCAGACCTTACCATGTTGAGGGTGCTCGAATGTCCAGACACTAGCATGCGACCAGAAGAGGGTTCCATCTTTCTTGAGATTGAGCATCTCTCCGCTCCACATGCCGTTTTGATTCACACACTCAATTATTCTCTTAGTTTCTGGGTGTTCCAGAGTATTGTCTCCAAAAGGACTCAGAATCAGTGCAGACTTACCATTGAGTTCGTCCGGACTGTAGCCAAACATTCTCTCGAATGCCGGGTTTACGTAGACAATCATATTATCTCTGGTTCTGGCAAGGCCAACACCTTCGGCCATGTTTCCCACTATGACGCTTTTAAGACGCAATTTCTCCGCCTGTTGAGCATTATTTATTGCTACCTCAATTTGCTGAGTCACAATTTCCAGTAGCTTTAGATCTTCTTCATTGAAGGCATTTTTCTGAAAAGAATTTATATTTATAACCCCTACTGCTTTACCTTTAAAATGAATAGGCATAGATATATAGCTCTTTGTCCCCACTTCTCTTCCAGCAGGTCCGATTACTGTGTCTTGGTCTGTATCAGCAACATATCTGGGTTTACCTTCTATCATTGTCTTCCATGTAAAGCCTTTTGGATAGGGGATGCTTCTCACCCGCTTAAGAAACCAATCAGGATATCCTCTATGAGCCTTTAGAACTGCCTCTTCTCCTTCGACCAGGAGAATTCCAATGATATCTACTCTATCTATATTCCGACTCATAGCTTCAACAGCGTTTTCCAGAACGTCTTGAAGATTGATTGACTGATGGACACTCCGGGTCACGGTACTTATTATTGTCTCGTAGCGGTTCTTCTTGGCTAACTCTCCATACAGCTTTGCCTTTGCAATAGCTATAGTAATCTGAGAACCTATAGAAGAAAGTAAATCTATCTCTTGCTTATTAAACTGATGTTCCTTATAGCTGATAAACCAGACAACACCTATAACTCTCCCTTCCAAAGTTATAGGTACTCCTACGATACCATGGTGTCCTAAATCCCTACCTGCAGGACCTATATCGGGGTCCTTTTGAGCATCTTCAATATTTATTATCTCACCAGAGTTAATAACCTTCCAAGTAATACCTTTGGGATATGGTATCCTTCCTGCGCTACGTATGTAATCCTCAGGAACATTCCTAATTTCTCCTGTTTAAGTCTTCATATAAGGTTTTTAGTTCTTCTGACTGCTTTTGAGATTTCTCATACAGCACTCTGCGATCGATGAGGTCTTTGATAATAGCGGCAAGACCTAATGGCTTATTATCAGTTCCCTTCACCATAAAAACAGTCAGTAAAATAGGAACACGTGAGCCGTCCTTTCGTATATATTCCTTCTCATATTCTACAGGCTCTCCTGTCCTCAGAGCTTTTTCTACCATTTTAGATTCATATTCATGGTACTCTTCTGGTGTGATGTCCTGGTATCTTCTCCCATTTAATAACTCTTCTCTTGAATAACCTGTTAACCTGAGGAACGAATCATTGACATCTAGTAGAGTTCCTTCAAGGTTAACGTACCCTATGGCATCCTTGGAGGAGTTGTATATTCTACTGAAACGCTCTTGAACTTCCTTTAACTCTTTCTCTGCCTGCCTGCGATCGGTTTCCCATACTTCCAATTCAGCAATCTGTTGGCACACTTCTGTCAATTCATTTATTAGTTGCTCATTTCTCATCTTATGCCTCTCAAATCAGACAGTAATATTACCAGTAACACCTGCATAGAAAACCCTATACCTCGGTGGTTCTCTTTTATTCGAGAGCTTAACTATCCCATGTAAAAAATTTCACAATATGAAAATCTTCCAAGAACAAGTAATCGATTTCAAAATTTTCCCTGTTTTTCTTTAAGTCGGTAGACTGCTTGGAACTGATCCCTCTGTAACACAATAGCACCGCAGGATAGATGCTTCTCCGCTGCATCTGTTAGAAGCTCCATATAAGTATGCACAAGCAAGGTCAGAGAAGGTACAGTTTGCTTTTCACTACATGTAAGATAGCTTTGAGCGTTTTGACTGATAGGCGAGTTAGCGATATTACTACCCTCCTACTAAAAAATAAGCAATCGCACTTGTTACATAAAGCTCAACTGAGTTGACTTTATTTAGTAATGAGGATATTAGTAGAATGGGATTAAAAGGGTTCTTAAGAGAAGCAAGAAAATTATGTTGGAGATTCCTATGGGATAACCTACCCCGGCTCAGCTCCATCCATTGTTTATTCCTCCTTTGAAAGGATTATAGATTAAGTTAAAAGTTGAAGTCAATGGGGAATTTTCAGGATAACGTAAGTAGCTATTATTCTTACGTTCTTTGATCTCACAAGTAAAAACGATTGTAAGTTGAGAAATCAGATAATAGAAGATTTAGATTTCAATATATATATGTATAAGATTAAAAAGCACTTTGAAATCCGGTAAAATTTTTATGTCCTATTTTCAAAGGTAAAATAATAAGATTTCGCACGACACCCGCTTTTTAGATTTAACTATGGCAGCAAAGCTTCTTACACCCGAAGAAAGCGCACGCGAAATCCTCAAAATATTTATTGAGTCCAATCGTCGCTCAGGAGGATTCCTTCAAAGAACAAATCTAGACACTAAATGGCAAAAGCGAGGGTTAAGTGTCACTGAATTTTGGCAAGGTATAGGCTACGCAGAATCCCAAGACTGGATTGAGGTCCAAAATAATAAAATGACATTTTGCCTTACCCAAAAGGGTTTCACTGAAGCCAAACTATAAGAATGCTAGAGTTCAATATGGTTTTTCCTACTCTCGTGATAATTAATGTTTGATTAGCTATCGCAGAAATCACCAAAATACTACTGTTTTCCTGTCTTCTTGTGGTATAGTGTTCCTGGTTACTAAATATACTAGCGATTTGTACTATTTTCTCTGTTTTCTTCTACTCTGCCATCACCGAAGATGACGACTATCTCCACAATTCTCAGGAACAGGCAAAGGTGAAAGAATACGAACGGCGGATTGATCGGATGGTGTATGAACTCTATGGGCTTACGGATGAGGAGATTGCAATTGTGGAGGGTAGAGAGAAAGACGTAAATGCCCGATTTGGGATATATTCTTTGATCACTTAGTCTCAATATATGATTTTCTTTCAAAGTATCTTGTATACAGTAGAAATTTAGTATTAAAATAAATTGCTTAGGAGAAAGTGACTGATGACCTTAAAAGCGTTCCGTGTTCAGATGTACAAGTGCATTCTTGATTCGGGTTGGATCGAGGTTGATCCATTAACAGTCTTGGTTGGCAAGAATGATTCCGGTAAGACAACGCTGTTGAAGGCTCTCCATAAGCTCAATCCATTCAATCCAGAACCCTATTCTATGGAAAGAGAGTGGCCAAGGGGGCGCAGGAAAGAACGGAAAGACTCTCATGTTGTTTGTACCGCTCGATTTGAGCTTTCAGAGGAAGAGATTCAAGAACTGGCTAAGTTGACTGATCAAAAAATTACAGAAAATACAGTAGAGGTGACACGCAACTACGCAGGCAGATTAGAGGTTCTATTTTCCTCGGGTCTTTTCCCCAATAATCTCCATCCAAATGATATTGACACAACCGCTCCTTCCACTCAAAAGAAGGCTCATGAGTACATAGTGAATCACATTCCGACGTTCATTTATATGTCTGACTACCATATCTTCAGCGGGACTGCGCAACTTGACCAAGTCAAGCAGAGAAAGGAGCGAAACCAGCTTACCGAAGAAGATAAAACCCTCTTGACCATTATGGAGCTTGCAGGATTGAATCTAGAAGGCGAGGTGCAGAAAGCAAACCTCTCTGACCGCGAGCAAAGACAGTACGACCTTGACGATGCCTCGGCAACGCTTACACGTGCCATCTCTGACAGATGGAAGCAACGGCGTTATGAAGTACAGTTCAGGGCTGACGGACAATTGTTCTATACATTCGTCAAGGATGAGCGTGACCCATCCCTTATCCGGCTGGAAGAGCGATCAAAGGGATTTCAGTGGTTTTTCTCATTCGACCTGATGTTTGCGTATGAAAGCAAGGAAACCTTCAAAAACTGCGTGGTTCTACTCGATGAACCTGGCCTTCATTTGCATCCGGATGCCCAAAGAGACCTCCTCAAGCGCATGGAGGATTATACGAGAGAAAACACGCTTATCTACACAACACATTTGCCATTTATGATTGACTTACAGAAACCGGAGCGCATTCGCGTGCTGAGCGAGACGGATAACGGCACTATTGTTAATGATGATCTCACACAAAGTCAACCGGAGGCTAAGCTCATATTGCAGGCTGCATTAGCAATGAGCGGGAGTTCCAGCTATCTGGTTGCCCAACGTAACTTGGTGGTCGAAGGTGTAGCTGATTTTTGGCTACTTACTGAAATATCGAGGTTGATGAAGAGTGCAGGAAAAGATAGTCTACCGGATGACCTGTTTATCATCTCAGCCGGTGGTGCATCAGAAGCAGTTTACATTGCGGCGTTTATGATAGGACAGAAGCTTGACGTTGTTGTCCTTCTAGACTCAAACGGGACGGGCCAGGGTGCGGAGGACAGGTTAATTAAGAAGTGGCTTGCTAAGTATCAATCAAACCGTGCTCGGGTCTTAGCTCTTGATGAGTGTCTTGATATGAAGGATAAAGGGTTATCAATCGAGGATATTTTCCCTGAAAAATTTTACCTTGAGAAGGTGCAGGAAGTGTACAAAAAGCAACTAGTTTCGGTAGGTTGTGAGAAACTCGATCTGTTCGGTAATGGTCCAATATGCAAGCGTGTTGAACGTTCCCTTGAAAAGTATGGAATCAAGTTTAACAAAGGTTCCGTAGCTAAGGTGATTCGTTCTGATTTAAGTCAGATGCAGAGTGTCAATGAACTTCCTAGCAAGACAATAGAAACGGCAAGAAAACTCATCGCAACGATTAACGTGGCTATGCCGCAGGAAATCTAAGTGTAATCAAGTGTGATACGATGAATTATGTTATGCGAAGAGAAAACGTTTATTGATAATTGGCGAGCAAATACCAGAGCGGTGTAGGGGCAGACCTTATGTCTGCCCTAATAACGTATACAAGAACGACTCATAGGTTTTCTGTGTTACTTACTGTTGCATTATTCATTATCTTTAGTCCTGTAGGAGTAAAGCTATCAACTCATGCCCTGGGAGCTCCGGATGAAATAACTGTCTCGGCGGCAGTCAGCCTTAAAGACGCCTTCAAGGATATTGGTCGTATTTACGAATCCCTCACAGGGACGAAGGTTGTTTTTAATTTCGGTGCTTCGGGCATCCTGCAAAAGCAGATTGAAGGCGGAGCGCCGGTGGATGTTTTTGCCAGCGCGGGAGAAAAACAGATGAACGATCTCGAGTCCAAGGGATTGATCATTCAAGAAACACGACACGACTTTGCGCGCAACGTTTTAGTACTTGTTGTCCCAAGCGATTCTCAGCTCAACGTGCACTCCTTTAATAATCTCGATAATCCGAATTTGAAGAGACTTGCTATAGGCAATCCGAAAACCGTCCCTGCGGGACAATACACACAGCAATTGCTCACCAACATGAAACTTTGGGAGGAGCTTCAATTAAAGCTTATACTAGCAGAAGATGTGCGCCAGGTGCTTGATTATGTGGCGCGTGGAGATGTGGATGCAGGTGTCGTATACGCTTCCGATGTCTCTATCGCCCAAGGCAAGGTGGCTGTGGCAGGACGCGCGCCTGAGGGCTGCATGATCCAATTCTGTATCCAATCGCTGTGATTAAAGACAGCCGTGTGAGCCAATCGGCCAGAGGTTTCGTCGAGTTGGTATTAAACCCTGAGGGACAGAATATTTTAAGAAAATATGGTTTCCTAGGTATCAAGTAAACGATGATCAGGCAGAATATGTAGCCCTGCAACTGGCAGCCAGGCGCGGGGTAGATGTAAAACTGCTTCTGCCGTCTAAGTCAGATCACCGACTCGTGCAGCTTGCTGCATACTCCTACTACGAAGACCTCTTAAAAAGCGGCGTGAAGATATTTAGATATATGCCCGGAATCCTCCACGCGAAAATGCTCGTGGTTGATGGCTGCTTTGTAGTTCTCGGCTCAGCCAACGTTGACATTCGCAGTTTCAGCTACAATTTTGAGTTAAATGTGAATATC
>JBLNAE010000245.1:0-4563 GCA_050259195.1 Ignavibacteriales bacterium
TAGATCAAGCAAGGAGATTAAAGGAACTAGAGCGAGAGAACGCCAGACTCAAGAGAGCTGTAGCAGAACTTACACTTGATAATCTAATACTTAAGGAAGCTGCAAAGGGAAACTACTAAGCCGCCTAGGTAAGTCCGCAAACAGGCCAACCTGGAGGGAGATGACAAGCTTCTAGGTTGCTAGTTCTTTTACTTAGCAATGAGACAGGCACTTAACGATAAACACTTTGCATCTATAAACGCTCAAGTAAAGGAAGGGGGGATCCTTAACCTCACGATTGACGGGCGTCTTGATTCAAATACAACGGGCAAGTTATGGCGCGAAGCTATGCTCGCAGTCGAGCACACCTCGCCCAAGCAGGTCATCGTAGGCGCTTCGGGAATTAACTATGTGATGGTTCAGGGATTGCTCTACTTGTAAGACTCTGCCAAATCCAGGAAAAAGCCTGAGGGAAGTTCGAGATTCGAAGCTTTGCCAGTGAGTTTCAAAAGCTCCTCGACCTCTTTCCCACCTCAGAATTCAAGGATCAGAAGATTAAACAAAAAACTAAATGATTAATGAGAGCTATATCAAACATTTTGAAAGTCATGCAAGGCTGTTCTATACAAGCTCCAAAAATTAAATAAAAGGAGGTATAAAAGATGAGCAGAAAAGCCCATTATTATAGGATTGGGGTATTTGTTATTATCGGGTTTGTTATTACGGTAGTAGGTATCATAGTCTTCGGTGCAGGTAAGTTCTTTCGTACAAAGATCATAATTGAAACCTATTTTGATCAGTCGGTGCAGGGCCTTGAGGTGGGCGCTCCTGTAAAGTATCGGGGGGTTCAAATCGGTAATGTAAAGGAAATCTCTTTAGTGTTTAATCACTACAAGACTGAATACAATTATGTGTTAGTGAGGTCTGAAATTTATCCAAAGGCAATAGGAATACAGAAAACCTTGGGTAGAATGCCAACCAAGGAGGAACACAGGAAGGCCGTCAAGCTATTGATTGAAAAAGGGCTTAGGCTTAAGCTTGACTCCGCAGGAATAACTGGCGTTGCTTTTCTTAATTTGGTTTACTTAGACCCCAAACAATACCCTCCTCTCAAAATTGATTGGAAACCTGAGTATATGTATATCCCTTCGGCTCCGGGCACCATTGCTGTGGTAACTCAGGCTATTGAAAACTTTACAAGAAAACTGGAAACCATTGATGTTGAAGGGATTACGGACAAGGTGAATCAAATCCTGGTAAACGCCAACAAGGCAATAGAAGATGCTCAGATTGCTGCCCTCTCTAAGGATATTCGGGGGCTTGTAGGGTCGCTTAACACCAATTCTAAGAACTTAAATTCAATAATGCAGAGCAAGGAAGTGCGACAGAGCCTTAAGGATCTGTCCCAGGCATTGGCAAACATTAACACCGCATCAAGTGAATTTCCAAAGACTGTAGCAGGGGTTGATAGATCGGTAAGTGAGTTTAGTAGATTTACCTCTTCTCAGCAACCAGAAGTAGAGCAAATCATTTGGAATATAAAGCAGATTACAGAAAATCTAAGAGAGCTTACAGATACTGCCAAGAGATACCCATCGTGGGTTCTATTTGGCAATCCGCCTCCACGCTTGGATGAGGTTAAAAAATGATAAAACTAAAACAAATTACATTACTTATCTTCTGTTCTTGGGTGCTATTATTTCTCATCCTCATAGGATGTACTACGCATCTATTTATGGCTTATGCCCTTGCCAATACAGATTACACCGATTATGCGCAAATTCCGATCAGAGAACTCGTATCAGATCCGGGCCACTACGATGACAAGAAGGTAAGAGTCGAAGGAGAAATAAAGGAAGTACACTATACAACATCAAGCTCCGGCACTCCTTACACACTCTTTACATTATACGATCGCGATCACAATGAGGTAAAAGTCTACTATAAGAGCCACCTTCTGATTTCCAAAGGAAATCAGGTAAGGGTTATGGGAAAATTTAGCAAGGAAAAACGGGCTGCGCTTTTCTTGAAATTTAAGAACATAATAAGAGCAAACCAGGTTGAGAAGATAGAGTACAGATAATGGCAATGACATCTATATATAAAATGTGTCAGCGCCTTCAAGACTGAGCCAGTTATGCAAGTCTGTCAACAGTATAATACCAATTACACAAACTAATGGTGCATTAAGAATGTATTGTCATTGCGAACGGAGTGAAGCAAACTCAAAGAAGGGATTGCTTCGGCTGATAAAGCTGTTCTCGCAATGACAGTCCTTGCTATGCACAATAAGAAATTAAAATTGGTATAATACCTAAAACTGGACAGATCTTAAATGGATATCCTCTGAAATAAGGACCGATAAGTAAACTTATGCTGACGGTTAGAAAGAATTGATAATAATCTGGATAAACTAGAAATCGCAGTCCTTCTCTTTTCAAGCTTGATTTCGCTCTGCGTTTAAAACAGCCATTTCCCGCCGTTCGGTCTCTCTGCGCGGTGCTTTCAGGGTCCAGGTCCACATGATCCGTCGTCCGCAGGATCAATCAGGTGGCCCGTTCAATCCGCGCTGAAGCGCTCCCACATGCCTGTTGACCTGCCGTTCCTCTGTTAATGTGGTCCGCGTCTGCAAGAAAGGCCCCGCTGGGAGGGTCTGAAACAGAGGAGGAAAACATGCGTCTGATCTCAAACTTTGAATTGCAAAAACGGAGTGAATGCGAATTGTCGGCGCTGTTCTGCCGAGTGTCGAAAGACCTAGTTCGCACAAAGAGGGGAACCCCTGAGCAGAGAAACACCCTCGCTTCATTGGAAAATATCAGCCGGGCGCTGGTAGCTCGTATGATAGCGGACAAGCCTTAAAAAAGCCCGGGTCGCGGGTTCTGGTTATGCTTCACCTGTCATGCGTGGGCGTGCTTCTTGCTGGTTGGCTTGGGATGACCTGGATCAACTTCGGCAATGCCGCATAGCACAACCGGCTTACGGTCGGGAAACTCAGCGATGAGCGAGAGGGTGCCGCCCATGGCCTCGACATATCCTCGCAACGTGGAAAGCAAGAGGTCGCTTCGCTTTTCGAGACGGGAAACGCCGTCCTGGGTGATGCCGAGAGCCTTCGCAAGGCGTACCTGCGTGAGCTTCCGGGCCCGCCGGAGTTCCTGCCGAGTCATTTCCTCGGCAATCAATTGAGCCGCACGGGCCTCGACTTTCTTGCGGCGGGCGGAACTGAGTTCTTTCATTCTTTTTTTTAGAGTGCTCATGGTTTTTTCCCTTCCTTTCCTTTTTCTCTTTTGATGCGGTTGACGTGGACGGCAAAGCGTTCGTCGGCCTTGCGGATCAGGTCACGGTAAAACTTCTTTTCGCTGACGCCGGACTTGTCGCCGCCGCACAGGATGATGGCGCGGCGTTTAGGATCGAAGGCGAAAGCGAAGCGCCAGACACCATCAGCAGCATCAAACCTTAATTCCTTCATATTTGCGTGACGTGAGCCGTTGAGCGTGTCAGCATGAGGCCTGCCGAGCTGAGGGCCGAATGTCTCAAAGCAATTTGAGATGCGCCAGCAGCTCATCCTGCACGGCCTCGGCTAGCTCGTCATATTCCGGGTCAAAGGCCGGATGAAACTCAACTTCCCACTTCACTTATTCATTATGTACTTTAATACATATGTTGTCAAGTGCATATTACTGAAAACTGGCCCAAACTTAAATGGGTACCCTCTGAAATAAGGTCTGATAACTTACCTTATGGCAACTATTAGAAAGAATACATAATAATTGTCATATGTTAGTGATCGTAGCTATTCTCTTTTGGATGCGAGCGCCTTATTTATGTTATGCATGCGCCGTTGAGAGTCGCTTCAAGGTCGGCAGGGACTTAATGGACTTGCCAGCTTTCTTCTCGGCGAGGCGAAGCTCATAGAGACTTTGCAGATTGAGCCAAAACTCCGCGCTTGTCCCGAAAAAATGGGCAAGGCGCAAGGCGGTATCGCCAGTGATGGCCCGCTGCCCGTTCAGGATGCCGGTGATGCGGTTTGTTGGCACGTCAATCTTTCGCGCCAGCTCAGCAGCGCTCATGCCAAGTTCTTTCAATTCTTCTGCCAGGTGCTCCCCTGGGTGTATAGCGGTCTGTGCCATAATGTCCTCCTAGTGATAATCAACAATTTCCACGTTCGACGGCCCGGGCGATCCCTCCGGCCATTGAAAGCAAATCCGCCATTGGTCATTGATGCGGATGCTGTACTGGCCCTTTCGGTCGCCGATCAGCGCTTCAAAACGGTTGCCGGGCAAAGCGGCAAGGTCTTTAAGCGTTGTGGCCGCCTCCAGACGGTCAAGCTTCAGGCGCGCAGGGCGTTCGATTCCAGAGAAAGGCTTGATCCGTTTCCCGGTGGCGAATTCTTTGGTGCGCTTATCCCGATAGCTGATGATCATTACTAATCATAGCTCGAATTATGCGTTACGTCAAGCGTAATGATTGTGGACTTTACCCAGAATTAACAAAGACCTTAGCAACAGCCCTGGCCAGACGATAGTAAATGAACTTCGGATCATAGTGATCGAAGACCTCTATCCATTCAAACAGTAAATTTAAGAA
>JBLNAE010000246.1:0-8149 GCA_050259195.1 Ignavibacteriales bacterium
GAATACAGACTTAAGTCTCGCCTTTACCAGCGGCGAATGGAATTTCCAGTTAAATCCTCCTCCCAGCGGAAAGGAGAGTTTGAGAAAGACCATTTGTCTTATGCGCTGCTCTTCTGTTCCATTTGAGCTAAAACAACCTGTTCGAATTAAGCTATATCCACTGCCAAAGTTTTGGGCTAACTCTCCTGTAAGCCCAAGTTCTTCTGCGGCCATTGATGCAAGGGTAGTGAAAACATAAGCGGCTTCTGGTGTAAGATACCTATGGGTTCCAAACTTGTTTTCCATTTCTATAAGGTTTCTAATCAGAAGTGAATCCTCAGGTATAAGCCTGATATCCAAGTGGTTTTTAGAACCAAATTCTCCTATGTCGCCGCATGGCTCAAGAGAGGTTCTGATATTTTCCCACTCCCTTTCTGCTACTTGGATTGCTCTTTGTGTTTCCATCTCTTTCTCCATATTGTTTTTTATCTGAAACTTGCAAGAGGCGTGCCAGAAAAGAAAGAGCAGAGACGAAGAAGGGTATTTCCATAATTTTTGCTGAATTATAGTCATTTTGTATATGTCTCCAGCCTGAGTTTTAAAGGTTACTAAACTTCGGACAATGATTAAATTGCCTATCAATTAAGCAAGCCGCGCTGATTTCTAGCGCATACCTTTCAAAGAATCGAATCCAAAAACTCAACGAGAACCCGATTAAACTCGTCTGGTTTTTCCTGCATCATGAAGTGTCCCGCGCCTTTAATCACGTGGAGTTTTGAATTCCGAATTTTGAGATTCAAATACTCGCCGTATTTTACGGGAGTTAAGATGTCTTCGGTTGCCGAAATGATGAGAGTCGGAACTTTTATTTCTTTAACCCCATTCATAATATCAAACTCATCGCAAGCCAATAGATCCCAGTGTGAGATTGACTGGGGGGTTTTAAGAAGGCCCTCTACGAATTTCCTCTTGAGTTCTTCAGGCGAAGAGTGGGTAAAAGAGCGAGTTGGCGCCACATTACAAAAGGTTTCGTAGTTGCTCTTTACGCTCTCAAGTGTCTCTTTAGCAACCCGGAGCTTTGCTCCCGTACCGACAAGAATGCACGCATAAACCATTTCTGGATAATCAATAGTAAAGACCTGCGCTATTCCGCCGCCCATTGAGTGTCCTACAAGTATGAGCCTCTCTAAACGAAGCGTATGTACGAAGTCTTTTATAAATTCGCAGTATTCTTCAATGGTTTTGCAGCCGCTTCCTTCGGATTTTCCGTGACCCGGAAGGTCCAGGATAATGAGATTAACTCCGGATTGGTTTTTAAGAACGTCAACCTGATACTCCCAGGTGAGGCTGCTCTGTCCTGCTCCGTGAATCATTAGGATAGTGGGACGTGATTTCTCAAAATTTTCTCCGGCGATGTAGTTTATTTTAAATCCACGAACTGAAATCTCAGGCATTATCGTTTGCTATCTCCAATTTATCTTAAAATTTTCAACCGTTCAACTAAATTCTAGTCTTGATTCAGAGCAATGGGTGGAAGATATAGCCCTTTTGATTCCCTTTGCCACCAGGCCCCTGTAGCGCGTCTGGTATGTAGATCAGTGAAATGGTATTCGTAAAGCACGGCGCGAAGATACTTGGGCGGCGTAGAGGGGAAAGGATTTCTTTCTAAAAGTCTGGTGACGTCGGGCGAACCCTGAAGGAGGCGCACCATCAGATTTATAAACCAGGGATTATCTTGATAGCTGCCCAAAGCGGCAAACCACATCTGCCAATCGAGCCTGGGCTGATAGGGCGCCACCCATGGTGGAGGTTTTTTGAGATCTCCCGGTTTATATTTAAATCCATATTCAAGCCAGTTTTGGCCATCGTCACTCCCCTCAATGATGATCTCAGGACGAGAGGTGGTCATGACTTCAAAGAGGCCATAATTGTTTACAATCCTCAAAGGAGAAATCCACAGGAACGCTTTCTGGAGAACGCTGGGTAAATTCTGGTATTTGGTAATTACTCCTGCAAGCTGGATGCTGCCGAGGAAAATGATCACTCCGGCTAAAATGCCTATTCCCAATTGCTTAAGTGAAAACGTTGATCGAGATTCACCGGGTAATTGTTTTGTGGCTGTAGCCTCTCCCAGTCTCTTAGGAAGGAATCTTTGCAAAAACGCGTCATCCAAGAGCAGAATGCACATGGTGATAGATAGCAGGTTGAAGAAGGTGTAGTTTCCCGTGAGGGCGATGAGAACCTGCAAAAATACGATCCCGCCGGCTGCTACAAAGCGAAATCGTCGGGGAGCGAAAATAAAGAAAGGGACTACAAGCTCGATGAAGAACATAAAGCCGACTGAGAATTTATGAAACCACTCCGGCAGTTGGTACATATACCAAGCAACAGGCGTAGGAAGCGGCTGTGTGTAGTAATGAAAATCTAGTGCGGTGAAGTTGCGCCATGTTGGATCCCCGCTTGAGAGCTTTCTGAATCCTGAAGAAAACATAAGCCGAAACAAGAGAAATCTGAATAGCCATAATATAACTGACCGGGGCGGCGACTGGCGAGAGAGTGTGGGCAACACCTGAAAAGCAGAAAGAAAAATTGCCAGGAATCCGACTTCTAAAAGCAATGTGTCCCACTGAAATGACATAAATACCTGACCCGCGCTCACAAGCGACAAGTAAAAAATCCATAGGAGCACCAGTACGGGCACAGTCAAAACACCGAGGATGAGAAGTACCGAGAGAAATGTTCCGCCGATGACGAGAGATTCGAGAAACCAATCATGGGGGTTAAACCACGCGAGCGTGGGAACAATCCAGTATGCCTTTGCCCCCAGATTGCTTTTTAATACATTGAGAAAGCCTTCCGCCGGTAAAATTCCATTACTCCCAATAAGACCAGGGAGCTGTATCCAGAACGAAAGAAAGGCGATGAGATAGACAAATCCAAGGAGCCTTAAAAAGAGCCAGCGCGAAAGGATATACGAGGGAGGTTGTAGATTGTTGCCCCGGAGGATTCGACTAATCTTGTCATATGTAAGCAGGGGCAAGCCGGGTTTATTTTTGTTCATAGGATTATTCGAGGCGCACCGATATTATACCTCGACTAATTCTGATAAGGGATGAGGGCTGCTGTATTTCCTATTCTTTTCCTGTAGTTGGAGGAGTTGCTTTCTTTAGGTCTTTTATAGTGGTACTCGATGGTGTTTTTATATTGTTGTATAATGCCTCCTCGGCACCCCATCGCAGGTCTGAGCATTTCTGTATGCCGTTATTATCATTATTAAACATCAGGCATCCTAAGTAGGCTTCATTTATCCCCTGCTCATTATTTTGAACCGAGCTTTTTGACGCCCCTACACAGCCAAATAATGCTAGAGCGAATGCAAATATTAATATCTTTTTTATTGATATTCTAAATAGCGTCCCCATGATTTGTTGACCTCTTTTTTAGTATAACATACCGGATGTTTTAACTCCTCTTAATTTTTGTTGAAAGTGGGCGTCGTGAGGGCGGGTTTCAAACCTGCCCTACTTCTCAAGAAAAGAAATCCTTGAGCGGGTGTTTTTTTTAATATAATATGGTTTTATTAAATTGACAGGGGAAACCTCATGTACGTAGAAAAAGAAAGGGTCCATATACCTGAGCTTATTGGCGGAAAGTGGGTTAACTCAGAGAAGCTGAGCGTAGGACAGCTTAGAGGAAAGGTCATTCTCGTTGATTTCTGGGATTACACATGTGTGAACTGCATAAGGACGCTGCCCTATGTCAAAGGGTGGCACAGGAGGTACTCTGATAAGGGTCTGGTAATCATAGGCGTGCACGCGCCTGAGTTCTTCTTTGCGAAGACGGAAGAAAATGTAAAGAGGGCAATTGAGAAATTTGAAATTGAGTACCCTGTAGTCATGGATAACAACTATGAGATTTGGCATGCGTTTGCAAATCGCTACTGGCCAGCGAAGTATCTGGCGGATAAAAGGGGCTACATTCGATACGCACACTTTGGCGAAGGAAACTACATAGAGACGGAGGGTGCGATTCAACTGCTTCTTAGAGATATTGATCCAAACACAGAGCTTCCGGATTTGATGAAGCCTGTAAGGGATACTGACATTCCGGGAATCTCGTGCTACCGCGTGAGTCCGGAGCTTTACTTTGGATACAAGCGCGGGAATCTTGGCAATCCCGAAGGCTATAATCAGGATGCAGCAGGAGATTACGGATTGCCGGATAAGATGGAGAACGATACGATATATGTTGAAGGTAAATGGTTGAGCACGCCCGAATACATGAAGCCAGCCCTAGATGGCGGGAGTGAAACGGCTGGTGTGGTTTTGAAATACACCGCATCCGAGGTTAATGCCGTAATCAGTCCCGACGGAGAAAACGATTCCAAGGTCTTTGTAATACAGGACGGAAAATATTTAAATCCCGAAGATGCGGGGCACGACATACAATTTGATAATGAAGGAAAGAGCTACATCGTAGTTGACGAACCCAGGATGTACTATTTAGTTAAAAATAGAGAGTTCGGCTCACGTCTGCTAAAACTATCCTCAAACTCAAGCGCATTTGCAATCTATGCATTTACTTTTGTGAGTTGTATGGTCTGATGCCTTATTCAACTATGTCTGCAGTAATAAAGAGAAGCCAGCTTTGTTTTCTCACTCTCTTTATTACTGCTTGTTTTCCACAAGCTTTGCAAATCATACTTCCTCTCTCTCCGAATATGCGTAGTACTTGAGTTTGTAGAGTAGGGCGCGGCGGCTGATGCCGAGGAGTTTTGCGGCCTGCGTGTGGTTTCCGCCGCTTTCGGATAGGGCTTTCTCTATTAACGCCCTCTCAACCTTGTGCCAGGCTTTATCGAGCAAAAGTGAATCGAACCAGGAACTCCCTTTAGACTCCACCTCACTTGATTCCATCTCGACCTTATCAATCAGGTCTGAATCCGATAAAATCATAGCCCTCTCTATTACGTTCTCAAGCTCTCTCACATTTCCGTGCCAGGGATGTTGGAGAAACGCGGACATTACCTGCGGGACTACTTCTTTGATATGTGAATTTAATCTCTCATTGTGTTTTCTTATTAGGTGTTTAACTAATATGGGTATGTCCTCTTTCCTTTCCCTAAGGGGCGGGATGTGAATCGGAAAGACATTTAACCGATAGAATAAATCGCCTCTGAAGCTGCCGCGCTCTACGTCCCCGGCGAGATCGCGGGAGGTTGCCGCAATAATTCTTACATCCACTTTAATTGTCTTTGTATCTCCCAGGTGTCTTATTTCTTCTTCCTGAAGAGCGCGGAGGAGTTTTGATTGAATTGGATAAGGGAATTCTCCAATCTCATCCAGGAACAGGGTCCCACCATGAGCCTCTTCAAAAAGCCCTCTTTTTGTCTGGTTTGCGCCGCTAAATGCGCCTCTTGCGTAGCCGAAAAGCTCGCTTTCAAGGAGCGCCCCAGGGATAGCAGCACAGTTTACCGCCACAAAGGGTGCGTCTTTTCTCTGGCCTCGTGCGTGGATTGCACGCGCTATCAGCTCTTTTCCTGTTCCGCTCTCTCCGGTTATAAGAACAGTCGTTTTGTATTGGGATGCCCTTTTTGCGAGATCTATAGCTCTTCCCATTTTCCCGCTCGTAAAGACTATCTCATCAAATCCCTCATTTCTTCTTAGTTCTTTACGCAGAAGAACATTTTCATGTCTGAGCCTTTCTCTCTCTTGTGCCATGCGCATGCGGAGAATTAATTCATCCGTGCTTATGGGTTTGCTTACATAATCGGCGGCGCCGCGTTTTACAGCCTCGATTGACGTTTCAACCGTTCCGTAGGCTGAGATCATTATCACAATGGGGTTTAGGTCGCGGTTTTTAATCTCATTTAGAAATTGGATCCCATCCATACCGGGCATACGAACGTCGCAGATTATAAAATCGTAATTCTTTCCCTCATCAACGAGTTTCAACCCAGAGGGCGCGCACTCTGCGGATTCTACCTCAAATCCCTCCATCTTGAGGATAACAGAGAGTGTTTTTCTTACCCCTATTTCATCGTCAATTATTAGAACCCTTTCTGCCGCCATGATTTCAGCCTTTGATTAATTAGACACGAATTTACACAAGTAACAATGATTAACCACTACAATATGGTATTGTCATACCCGAATGTTTAACCCCCGATTTAATCGGGGATATTCGTAAACATGGGTTCCCGCACCCGTTTAAAACATAGAGGTACAAGCTTAATATGTGCGGGAATGGCAAATAATATTGTATCGTCGTGGTTTATCATAGCCTTTTCATTTGTGTCAATCCGTTGCCGAATGCCTACCTCCGGGAAAAGTTATTTTAAAAACCGAGTCCCTTCCGGTCTCGCTCTCTACGTCTATACTTCCGCCAAAAAAATGGACTATTCTCTGAGAAACCGAAAGACCAAGTCCCGTTCCTTTCCCAGGCTCCTTTGTGGTAAAAAATGGATCGAATATTTTATCAATTATCTCTCTCGGAATTCCGGCGCCGTTATCCTTTACCGCAACTTCAATCCCGTCATCTGGGGTTTTATAAGAGGATATGGTAATCGTTCCATTTTGGACTATAGCGTCTTTAGCATTAAGGATTAAATTTATAAAGACTTGGGAGAGTTGATGCGGATCAACCTCGATGGGGCTAAGTCCGGGGGAAAGCTCAAGCTTGAGGTCTATGCTTTTGAGCAGCCCTTGGGTTTTTACTATCTCAGCGGCGTCTCTTATAACATCGTTTACATCAACCCTTTTCAACTCAAAACCCCTGGGGCGCGAGTAATCAAGAAGTGTGCGTATGATTCTATCTATTCTCTCTATCTCTTTTTCAATGCTATTGAGAAACTCGGTCTTTTCTTTATCCGGCAGTATGTAGCCCTTCTTTAGCACCTCGACGTAGCCTCGTATAGCACTGAGCGGATTTCCTATTTCGTGCGCAACTCCCGCGGAGAGTTTTCCAAGGGATGCAAGCTTCTCTGAAGCTATAAGCTCCCTTTGAGTTCTGAGAAGCGCCTGGTTTGATTCTTCAAGTGCCTGTATGTTCCCTTTGAGCTTCGTTTTGCTTATCTCAATTTCGTCATACATTTTCTTGAGAGCGCTGTTTAACTGGTTTATTTCCTTTACGCCGCCCAAATCCGTCTTAGATGGGAATTTGCCTCTTCCTATGTCCTCTGTCGTCCTTATGAGTTCGTGAACGGGTTTTATTACCCGCCTTGAGAGTATGTAAAACCCAAACAGTGCAATTACGATTAAATCCATTATAATCGAGATTGCTATCAGTCCCTGGCCTAAGGTTATGTTTTTCTCAAGCGAAGACAAGGGCTGATAGAGGAGAATAACCCCCTCCTGCCTTCCTCCTTTTTTTAATGGGGAAGCAATCTTGAACCCTTTATAAAACGTAAAGGGCGGCATATTGGTTCCCTCGACATCAACTATTGTTTCTCCTGTCTTCATAACCTCAAGGATGATTGGATCAGTAACACTTTTTGCTGGCTGGTCCGAATCGGTATGAAACGTGCTTGTTTTTTGTCTGTCTGAAATTACAATCCATGTGCCCGGTTCAAGGACGTCTCTTAAGGAATCGAATTCGTTTCGAATATCGCTATCTCTGTTGTATAGAGACTCAAAAGCAGCGATAATGGATTTTGCTCCTTCAATCTTTCCCTGGAGGGCGGAATTCTCTGTGATCTTAAAGGCAATAATGCCTGTAAGAAACATCGCAACGGCGGTAAGAAAAAGAACATTAAAGAGTATCTCAATCCTAAGCCCTGTCTGACGCATGGTTCTTTTGAAAAATTTAGTTGGGCAATAAGCACAAGGTAGGGAGAACCTCTGTGTTGCCCTTTTTATTTTTGTATGTTTTTAAGGGCGGACCCCTGGGTCTGCCCCTACGTTTGCTTACTTAATAATCTTTTTAAATGGAACCCTAAAGGATTCTGCTACAAATTATACTACCAATCTCCCGTGAACATAAAGCGTTGGCGGATTTGATGATGTATGAAATGAAGGAGTAAATCTCGGTTTTATAGCGACTTTTTGAACTCCTCAGGCTCTGTATTCATATCCTTGATGATACCGTGTAAAGTTTCAGGTCTAATACCATTTCCATTAAGAAACTGATTAAATCTTTATGAATGCCCGATAAATACATTCGGGTATGATATGCA
>JBLNAE010000247.1:0-2763 GCA_050259195.1 Ignavibacteriales bacterium
TGGCTCTAGTGCTTTTTGGAGTGGCTTCGGCTTTTGCAGAAGTTTGTCATTCTCCATTTATTAGCTATCTCACAAAGCCTGAGAAGTACCTCTATGTAATGGCTGTGGATGCGGATGCAAAGAACAATGACTTTATTGCTGTGATTGACGTCGACCTTGCTTCACCTACTTACGGAAAGATTATAAACACCGTTGACCTCGGCTCAAAAGGGAATGAAACCCATCACATGGGTTTTACCGATGACAGAACCCACATATGGGCGGGCGGCCTCTTTTCAAGCCGTATCTGGATCATTGATGTAGCCTCTGACCCCTCCCATCCAAAGATTGTAAAGGTTATAGAAAATACTACTAAGATCACCGGACTTGCTGCACCTCATACATTCTATGCTATACCCGGAAGAATGCTTATTACGTTTACCTCTAAGGCGGACGGAACAGCTCCTGGAGGTCTGGCCGAGTTTACAAATGATGGAAAATTCATAAGAACTATACCACTTCCAAAGGATGCTCCGTATATGTACGACGTTGCAATTAAGCCCGAGATTAATCGAATGATCACTTCGAGCTGGACGCCGCTTAAAAACTTCTCTAAACCATTTAGTCAGAACGACCCGAATCAATTTGGAAGTACCCTAGTTGTCTGGGATTTTAAAGAGAGGAAACCCATTCAGGTTGCGAAGATCGATGAGAAACTCCCTCTTGAGGTCCGATGGGGTAGAAAATCTGGATCAAATTATGGGTATACGAATGTTACTGCCGGAGATAGCATATGGATGTGGAATCAGAAGGATGGGTCGTTCGAGTTTAAAAAGGTTGCCGATTTAGGAAAAGGGTGTTTACCTGCCGACCTCCGTCAGTCCATAGATGATAAATATCTCTACGTTAGCTGTTTTGGCACGAATGAGCTTCAGGCCTGGGACATAAGCGATCCCGCAAAACCTAAACTTCACGATACCATTTATCCCGGGCTTCACCCGAACATGATGCATGTCCCTTATGATGGAAAGCGGATGTATGTTACAAACTCGTTTTTAAGTACCATTGACTATGGGGCTGAAAATTTCTGGATTCGGCTTATCAGAATCGGTCCTGATGGAAAGATGAGTATTGATCCGTTTTTTAACGTGGATTTCACAAAGTTTCCAACCGGTCCCGCTCGCCCACACGATATGCTGCTGAATTGATTTAGACTACGAATGTAGGAGGGATAATCAGCACGGTTATCCCTCTTATTCCCTATTACAAGTGGGTGAGGGAACTCAGTTAATTGTGTAGGAAGGAGAAAACACAGAAAAGACAAAAAAGGGAGGGTTAAATATGAGTTTAGGCATCAAAAATTTTACCGAAATTATTATCTCAGTGATTATAGTAATTATCTTGTCATTTATCGAAGGCAGTGCGCATGAAGGACAACACATGCACAATGAAGAGAAACAAACTCGAGTCGAGCCAAGTGGTAGTACCTATCAACTCGCGGTAATTAATCCTGCGCCAGATTTTGTGTTTGTTGATCGTAGTGGAGAAAGAGTGAGTCTCAAGAACCTGAAGGAGAAGATTAAAATTGTAAATTTCATTTATACCTCCTGCCCCAATTCCTGCCCAATTACCTTAGGAAAGCTTTCCAAACTTCAAGAGATTCTAATAAAAGAGGGATTGCTCAGGGAGGAGGTTAAGATTATTTCAATAACTCTTGACCCAGAGCGTGATAACTTGGAACAACTAAAAAAGTATGCTAATGGATTTAACGCGGACAGTAATGGCTGGCTGTTTCTCAGAGGGACAAAGGAAAAGACCGAAAAAGTTCTGTCAGATTATGACATCTGGACAAAGAAACTTGACGATGGAACCATTGATCATGTAATGAGAGTTTACCTTATTGATGACAAAAATAGGATAAGAGAGATTTATAACCTGGCTTTTCTTCAGCCAGAGCTCGTTGTAAGAGATATAGAAACGATTCTTTTAAGACCAAATATTTAATAGTGAACGAGGAAGTGAATAGATGATGTATCGTAAAATCAGTTGGTGGTATTGATTAATCACTGTTGGACTGATTGCCGCAGGTTTGGCAGGCTGGGCTGTGGGCTTTTACCTTGCCATCTCTTTGTGCACGGTTCAGGTAGGGCACTTTGCTGTGCTAAAAAGGAGTATGAGTGCATTTCCGGTGCAGGTACGTTTGGGGTAGGTATATGGTTCTACTGGTATGCGGGCTGTGGGAACCGCTTCGATTCTTGTATTGGATTCAGCTCATAGGAACATCCGCTATGGTTCTTGTTGGCTACTGTTTGCTCGCCAGAATTCTATCACTTATGCCATGGAATCTCCGTGAGCCATTGTCTTCTAATCCGATTAGCACACATTCTTCTCCCGGCCAGTCAGAGGGAACATCCTACAGGGACTCCCTGAGGAACGATTGTCTGAGGGACGTGCGTAAACCCATTAAATATTCAACAAGATACTTGCCTCAGATGTTGTAAAATAACATCAGGGGATGAAATATGCCAAAAGAGAAACAGAGGTGTGATATGCTAAATGCAGGGTTTACAGTCCAACGCGAGTTGTGGGAGCGGTTTAGGGAGTTATGTGAGTATCGCGAGGAAAGTACAAGCGATACTTTGCATCAGCTTATTGAACAATGGGTAATCAAAGTTGAAAGCATGAAGACAGGTTTAACTAGAAAGATCTAATAGACTTTAGGGTCGGCAGCTTAGAATATAGGAACCCCGAAAAACCTCTTGCGTATTGGGGTTGAAGAAAGAG
>JBLNAE010000248.1:0-6274 GCA_050259195.1 Ignavibacteriales bacterium
TCCTTAATTGTTTTAGATACTGATTTCTTGAGTGCATGTCCATAATAAGAAGTAAGATAGAGTAAAATATGACTCCTTGCCTTATCTTGCCTCTTTATTTCTGTTACTTTTTTAAATTGCACAACCAATACCCTTTCGGTTACATTTTAGTCTGCACAATACGTGGTCTTAGGCGCCTTATACCCACTCTGGTAGCTCTCCCTTAGTCTTCATTATTTCTACAAGCTCCACTAATCCCTCGGCAATAGGCCTAAACCCTGGACAGCTGTCTACCGCTCCTTTTGGCTCAAAGTTATACTTTGCACAGACAAAGACCTCTCCCTCATTCCTGAAGGTAAGGTAAAAGCACGTTAGACACTTACCCTTAACAACTTGGGCCTTATCTTGTGCGTTGCTCATACTCTCTCCGTATAGCCTCAAACTCTGGTAAATCCGGGGTGATGATGTTGAACGTAGGCTTTCCGTCCTCTCCTACCTTTGCCACCTGATAAACCACATCCCCAGTGCCATAGGTGATTTTTTCGATCTCATAACCAGAACCAGAGAAATTATTGCTTCCTTTTACACCCTTGGAAACATCTTCACCATCTTCACCATTTACACTTAGCGCCTGTCTATGCGGGTTTTGTGAGTGTAGATTTAGTGTAGATGTTTGAGTTTTCCCAACATCTACACCAACATCTTCACCGCTAAAACCCTTGTCGTTATTGGTCGGGTGTAGATCATGTAAATCATGTAGATGTTCCAAGGGTATACCTGTAGATACTTTCGGTTCTTCTTTGAGTCCAAATTTTACTAGAAGCTCTTCCAAGAGTTTGTGGTCAAACTCAATAAACATTCCCTCTTTCTGTCGTCTTTTCGTAAATTCTAATGCTTTAAGCCGCCATCCTAGACGCTGGTTTGTGGTTCTATATCTATCATCTACGCCCTCGTTATAGCGGTTCAAGATGCTTTGGATACTCAACAAGCCTTCCTCAACCTTACTCTTAAGTTCAGCTATAATAGATATAGTCCGGGCCTCTTGTGAATCGCTCTTTTGCGTTTTCCGGTCTTTATCAAGTTCTATGATTAGTTTCCTAAAATCTTGCTTACTCTCCGGGCTTACCAAAAAAATCATTTGCATAAGAGGCTTAAGGATGTCTCCCAGCCTGCTCTTAGCAGGCTTATCAACTTTTGGGAGTTCTTTCCCTAAATGCCTACCCCGAAAAGCTACTAGTCTTTCTTTAAGAGATAACGCTAGGTCTAGTGGGATCTCCCCGAATTCCCTAGACGCCTCTTTCATAGTGATTAAAATTGCTCTGCTTTCTAATGCAGGATGAACGCCCTCGTTTGTGGCTACAAAAGTAGCTCCAAAAATGTTGTAATAGACGGTATCCTCAAAAGCTCCACGCTCTGAGAACTTTACTCTAAGAATGGAAGCCCCGCGCTCATATCTCTGTAAGAAGAAATCTTCACTACCGGCTTTCTCTGCTTTCTTCCACAAGTCCATAGCGTCAATGAAAGGAGTAGCCTTGCAATCGGAAGCTAATCTTATAAGCCGGGCATCATTAACAGTTTCTACGTGAACCCCTCTATAAGCGACATAAATAACCCCTTTCCCTGTTCGGGTCTTACCTCTTTCAGGGATAGCAAAAAGCCAGATATAAGGGGAGTATTCAAACGCTTCAAGTAAATAAGTGTGTAGTAGCCACGTCGCTATTAACTTATAAAGCTTGTCGTCTGGCAGTTCTGAAACCAGCTTAAGGTACACGATAAGGTCAGTAAAAAGTTTCTGGTCTGTGTCTTTGGTGTAGTACTTTAAGACCTCAACACATCGGGGAAGGAATTTAAACGGTAATTGCTCACGCATTGGAGCATAGAAAGCCTCACCGTCAATTACGGCGCTGGATTTAATTACTAACTCCTCACCCTCTTTTACCAGAAAGGCAACGTTTCCGGCTTCATCTTCTACCAGGTCAACCAGTTTGGGGAAATACGCAGTATATTTCTTATCAAGCAACTCATGGTCTTCTCTCGGCTCGTATTTTTTAAATCTTTATTTATAGCTCTTTGAGATATTCCCCGCTTTTCCGAGATTGACTTAACCCATTTATCCTTTTCGATTTCAGATTGAATTCTTGAAATTTCCTTAACGAGTAGCTCTGTGGGCGTATCTTCTTCAAGCTGAAGCTCAATTGTAGGCCTGGCTTCGGCTAATAACTCCTGAAATTTTTCTCTGCCGTTAGGTCCTACAAGGAAATCGTCTAATCCAGTTTTATTAATTTGATCCATTGGGTAGCCTCACAGATAATGGAATTCCGCCACGGTTGATAATTGCTACAGCCAACCTAAGCTCAGCATGCCGCACTTGAAATTTATGAGAAATATCGGAATCAAAACAGATATAGCACTTGCGGTTTCTTAAATTTAGCTCCGCAAGTTCGGCCAAAAGATCATTCTCAGAATCCTTGAAATTCCATACTCCGCTCAATCCGATGGTTGGGAATCCCTCAAGAGTGGCTTTAGCGGCCTTCTTTTCGCCTTCAGTAAAAATAGTGCCCTATCAGGTTTATAGTCTTTGGCTATCTCTTGAACCTCTGGAAGTATATAAGCGTGATTGCCTTTGTCTTTTGGAGAGAGATACTTAGCATCTCCGATTTTTTCTCTAAGCTTCAGCCGGTAGTATTTAGGAACGTTGGGGTAAGGAATCCAATAGCCTCCTATGTCTATAATGGAAATATTACCGATAGAAGTAAAGCCCAAACGCGCTTCCAGCTCCGCTTCACTCCTTAGTGGGTCCACTGTAAAATTTTCGGGTGTAAGTCCCGAGTCAGCTAAATCCTTTATGTCCCAATCGTCAAACTGTTTAGTCATGAAACACCTCTACTTCTCGGTTTACCTTTTTCCCAGTCCCACTTTAAATTAATTAGGTGAGCCATTGTCAATACACCTAAACAAGTAGGATTAGTCCCTTCCGCTTCCGCTATGGCCTGGAGCTTGTCTCGCATGGCTGGCTTTAGTGGAATGTTGAAATTTGTTTCAGTTGGGTTTTGGGGAATTTTTCTTGAAGATTGAAAACTGATAACATACATTTTATAATCTTTCATCGTCTGTCGCT
The DNA here is from genome assembly GCA_050259195.1 of Ignavibacteriales bacterium. GTDB lineage: Bacteria > Desulfobacterota_D > UBA1144 > Nemesobacterales > CSP1-2 > PSLL01. The sequence goes on from JBLNAE010000248.1 coordinate 3,098, forward strand.
CCTGCCCGTGTATGCGCTCCTAACGCCACGGGCAATTTTATTTACCATTTTCGTCCCCATTCTTTGGTTTACGTATGCGCTTCAGCATTGCAGCCCTAAACGTGGGCAGATGCACATATACACGCGTTCCCATTGGCACAACTCCGGGCAGTTTTCCTTGTGAAGCGTAAATCCTCGCAGTATTCAACGGAATGTCAGAAAATTTCTCACATAAAGTTTCCAAACTCACGAATTCTTTTTCTTTTTCCTCATTGATATTCATGCGTCTACCTCCTTATAGATTTATATTTACTTTTTTTTAGACTACCTGAATGATATTTGGCAATTTTCGCAAAAAAGGGAAATCGGATTTTGCGAAAAATTAGTGGTAGGAAATTAATGGGAATAAGTAAGAATGGGATAAAATACTTGCCTTAGCTACTTCAAATCTAGTAGTTTTGGTCGCCCAGGCTTTTTGGTAGTAATACTCCAAAGGTTTCTAAGACCTATTTCGACACCTGTTTCCTTATATAGCTCAGCAATAGTTCTTCTTGCAGCTTCTTTATGAGCTTCATTCTCTTCTTTCTCATGCTTTAAAATGTTAGAGTCTAATCGTTTTACTTCTCTTTCTAACTCTTTTATCCGCTTAGGATTTGCTAAGTTCCCCTTAGAGCGTTCTTGTTCTAGCCTACATTGGGTCTGTTTTAGTAATTTACGATCATGCTCTAACACTTCTTCCTTATCACGATGTCTAAGCTTTTTTAAATGCCCTGCGGATTTCGCTCGTATGTAGTCCCTCGCTCCCTCCAGTGTATGATGCCTATCTTTAAGTCCATCAAGTAAGAGCTCAACTTTATCAAGTTTATTGAACCTTGCTCTATCAAGTAGGGCCTCGCCAATGTCTTGAGCGAATTTCTTTATTGCCGTTACCTCTTTGCTTTTCTTAGTATGATACCTTGTAGCCGAAGCATACTTTTCCCTAAGTATAGATAGGACGCGGACAAAAGGAGGGCATCCGAAGGCATCAACCCAAAGGAGACCAACTATATCAAGTAAATAGTCAAGATCGCGGTCTTTCACGAATTTTTTCAAACACTCGTTTACTTCTATGTAGGGAGCTTTCTTGTCCTGATAATTAAGATACTTTTCATAATTCTCCCAATCTTCGAGGGACTCAAATTTTGAAAAATTGGAGGAAGGACGCTCTTTTTTTAGGTCCTCCATCGTGGTTTGATACCAAAGCTCTGTTGACTCCTTGATTAATCTCAGATCATTTTCGGTAAAAAGCCCTGTAGGGACCGTTTTTTTCTTGCGCTTTGCTAAATTTGATTTTTTCTTTCTATGGTTTATTTTACTCGTACTTTGAATCTCCTTTAGGCTAGGTGATTCTTAGCGGGACCGCCTAGCCTATTTATTTTTGCTACTAATGAAAAGTGGTAGCCATTTTGGTAGCAACCGACTTTATATTCTACTATAAAAGTGGGATAACCCATATAAACAACATGAACATAGCAAGCGAGAAACGGCCTGTCAAATCAGGCTATTCTTTATTCTTGTTTATCTGTGTTTATAAGTATTCAACTCAAACTTGCCCTTGCGATGTGATGCGTTGAAAGAGAGTCTCAACGGAATTACGGCGGCTAACGGTGTCCTTAAAGGCTACGCGCAGGCGATCGGTCAGCTTGCCTCGGATGAGGCCGTGACCTTTACGTCAGAAATAGATGCGCTTGAGGCCAGCCTTAGAGGAATAAACATAGGCGGCGATAAGCCTTTTGAAGGGCCGAAGGTCACGGCAGTATCGGAACTGGCAAGGTTCTTATCCAATGCTGCAGTCAGAGGATACAGGCAGAAAAAACTCAAGGAGACTATCGAGACGGCTAATCCATACCTTGAAAATTTGATAGACGGCCTAATTGCTGTTTCCGGAGATTATCAGGCGGTGCTAAGAGGTGAAGAGCAACAGGTTCGTAATGTCCAGGTGAATTTGGTTATAGAGGGCGAGAAACCCGAAAATAAAGGGAGGATTCAAGAGCGTGAAATGGATGAGAGATTATTTAGGACAAAGCGTGAGATGGAGATTATAGAATCAAAGCGAAAGGCGGTCGAGGACTACAAAATGGTACTCAAGAAGATCTCCGAGACCCACGGAGAGCTTTATAAAAACAAAAACCAGCTAAATTCCGAAGCACTCATACCATTAATCCAGGATTATGCCAAGCAGTTGATACCGCTTATAAACAGCATAAAAGAGGCTTTTGCCAAGTGATGCATTGATAAAACATAAGAATGGAGGTGACTGAGACTATGCCTGACTTAACCCCCGGATCAGATAAGACAAACCAGGGATGCTTTACAGGATACGGTAGACCAGTTAAATCGGCTGTTGATGGCAAAGAGAAAAGAGCTTTCACAGGAAGATAGATATTGATGAGATCAATGAGGCGGTAGGAAAACTACTCGATGCCGCAGATAAATTAACTGCCCAGGCAATTAAAGGAACGGCTGAACAAATCGCCGACTCGGTTCAAGGAATTCAAGATGCCACAAATAATGCAAACCACTCGCTTAAGGTGCTGGATAATATTAGAAAGGGGATTAATGTAGCTGCGGCTCTTGTGGGGCTTGGCACGGCTATAATAGCCGGAAATCCTGGAGGGATATTTCAAGCGTCGGCGGGGGTGATTGAAGCGGCGCGGACGGTTGTTACCTAGATGTAATTAAGGAATTATTTACTCAACGTAACCCTGTAAATAAACCCGCCCATATCATCTGAGACATAGAGACCTCCATCTGGCCCAACTAACACATCAACGGGTCGTCCCCATGCTCTCGATCCCTTGAGCCATCCTGTGGCGAAGTCTTCTATCCCTTCGGGTTTGCCATCCTTCATCTTTATTCGGACAACCTTGTATCCGGTTGGTATTGAACGGTTCCATGAGCCATGAAACGCTACAAACAAATCTCCTCTGTATTCGGGCGGAAAGAGCTTTCGGGTGCGGTTCCCTAACTCCCTCCCTCTTTGATCGCTACCCCAAATCCCGTAAAACATAAGCCCAAGAGGGGCGGAATGCGCCTGCATTTCAAATTCAATTTTGACAGTATCACAGCGTAAAACTCTGAAAAGCAGAAGTTAAGTATAAGCCTGATTTTACGGGGGTTTTCTCACTATCAGGGGAAAATCCCTGTTACTCTCTTTTA
>JBLNAE010000249.1:0-3663 GCA_050259195.1 Ignavibacteriales bacterium
GTTCTTGTAAGCACATAGATAGTATATACACATATAGGAAAGATTCAAGAAAAAGGAGATGGATGGCGTTTTCTCTCCCCTCTAAAGAACGGAGTTTCCACGCCATGAAAAATCTATGAATTTAATTTCCATAGACGAGATAGATGTAAAAGAAAAAAGGGCTTTTATAAGGGTTGACTTCAACGTTCCAATTGTTAATGGCCAAATCGCGGATGATACGAAAATCTTTGCCGCTCTGCCTACGATCGAATATGCGTTCAAAGAAAAGGCAAGAGTAATAATAGCCTCTCACCTTGGAAGGCCGGGTGGAAAATTAAAGCCCAAATTCACGCTTGAGCCTGTGGGGAGAAGGCTCTCAGAGATTCTCAAACGCGAAATATTCTTTCCCGAAGACTGTGTAGGGGACGTGGTAAAGAAAATCGCGGGAGACCTCGCTCCGGGCGGCATTATGCTTCTTGAAAATCTGAGGTTCCATAAGGGAGAAGAAGAAAACGACCCCAAGTTTGCAAGGAGACTTGCTCAGGTAGCCGACGTTTACGTAAATGAGGCATTCTCGGTCTCTCACAGGTCTCATGCCTCGGTTGTCGGTATATTGGATTTCGCCGAGACCGCATGTGTGGGGCTTGGTTTTAAAAATGAGACTGAAAATCTAACCCGGCTGATCGAAAATCCTGAGCGTCCTTATGTGGCTGTATTTGGCGGCCGGAGTGCAGAAGAGAAGATTCCGATTATGGAGAGCCTTTTAGACAAGGTAGATGCAATTCTAATCGGAGGAGCGGTGTCTAATACGTTCCTCAAGGCTCTCGGAAAGGAGACAGGAAAATCTGCCATAGATGAAATTGCTCTATATAGCGTGTCAAAGTTTATTTCCTCTGCGAGCGCGCGAGGCGTTAGAGTGGTTCTTCCTCAAGACCTTATAGTTATAAGGGGGGATTTAAATAACTACTCTGCTCCACTTACAACTCCTACTGGGGTATTTTCTAGGGATGAAATAGCGGTAGACATTGGACTAAAAACGAGGGACGATTTTGCTCTGAGGCTCTCAAGGGCAAAAACTATCTTTTGGAATGGGCCTCTTGGCATTTACGAGAAAGAGGACTTTAGAGAAGGCACAAAGGCGGTGGCCGGAGCCGTAGGTGCCTCGGGTGCTTTTAGCGTCGCCTTGGGATGGGATACGGTTCTGGCGATTAAAAAAGCGGGTTTTGCAGGTGCGATTACGCATCTCTCTACAGGCGGCAAGGCGGGGTTGGAATTTGTTGGGAAAAGGAGACTTCCTGCGCTTGAGGCTCTGGAGATGAAATCTAAATGAGAAGAAGGCTCATCGTTGGAAATTGGAAGATGAATATGTTAAGACAAGAAGCGACGGAGCTTGCCCGAAGGCTCTCCGGGCTTATTAGATCGAGCGGTGTGGACGTTGTAATAGCTCCTCCATACACATCACTTGAGGCTGTATATGGGGTAGTTCGCGGCACTGACATACACTTTGGCGCTCAGGACGTTTTCTGGGAAACATCAGGAGCATTTACAGGCGAGATTTCTCCGTATATGCTTATTGACGCCGGATGCAGTTGGGTGATTACTGGGCATTCGGAAAGAAGAGGCATCTTAGGCGAAACCGATGATATGGTGCGCAAGAAGGTCAGAGCTTCGCTCAGTTCTGGACTCATTCCGATAGTCTGTGTGGGGGAAACCCTTGAAGAGCGGGAAAGGGGAAAGACAATGAGGGTGATAGAGAGCCAGATAGAAAACGGGCTCAAAGACCTGAGTCTGGATAACCCTGATAAAATCGCAATCGCCTATGAGCCTGTATGGGCAATCGGAACCGGAAAGAATGCCACCCCGGAAGAGGCTGCCGAGGTTCATGGATTCATTCGAGGGATATTAAAGGGCACTTTTGGCGGGCTCGCCGATGGAATAAGGATTCTCTATGGGGGAAGCGTGACTCCCGAAAATATAAAGGGGTTGCTTTCCCCACCTGACATAGATGGTGCATTAGTAGGTGGAGCGAGCCTCAAAGCGGAATCTTTCGCAAAAATAGTTCAATTAGCAGGAGAATAGGCCAAATTGGGTATAATGTTAATAGCTGTAAAGGCAATTCACATCATTGTAAGTATCCTTCTTATTGTCACGGTTCTGCTTCAGCCGGGAAAGGGCGACGACCTGGGAACAATATTCGGTGGATCAAGTCAATCAATTTTTGGAGCAAGCGGTGCGGTTCCCTTTCTTACTAAAATCACGAGAGTTCTTGCGGTTGTCTTTATAATCACATCACTTTCTCTCGGATATTTCTCCGCAAAGGGCATAAGCTCTTCAGTAATAGAAGAATCAGGACCTCCGCCTAAAGAGCAGGAGTTAGTGGTTCCCCCTCAAAAAAAGCAACCTCCAATCCCTCCTACATCACAAAGCTCCCCAAGCCCGAAAGTGGAGCAAGAGTCCACGTCGCAAGAATTATCTCAGACACCAAAGCCACAAGGTCAACCTCGGAAGGGGTCTAAATGAAGAGTGAACATTTTGCCAAATAAAACACTAACACAGAGAGCCTAGGGGATACGGAGAAGAGCATTAAGAGAGACTGATTGATATTCTCTCTTGATCTTAACATCTTCTTCCTGTGCTCTCAGTAGCAAATAGTTGTGGAGGATGATTGATGGGAATACTTGATTCTGTATTCGGAAAGAAAAACGAGGAAAAGATCAAAGAACCTGTGAAGGTTCAGCCGGTTGATGATTCTATCTCGCTTTTCAATTCCGGCGTTCAATTTTACGATAGTGGGAATTATGAAAGGGCAGAGGATGAACTTAGAAAACTCCTCAGACTAAACCCAGGGCACAAACAGGCGCATTATTATCTCGGAAGGATTTGTGAGAGTAGAATGCAGGGCGACGACGATTTTGAAACTATGGAAGAAGCAATGAATAAGTACCAGGAAGCTATCAAGGTAGACCCAAATTATATTGATGCGCACATTAGACTAGGTGGGCTTTATGTAAAAAGCGGTTTTTATGAAGGCGCAATGCGCGAGCTAGAGGAGGCTCTCAGAATAAATCCGAGTTCAGCAGAAGCGCACGCCGCAATGGGAGACGCCTGTTACACGATAGGTATTGGCAAGGAGATAAAGGTTGAACATCCGGCTGGCGTGGGAGCGACAAGTGATTTTAGGGGAGCCAAAGAATACTACAAAAAAGCTGTAGAGGAATTTAACGAGGCAATAAAGCTTTCACCGCATTTAGCCGACAAACTGCAGCCTCTAATCCAGAGGGCGCGTCAAAAGTCTAAGTAATATCTCAGTCTATCATAGGGAAGGTTTCCTTTGCCTGCTACCATGAGAAATGAGTCAACTACCCCATGACTAAAAGTCAGGGGCTTGTCTCTAACCCATAAGGCTGAGACTTTAGGGCGCATTGACTGGCACCCATGCCCTTTGAGCCTGCTCTCTGGGCAAGTTGGTTTAAGACGATACTATGACCAGCTACCAACAAACTGAATCTTAACAACCCACAAAGATTTTACGACCCTTTGGGATTTTAGGAGGAGTCAATCGTATACGACTCCGACGAACAGGCAGGAGTCGGACACCATAACCAACGGCAGCCGATTCCTCCGATTTGTCAGAATCGTTATCTTTGTCAAAGAACATCTGCTCACAGCCGTTTTACCCAGTGG
>JBLNAE010000250.1:0-2851 GCA_050259195.1 Ignavibacteriales bacterium
GTCTATACCGAAGGAAAAAGTACAGGAGTACATATTAATACTTTCCTCTCCCGGATCAGTCCTATTTATCAGGGTAAACCTTTATATACAGGATACACTGGTGGTGGTGGCGAAGTAGGCATCAGGTTATCGCGCGAGTTGGGAAGAGAGGAGCAAAAGCCTTTTGGAGAAGCACTAAAGCTAATTTTAGGAAAACATGGAGCCTTAATAGAGAAGAACACTAAAACAGGAAGAATTATAAATTCTATTGGTGCTGACTCATCCAAGTTTGATGTTCCGGCCCTTCAAAGGCTTATTGGCTCCTATAACCATGAAAGGAATGTTCAGACATGCTTCCTTGAGATTAATAGAGACTCCGATCCATTGGACGTTAATAAGGTTTTCGAGCTGGCAGAGGAGATAAGAGCCGAGAAAGATAAAGAGACTTTGGAGAAAAGGTTTAATTCGCCTTACTCCGAAGAGTGGACGGAATTTATTAAAGAGCTTAAATCGAGAATTATTCTCTCCCAGATTTTACTTGCTTTAGGATGGACTGGAGAGGATAAAGAAAAATATTGGGCGTTTCACTGTCGCTTGTGCCAAACCGACGACAAGCGTCCTTCTTTTATAGTATGGGATGATATAGGAGCTGCTAAGGATTATCATACGGGGAATGGATATGATGCTATCTCTCTGATCCAGAAAATTAAAGACTTATCTTTTAAAGAAGCTGTTAAATTCTTAGCTGACCAAGTGGGAATGAGTCTCCCTAAAAATAACCCTCATAGATCAAAACATAAAAATGGAGATAAGAACGATCCAAAAAGTAATGATAGTGCATGGGGGGGTAATTTTCGGGAGACCCTTCAAAATTTCTTGTCTTCTCAAGAAGATAAGTATCAAAAACGCTGTATTGCACTTGGCTCTATATTAGAGCAAGCAAAGAAGTTTTTACACATTACCTCGGATACTAAATATGCCTTGAGAATAGCTCTCTCCAGTGTCGTGGCTAACTTTTTTGAGGACGATCCGCTGTGGATGCTCATAGTGGCTCCTCCATCATCCGCAAAAACCGAAATTGTTCAGAGTTTGAGCAACAGCCCTTTTGCTTGGAATATATCGAGTATTACGTCTAAGACCCTTGCATCCGGGGAGCGTAACAATCCGCAGGCTTCATTGTTAAAGCGTATCGGAGCATTCGGATTTCTTTTCCTTAAAGATGTGACAACCATTCTGGAATTAAACCCCATGGAAAGAGGAGAGATATTCTCACAGTTAAGGGAGATCTACGACGGAAGTTATTTTAAAACCTTTGGTAATGGCGTAGTGATAAATTGGAAAGGCAAAATAGGAATAGTAGGGGCTTGCACACCGATTATCGAAAAGTACGGTGAGGCATTTAAGGTTTTAGGTGAGAGATTTTTGATGTGCCGGATTTGTGACGTAACAACAGATAATGAAGAATTTGCCTTAGATAAGGCTCTATCGGATCAATCCAACTCAATAAATTCAGTTAGAGATTCTTTAAAAATTCTAGTAGCCGAATTCTTACTTAAACGTCTGCATACCACGTTGAATCAAAAAATCACATTCGACAAAGAGCATCTAGAAATAGTCAAGATCTGCGCCAAGTTCATAGCTAAAAGCCGTGCTGTTATCGTAAGGGATTCATACCATAGAGATGATATTTTAGTGAAACCATTTCAAGAGGCGCCCATGCGTGTAGCAAAACAATTAAAAGGACTGTTAAAAGGAATGTGTATTGTCGATGGGATAACTACTCCATCTAGTTTACACATTCATTATTTGTTGAAACTTACTTTGGATAATGTCCCTTCTCTCAAAAAGGAGATTTTAGAGGCAATCCCGGAAGAGAGCATTTTTGCTACGGATCTAGCTCGCAAACTGGGGTATTACGAGAAGAGCCAACACTTTTGGCGATTGATAGAGGATCTGAGTAAGTTAGGGATTGTAATAAAGCAGAAGGACGAAAAGAGCAATCGAGTCTCTTTATTTCGTTCAGATGTGGTTAAGCAATTTTACGCACTTTTCGCTAAGTTTCGCTCGGAAAGTATTGAAGAATTTGACGAGTCTCCCGAAAACTACCCCCCTAGTGATAATAAGCACGAAAATAAGCCTCACGACGATACAGATAACCACTTCGAGGACATACCGGACGATAGGGATTCAGAGTTATGGGATGAGGAGGCTGAGGGATTTCTAGATGAAGCTGGAGAATCTTAGCTATGAATCTGGAAGAGCAAATTGAGAAGGGCAAAAGGCTAATAAGCCGGGGTAAAGTTCTCGGCAAAGGTACCAGAGCTTTAGAGGAAAGGGTAATGGCGCTTGAGGCACAGCTTAAAGAGTGCTTAAAAGAAAAACATGATAACACTCCCTCGTGGTACACCGAGGAAGACCACAAGGCCAAGGCAGTGCTGGAAGGGGTTTGTAAGGGCTGTAATCATCTGTTGCCCGTGAGAGATGATATTGAGCGATATGAATTTAATGGGCTTTGGTGTGCTGCTTTTAAAAAGAAGCTAGAGGCAAAGATAGAAAGTTGTCCGGGGCTTAAACCAATATCCGAGGGATTAAGTGAAATCATAGCAAAAATGAAAGAGCAAGGAGAATTATATGGGATATGAGATAGATCCGTATAAACCCAGATCATTACAAAGGAGCGTCTATAGCGGAATAAGGCTTGCACAGAAAGTCAGGTGGAGAATATCAGCACAATATAAACCCATATTTGATATAGAGGCAAGCCCCAAATACTGGAATGCAACCATAAAGGATAAGGCTGAAGCGGCTGGGGTTACGGTAGAGGCCTATGAGAGGGCATTAAAGAAATTTCAGTCTATGCCTGTAGTAAGGC
>JBLNAE010000251.1:0-13587 GCA_050259195.1 Ignavibacteriales bacterium
TGGCAGAGCCTGGGATGACGGGATGCCAATTAGAGTGTTTACTGAAGCTGGTAATACTCTAACACGAAAATCCAAGCTTAGGAAGATCGTGGAAGGTATCCTTGGTAGAACGCTTACCAAAGAAGAAGTACAAGGCTTTGACCTTGAAACACTCATAGGACTTGACTGTCAAATAGTAGTAAAGCACGAGGAAGGCTTAGATGGAAATACCTATTCTCGTGTTGAAACAGTTATACCTTTATAACTGTGAAGTATGGAGAGGGCAGGGTTGAATTCCTGCTCTCTCAAAGTATAAGAAACGGCAGAGAAAGAATAAGGATTTTTCTATATTGTCTCTAGGGATAGTAGAAAGCTGTCCAGGGTTTAGACCCATTTCCGAGGGACTAGAGGAGCTTATAACGAAAATGAAGGGAAATGCATAGAGAAATCATGGCCGAGCAATGCGCGCCGATTGAAGACGGCGCGTTTAATCTCGATGAAGAAATACCTTTTTAGGATGTGCCAATGATGAAGGAGAAAGAACTTCAAAGCTTATAATGGACTATTTCGCCTGGGTCCCTGATAGTTAATTCAAAAAATACTCGGTGGGATTGGTATGCGTGGGATCCTGGACATCATAGGCTGTTGGGAAGGGAGGTATATAGAGCTTGTGATAAAGACTGAGAAAGGAAGGCTTAGCCAGGGAGCAAGCAGCCAGGATTGAGGAGATAAGGGAAGTGCGGGTTTCAGAGGAGGTTAGAAGGCTTGAGGATGTCCAAACTATCTTCATTCAAGAAGGTAAAATTACAATCTAAGAACATTCCATCAGCCAAGGGAGTGAAGTGAGACAAAAGCTATTATACCTTTTAATGATTATCCCATTTTTGCTATTTGTCTTGATTATAACTTCTCATGAAGATGAAGAAAACGTGGAATATAAATCAGGAAATAGAGATCAGACACCGAGTTTGTTCTCTGCAATGAGAAGTGATGTTGTAAGAATTGCGAGAAATGTGAGAGAACCTCAATGTTGGAGATCCAATTTAGATGACCCTCGGGGAGAGATACTGAAGGGGGTTGACTGTCCTAGTAGGTTAAGGATTATGGATAAGGAAACCCCTATTAAAAAATGTATAGGGATGCTGATACTAAAGCACAGGGCAAGAGATAGGGACCTGACCTTTGATGTATTGCCCGATGAAGAATATAAATATTTAACAAATCCGGTTAACGTAAGGAAGATGAAGGGAGGTTTGCATTGCGAGATCGTTCCTAATGGCAGGGCTAGGTGTGAGGGGATCTTTAATGGTATGGGACTAAATAGTATAGTAGAGGTTGAAGGTGTCTGGGTGGAAGATAAAAACCATAGGAACTGGAGGGAGCTTCATCCTGTAACGAGCTTAAAGCTTTTGAAAAAAGGAGATTAACACCCTGGCATTGCACAGCTTGTGATCACTTGGAGAGGGAGGAAATAGGCGAATTTCTATTTCAAGGGGAGGAGTATTCGGACATGGCTTTACAGTATCTAGTTTCTGAGGCTGTAAGATAAGGATACGCCGTAACTATCCTAGGATGGCACGGCCCGATTCCAGAGCTCAAATCCAAGGACAGAACAACAAGGAGATTTGGTGAGCGCAATAAATACCCCCATTCAACGTTCTGCCGCAGACATAATAAAGATAGCGATGATCAGAATCCATGACCAACTAAATGGGTTTAAGTCCAGAATGATTCTTCAGCTCCATGACGAGCTTTTGTTTGAAATACACGAGAGCGAGATTGAAGAGGTCTCAAGAATGATAAAAAAGGAGATGAAGAGGGCGTGGAAACTCAAGGTGCCGCTCCGAGTCGACATTGGAACAGGCAGAAATTGGGCTGAAGCACATTAAAAAGAATATTATTCAAAGGGAATATTGATATCTATAATGTATTATGTAGCTACTGTCTTCGGGACACCTGAGAAATGTGTTGTGGTTGGCAACTCATATCTGGAAAAGCAACTCCGATGGTTTTTATTACAAGGCAATGGGGATGAGGCAGGCTGTATGGATGGCTGGATGCAGCTTCTAACCTCACCTATATTGAGTGTTATTCCATTTGGGTGTTTGGAGGTGAGGAAGAAGATACAGAATTAAAATGCTAACAAAGATAAATCAATTTAGTTCCCACTATCTGAGTTCATGCAACAACAGATAATTTCAAAAATCCGCATGTTTATCACAACAGGCTCAAACTCAATGGTAGGTGGTAGTGGGTCATTTTGAATTTAATAGTGTTGAATAATTGAAGCCACGTTCTATCAACCATGTGTATGCCCCCGCTATTCCGCTGGCGGCATTGGCGGCGTGGCAGGCCTTGTTCCATGAAGCTCGCCTGACTGCGTTCTGGTGAGCTTTATCAAAGGCACTCAAAGTGCGTGTGGATATCAATACGTATTGCGTTCTCCTCCTTTATACGGGGATACATTCCTTATGGTTTCACCTCATTCCGAGCTTGCTCCGATAATCTTGTCTGATAACTCGGTAGGACGTGTAAACATGACCTCATGGCTGCCATCCATCTCAACGAACTTGAATGCGCCAAGGCGCGATGACATCCGCGGATGAAAGCAGCCTGGCGGCAACGTGAGATCCTGGCGAGAGGCGATGTAGCTCTTAGGGATATTGAGCGAGTAAAAAGTCTTGAGACTCAGTTTCTCCAAATTGGGTTGATTTGGAGAAGGAGCCAGTTGCTCCCAGAGTGCCCGTGCTACCTCTTCCGAGGCATCCTGGATGAAATGGTCTCGCCAGACTTCCCAGGGAAGCAGGGTTGTGTTATCCAGGCTTGATTGTGCAAGCTGATTGAGTAACTGTATCAAGGCATCTGGCAGGTTATCGTAGACGCTCTCGTTATCGTCCAGGACAAAGGCATCTAAGAATATCAGCCGCTTGATCCGACTGGGAAGGTATTCCACCACCTTGCTGACCACCGTCCCGCCAAAGCTATGACCGACTAGGATCACGTCTTGCAAGTCATGTTGTCTGATGTAAGAGACGACAGAGTCGACGCAGTCCTGGTGTGTAATCCCAGCACGCTTATCTCCCGAGCCATGACCAGTAAGCGTTGGGGCATATGCACGGTGGCCCCTGGCCTCAAGCTGGCGAATGACTGCTTGCCAGGCCCAGCCGCCATGCCATGTCCCGTGGATAAGCACAAATGTTTTGCTCATAATGCCCTCCTGGTCTAGTACATAATCTCATTTTATGCATGAACTTTTTTCATTATGTGAAACGAAATTTTATTTCCGATTGCCTTTTCCATAATGTGTCACATTGTCTCTTGAGGTCAAGGATTGCAGTGTAAATTGGGACAGCAGTTTCAAGTTCTTTTCTTACTCTAAAACGTATGAGAAATATCACGCAAAAAATTTGTATTTTTTCTAATCCTTATTGTTGATTAGCAATTTGTGTAAGAGTTTCTGAATAAATAAAGAACAGTTAATTATTTTTACTTTTTCATCCTTTATATTCTCCAACATTCTCAGTCCTTCATTATCTATAAAATTCACCCCTGAGAAATCTAATACAACGGTTTTATTCTTTTCATCTTTATAATGCAGACATAGCATTTCTAAATTCGATACCCATGCATGAACCAGCTTTCCGTCCAACCTCAAAGTAACTGTTTTCTCATCTTCAGAAATCTCTGTAGTTCTAAACATCTATGTCATTTCTTCTCCTGATTAGTTGCTTGATTCTTTTTACATAACTATTGGTGTAAAGAATGTGGCAGAAAATGAACTGATTTTATGCACCTTCTCTTAATGAAGTTGTTGTATTTGATTCCTTATAATCCGAAAGCTTGTCTCTTAGAAAAAGCCTTGCCCTGTGAATCCTAGATTTAATATTTGGGAGAGAAAGCCCCAATATTTCTGCTATCTCATGATTTGTCAGTCCTTCCACATCCCTTAGATGGAAAACAATGCCATAGGCTATAGGAAGCTCGTCTATTGCCCTCTCTATTATTTCCGTCACTTCTTTGTTGAGGAGCACCTCATCAGGTTTATCGCTCCAGTCTTTCACTTGAACTCCTGTGAATGCCCCATCTTCACCATATGAAACATAATCCTCAAGACTCACTTCATTCTTCTTCTTTTTTTCAGCTCTCAGATGCATAAAGCTCGCATTTGCTGCTACTCTATAGAGCCATGTTGAGAATTTAGACTCCTCATGAAATGTATCAAGTTTTTCTATAAGGGTGATGAACACCTCTTGCAGAACATCCTCTGCATCACTGTGGTTATGAGTAATCCTTAGCGCAGTCCTATAGATCTTATCTCCATACCGATTTACAATCTCATTAAAGGCCTCTTCACTCTGGTCTTCCAAGAAGCTTCTCACCAGCACCTCATCAGACAACTCTTTATGCTTTAATACCCCATTGTAATCTGAATATATTCCCGGCAAAGAATCAGGTACGACAGCAGCTTTATTTCCGATTAGGCAAAAAAGCTGCGATTCTTGTCCAATCCACCTAGCTTTTTCATCCGTTTTGTTGGTTCTACTCATTTTTTTCTTCTTATTTACGGTTTAAGTAAACTTCTCCACATAGTTGTTTAGCTTTTAATCACAGAACCTAATTTTTATCACCTTTATATGTAAGCCAGCTTATAAAATCGCTGTATGAATCAAAAGAATAATCCCTCCCCGATACAGGGATATTGATCTTTACTATCTCTTTTTCAAGATCCTGAAATACAGCGTGGGGTGATAGATTCTTGAATTCCGAGCTTCCCCAAGCTCTAAAGAGGTCTTCTTCTCCGCCCCTTACATTTAGCTGTCCATTATATGAGAGGGTAATGTAATCACTCATATTGCTGAAGTGAAAGAACGCCTTTCCATTATGATCCTTTCCCGGTAGGAGTTCTGCAATATACCTTGGGCTGTACCTATTTTGATTTATTTTCTCTTCCTTATACTTAGACTTTATAGATCTGTGATTGTGGTCTATACCTAATTTTTCCTGTATCCATTTGTATATTGCTTTTACATCAACCGATGGATGGTTATTTTCTATATATGGAATTGCAGCCATTGTAATCTCCTCTTACCGTTTACCATGAGGCAAATGATGTGCCAAAATAGCAAAGCCACTTGGTTTAGTGTCTAATTAGCTTAAATTGCAGCATTTTTATTACTTTTACTTTTGTTCTATCTGCCACTCTATCAAGCTATTCTGAGAAATATCACGACTGCCGTGAAATATCACGACAAAAATATTTTTTATTTCTTGACCCTATAGGCTCAACTGATACAATATTTAAGAGAATTAAACAAATTATTAACTGTTCTTTTGCTGACATGATTACTCCCGACATTGTGAAAGAACTGGAGAACTCTATTTCCCTTCTAGGTGCAACCCTGGAATCAACCGCCGACGGAATTCTTGTAGTCAGTAGTGAAGGGAAAATAGTTCGCTTTAATCGAAAATTTATAGACATGTGGAATATTCCCGATTCCATTTTAGAATCACTGGAAGACAGTCAAGCACTGGAATTCGTCCTCGATCAATTAAAAAACCCTGAAGCCTTTCTCGAAAAAGTAAAAGAGTTGTACGGCCAACCGGAGGCGGAAAGCTACGATGTCCTAGAATTTAAAGACGGCAGGATATTTGAGCGTTATTCCCAGTCTCAGCGAATTGGGGAAAAAATTGTGGGAAGAGTGTGGAGCTTTCGTGATGTTACCGAGCGCAAGCGGATTGAGGAGAGGCTGCGAGCGAGTGAGGAACGAACTCGATTGGTCATTGACACGGCATATGATGCCTTCGTCGCCATTAATACCGATGGTTTGATCACAGATTGGAACCGCCAAGCCGAGACCACATTTGGCTGGTTCCGTGAAGAAGCAATTGGACGGCCTTTGACTGAGACAATCATCCCTCCGCAATACCGGGAAGCGTATAAACGGGGTCTTGAATACTTTCTGTCAACAGGTGAAGGCCCAATGTTGAACAAGCGAATCGAGATTACGGCTCTACACCGAGATGGACACGAGTTTCACGTGGAGTTGACAATTTCTCCTCTTCGGTTAGGAGAAACTTATGTCTTCAATGCCTTTGTGCATGACATCACCGAGCGCAGGCGTACCGAAGAGGCGCTGCGGGATAGCGAAGAAAGGTACCGTACTCTAATTGAAAATGCATACGATCTCATATCCGAAGCAAGTAGTGATGCACGATGGTTATACTTCAGCCCAAACTATAAGGATGTATTAGGTTATGATCCTCATGAAGGCATAGGCAGAAGAATTTTTGAAAACAATGAGACCGTTCATCCTGATGACCTGGCTGTTTTTAATGCTGAATTCACGAGAACGGTGAATACCTTCTCCTCTTCACGTGGAATATTTAGGTTGTTACATAAAAATGGAGAATGGCGATGGTTTGAGGGCGTGTGTACGCCGTTTCGGAGGACGACAGGCGAGATTCGAGTGGTCTGTATTTCCCGCGATATTACAGAGCGCAAGCGCGCAGAAGAGACCCTTAAAGAGAGTTTTGCGCAGTTATCTAAAAAGAATAGATACGAGACAATCATTAGTACTGTGACAAGGGATGTCCACAGCTCAATTAATCTTCAGGAGGTTTTTGAAAACGCTGTTGAGGCAATGAGCAAGAATATAGAGAGAGCAGACAATGTCTCAATCTACATGGTAGAAGGTAAAGAAATAATCCTCAAAGCCTACAGGGGCTATCCTAATTGGTATATTGAAAGGGTAAGAACTATTCCATATGGAAGGGGTTTTACGTGGAAGGCAATAATTGATGGAAAGTTAAGGTATTGTGCAGATGTAGATGAGGATACGGTTATTGGTCCTGCTGGAAAGGAAATAGGAACAAAGAGCTATGTGTCTATGCCCATATGCTTTGAAGGCAAGCCGATAGGTGCTATAAGTATAAATTCATTACAAAAGAATGCATTTGATGAAGAGGAATTAAAGCTGCTGGAAATCGTGGCACAACAAATAGAGGTAGCGATCAATAATGCAAAGCAGGCTGAGGTGTTGCGAAAAGCATTATCAGAGGTGGAACAACTGAAGAACCGGCTCCAGGCTGAGAATGTCTATCTGCGGGAAGAGATAAGAACTGAACACAACTTTGAAGAGATCATAGGTCAGAGTCAAGTGCTTAAGAATGTACTTCGCAAAGTGGAGCAGGTAGCGCCTACTGATGCCACTGTTTTAGTTCAAGGCGAGACTGGAACAGGGAAGGAACTCATAGCCCGTGCTATTCACAACCTCAGCCCACGGAAGGACAGGCCGCTTGTAAAGGTCAACTGCGGAGCAATTGCGGCAGGACTTGTAGAGAGTGAACTCTTCGGTCATGAGAAAGGGGCTTTTACCGGGGCCATTCAGCGTAGAGTCGGGCGTTTTGAGCTGGCAAACGGCAGCACGATTTTTTTGGATGAGGTTGGCGAATTGCACCAGGATACTCAGGTTGAACTCTTGCGTGTCCTTCAAGAAGGGGAGTTTGAGCGGGTGGGCGGTTCTCAAACCATTAAGGTTAATGTGAGGGTTATAGCTGCCACAAATAGGGATTTGAAAAAGGCGGTTGAGGAAGGGAATTTCCGGCCAGACCTTTACTACAGACTAAGTGTCTTTCCTATTCTAATCTCTCCCATTCGGGAACGAAAGGAAGATATTGAGCTTCTGGTGAATTATTTTACTGCAAAATATTCTACCAAACTGGGAAAGAAGGTTGAGGTAATTCCTAAGAAGACTATGGATTCCCTGCTGTCCTATCACTGGCCGGGTAATGTAAGGGAGCTGGAGAATATAATCGAGCGGGCTGTCATACTTATGCAGGGATCTACCTTGAAGGTAGATGATTTACTCGACATAAGACCTTATGAGGCTGCTTTACAGGGTTCAAGCTTGGAGAAGCTCGAGGATATGGAACGCTCACACATACTTCACGCACTCGAAAAAACTGACTGGGTGATTGACGGAAGGCGTGGCGCCGCTCTGGTTTTAGGTCTTAATCCCGGCACCCTTCGGTCTCGGATGCGTAAGCTCGGTATCAAAAAGCCGCAGCGCACTTCAAACTGACTTACCACCAATGTTTGGTACAGCATCTGTAATTTGAAATAAAGTCAGATATACGACTTGCTCAACTTAATTAACCCGCTTCCAGTTGTCTCTTTAACCCCATCGCATCACCAAGAACCCAGCCATTTTTAATCTTGCCATCCACAATGAGAAAAATTGCTACGCCTGAATAGGTCACTCCTTTGCCAGTTGCTGGAATACCGAACAATTCTCCTTGATGCGTGCCAGTGTATGTAAGGCGTGCGACAACCGTGCTTCCTTCTGCAATCAACTCTTCAATCTTATTGTGGAAATCAGGAAATGCTGCGCGAACCATGTTCACGTAATTCTTGAAGCCTTCATGGCCTTGCGCTGTAATGCCAAGAGAGCCGCGAAAGGTTATATCGGCTGAGATAAGTTCAGTTATAGCGACCAAGTCCCACTTGTTCCACAGGTCATCGTAGTAGCGACGAACGATGTTCTTGTTTTCTTCTACTGCTGATGTCACAGTATTACCCTTTATCTCTGATATTGCATGCCCCAACGCTTCATATTATTTCACAGAGAATAATTCTTTATCAACGCACCTGTAGTAGGTAAGGTAACTGGGTTTCCGATAATCACAAAAATTGGAGGAATGGGATAAGGGGCAGTCGGAATGGTCCTGAGTGATCTTTAAAAAATGATACTGCAAATACAAAGGACTAACTGAGAGAGGGAATGGTTCAATCTATAACATCCGCGACCTTATAAGTATTAGGCGCGGCATTGATTGAACTATCTCAGCGCATTACGCTCAAGCAAGAAGATAAAGATCAAGAATGAGATCAAGCCCAGCACACTTCTCACCGCGTGTAATCTTCCCCACCGAAGAAGAAGCTTCGACGTTAACTCAGAATTTCTATCCAGAGAGGGATCCAATAGATGCTTATTTGTGGGGAAAACAACGACGAGGGTAAAAGGAATAACTAAGACGAGAACAATGCCCCCAATCAGCCACCAGAAAGACGAACCTCTCAGCCAAGCTGCGGCTGCGCTTAAGAATCCGATTGTTGCCAATGCTCCCTGCAAAATAGCAGCTCTTCGGTAGCTAGGTGCGAACTGCGTGACAGCCAAGCCAGCACCACATTCCATTCTGGCAGGATGCTCCACTAGGTTGATATAGACCGCTGCCCCAGCAAACAGGCCTGCCGATAGTGTCGAAAGCATTTGAAGTAGTATAAAGTCCCTCAACATTTTACCTAGAATTGAATAACTCCAATCGTGCCTGAACTACCTTTTTCACAGCCTCGAGTGCTCCCGGCAGGATCTTATAAGGGGCAACCGCGTTTGGTTCCCGAGCAAGCGCAGCCTCAATTCCTCGCCTCCAGGCAAGACGTATCTCCGTATTGATATGAATAACGTTAATACCTGCCTTGATCGCCTTCTTGAGATCTTCATCGTTTGTTCCAGATGCTCCATGGAGCGTCATAAGTGCCCCTGTAGCTTTTTTGATATCCACAATCCTTCTTATATCCAGTCTCTTCTCGGCTTCCCCACGAACCATGCTTTGGAGCAGTCCGTGCATATTCCCTACAGCGGGAGCAAGCACATCAATACCCGTAGCCTTCACAAACTGTTTTGCCTCCTCGGATGTCGTAAGGGTATCTGAACCTTCAGGAGCTTTCTCGAGAATCTCAGAAGAAGTCCCAATATAGCCTATCTCTCTCTCTACGACAATAGATGAGTTAATAGACTTTATGGCTTCGACGGCTCTTTTTGTCTGCTGTATATTCTCCTCAAAAGGCAATGCTGAACCATCGAAGAGAATCTCATCAAAACCAGCTTTTGCAGCTTCCTCTGCTTTAGCTAATGAATGAGTGTGGTCCGCATTCAAAAAAATTGGGTAGTCGTACTCGTCACGAATACTCTTGACCAGCGCAGCAACCTGGCGCACTCCCATAAACTCTCGCTCGCCCTCAGAAACACCAACTAACACTGGTACATTCAATTCACGTGCAGAGGTAATAATTGCCTTCAGGGCGACGAGGTCCGAAATATTAAAATGACCGACTGCAACTCCACTATGTTGTGCTTCCTTTAGAACTTCGTGCAGCATTTTCATAACTCACCTCCAAGTGACCATACATAACCCTTCCTGTTTCAACTTCGGCAAAAACCTTTTTTAATTTCACACAAGGAACAATCCTTTCAAGCAAGATTTTCTCTCCATTGCCTTTTTCCATAAAAAAAGAAATGGTCCCCTACCTGCGCCTCCAGCTTGAAATACAATATTTCTATACCTTTTTATCAATTGAACAAACCTTTCTGTATTAAGGATTTTCCTCTACAGAATTCGGGTTTTTAGATTTGGTCTTAAGTAACGATCACAAGCCTCTTTTTCACCTCACCACTGTTAATCTTCTCATAAGCCATAATTGCATCATCAAGGGAGCAAGTTTCGATAGGTGAAGGTTTAAAGAACCCCGCCTTAATCCCTGGGATTATCCGCTCAAGGATTCTTGCGCTTTTGGCAAACGTTAGCTTGAGAGTATCGACTCCCAAAAGTCGTCCTTCGCGATGATAAAAATCGACAAGGTCGAAACTTACGCGAGGATCGCCTGTCGAAGCAATGGCCACCTGTCTCCCATGATGGGCAAGACACTGTAAGCATTTCTCAAACATCGGCCCACCAACTACATCGAGAACAACATCTGCGCCTCGACCATTGGTTGCTCTGAGGACCGCCTCAGGTAATGTTTCTTTCTCAAGATTGATGATAATATCAACCGGCAGATCAGATGCAGCAGCTTTTTCCGATTCACGACGAATAGCTCCGAGAACCCTCGCGCCTTTCGAACTCGCAATACGTGCTGCGGCAGAACCTACCCCGCCAGTAACACCAAGTATCAAAACGGTTTCACCATATACTAGCTGTGCTGCGGTGATAAGGGCCGACCAAGCAGTCATATAGACAAGACCCAGAGCGGAGGCTTGCTCCGATGAGACGGATTTTGGCTTAGGCAAAATTGCTTCTTCTGGCACTACGACGTATTCCGCATGTGTACCATCCCGTGTGAATCCCAAATCTCCCCCGGTTCCAAAAACCTCCTGCCCGATCAGTCGGTTAGAGCCTTCAACCACCTCACCAGCAAAGTCACGACCAGGTGTTCTAGGTAGTGTAGTTTGATGCATCCTGCTGAGAACATTCTTTACATCGCTAGGATTAATCGCCGCAGCCCTGACATGGATGAGCACCTCACCCATCTTTGGAATTGGCCTCGGAATGTCATCCAGTTTAAGCTCCGAAAGAGAACCCGTCCGTTCGAAACGAAGAGCTCGCATCTTAATTATCTCTCCCTTCAGCTTTTTATTTGTTTTGTCTAATAATATTTATCCTAATATTATGCAGGAACCCGAACTTAGCTCTCTAATCTGCTCGAACAACGGGAATATCAACTGCGTGTTCCGACAAAAACCATACCTGCAGTTCATTTGTACGGATAACGTCGCTGACTAGAAGGTCGTTTGTACCGTCATCGCCGTCATTATCTGCTTGCTTGGCCATTGTTTGAGCCTCTAATAGGATCATCTCATGAGCATGAAGTAGACGCGAGATCTGGACAGGAACCTCTTCGCGTCCCCGTGGCGGTCGGGGAATCATGGTCATTTCTGCAACATCGTGTGCCATCGCAATACTGATACCGCCCAGCGTCTGAATACGCTCGGCTATGGCATCTACCAGCTCATTTTGCTCTTTGTAGTGCTTATCGAACAAAAGATGAAGTTGGTAGAAAGTGTGCCCAGCCACCTGCCAGTGGTGCTTCTTGTAGAGGTCACGGAGCGTTATAGTATCGGCCAAGAGTTGATTCAGGTTCTCGACGCTCTTGGCACAGACTTTCTCAGATAGAGCAATCGGTAGTTTCACGATCATTCCGTACGGCTGGATCTCCACGGCACGCTGGTTAACGAGTGGCTTTGCTTTATTACCTATGTTCTGATTTTTACGTCCTTCTTTCTTCATAAGTTGACCCCCTTAAAAAAAGTATTGTCCTAATTTATTCACGAAAATACATTTCACGCCATAAAACTAGCACTGCTTCCTCGTGGTGACTACGGGTCTTGTGGTTCGCCCTCTGGCTGTGAGAGGTGCCCCGTCCGAGTTCCCGCCGCGGCTTCATCGAGTAAACCTTCGAGGTCGAGCCGTCGTGTGAACATCGCCAAACCACCATCGGAGTTGCGCGGCCACATCTCTTGCGGGCGATCCCAATACAACTCCACTCCGTTGCCGTCTGGGTCGCGCAGGTAAAGGGATTCACTTACGCCGTGGTCGCTTGCACCCTCGAGTGGTATGCCAGCGGTTATTAATCGTCGCAAAACGTCGGCGAGCGCAACGCGAGTTGGATACAAGATGGCGAGATGATAAAGCCCCGTTGTACCAGGGGGCGGGGGTGAACCGCCAAGACTTTCCCAAGTGTTCAGAGCAATGTGATGGTGATAGCCACCCGCCGATATGAACGCCGCGCCCACGCCGTAGCGTTGAGTCAGCTCAAAACCCAACACGCCACAGTAGAAATCGAGCGCTCGTTGCAGGTTGGCGACTTTGAGATGCACATGCCCGATGCGAACCTGTGGGTCAATCGGGCGGAAGATTTCTACATCAGTTCTGTCGCTTTTATTCATGTTGGTAGCAAACCGAGTTCGCCATCATCCCCAGCGTAGTAGGGTGACTCCTCGACAAGCATTCCATCTTTGACCTTCTTTCACCTACAAGTTGAATTAAGGTCGCGTATCAAGCCCTCAATTCGCTGGGTTCCGGTATCCCAAGTTAGCGCACCACGACTTTCCTCACATCATACCAATCTGCCTCATCATCCCTACTAAGTCGTAGAAGAGCTTCTCCTCAATAATCTCGCCATTCTTCCAATGGGCGACAGTGCAAAATTCGATTTCAAATTTTTTGTTTGTGGATGGGGTCATTTTGCCGTCGTGACCTTTATCGTGCCAATGAATCTTGCTATGGTGCAGGTCCAATCGCCCTGACCAAAAGCCACTATATAGGGGTCATTCTCGATATGATTGTCAGGGAAGGTCTTGAAGAACTCAATTGCTTCGGCTTTATGATCGTGTCGTCCCCTTGTTGGCTCTGGTTGACCAGGCCAGTACACGGCGACATTCTCAGTATGACGTTTGTTGAACGTATCCCAGTCCTGAGCATTCCACGCGTCATCTAACGTTTTCATTAACGGCAAGTTTTCTTCAACGCTCATGTGAAATTCCTTTCTTTCTGAGGATCTTTGAACTCGTGGTTTGTTCCTCCTTAATTTTTAGTTTAAACCACCAAACATCATCGGAAATTATCCTGTAGAAATAACCGACTCAAAGGTAAAACTAAACAGCTTTATCTATTCAATAAGTAAAAGGATTAACTCATTGTTATTCGCTCCAACGCAGCCCGGTCCCAGTTTCCCCGGTTCGCAGCCGCTTCATACGTACTCTGCAGGAATTCAAGCAATACCTCGTCTGGGTTGTCTGCATAACGGACTGCATTATACGGTAAAATGAACTC
>JBLNAE010000252.1:0-7128 GCA_050259195.1 Ignavibacteriales bacterium
GTTGCAGAACTACAGGCGATTGATTATACGTCATGAGTATCATGTAGAGAACTTTGTTGGCTTTGTATATCTGGCATGTATATTGATCTTGCTCAAATCCTATTTATGAGACTGCTTCTAACATAGGTTGGACTCCTGATACTGGTATGAGTGCTCAGGCGACTAGGCAACAAGTGCAAACTGAGATGACACGCAGGTTAATAGTCGAACTCAGGAATTTTAATAAAAGCACCACTCGTTTAAATTACATTTTGATAATTTTGACTGTTGTTTTAGTATTTTTGACTGTTGTTCAAATCTTGTTGGTATTTAAACATCATTAGTGCGGAAAATTTTAAATTAGAAGGGTACTTCGCACATTCCCTCTCCTATTGTGAGAGAATGTGTGAGAAACTCCATTAGGGAGTTATTTAAATGAAAGTAGAAATAATAACGACAGGCGATGAGATAATGGGCGGCGTGACGCTTGATACCAACTTTCACTGGGCGGCGGAGAAACTGGTGGGTCTTGGCTTTGAGCTCAGGTTTCATACAACTGTAGGGGATGATGAAGAGAATATTACCGAGGCATTCAGAACTGCCACGAAAAGGGCGCAGGCCGTAATTGTCTCAGGGGGTTTAGGCCCCACATCCGATGATTTGACGGCGGCGGTTGCCTCGCGTTTCTTCGGCGTTCCGCTTGAGCTTAACAGTGTTGCGCTTGATATGATAGAGAATAGGTTCAACGAGCGCGGATATAGATTCTCAGAGATAAATAAAAAGCAGGCTTACGTTCCGCAGGGGTCAAAAATTCTCAAAAACTTCTGGGGCACCGCTCCCGGATTTCAGTTTGAAAAAGAGGGCATAATATTTTTCTTTCTCCCCGGGGTCCCGAAAGAATTTAAAGCTATGATTGAAGAGTATGTGATTCCTGAATTGGAGCGAAGAAGCACAGAGAGAAAAAAATATAAAACGCGTATGATAAAGACATTTGGCCTAAGAGAATCGGAGGTTGCAGAGAGGATTCATGGTATTGAAAGAGAAGGGATAAGAATCGGGTACAGACCCCATTTCCCGGAGGTTCATATAAGGATCTCCGGATACGCGGATACTGAGGATGAGGCAGAAAAATTGGTTTCGCGGACTGTAGAAGAAATCGCTTCAAGATTGAGTGAGTACGTGTTTTCCAATGATGAAGCGACACTTGAGGAGGTCGTTGGAAAGCTCCTCTCTCAAAAAAAACTCACTATTGCTATTGCCGAGTCCTGCACTGGAGGGCTTGTCTCCAATAGAATCACAAATGTTCCAGGAAGCTCAAATTACTTTGAAAGAGGAATCGTCTCATATAGCAACGAATCCAAAATCGAGATCCTCGAAGTGCCAAAAGAGTTAATAGAATCCGTAGGGGCTGTAAGCGCAGAGGTGGTTGAGGCAATGGCCGAGGGTATAAGAAAACTTGCCCACTCAGACATAGGTATTGCAATATCCGGTATTGCTGGGCCGGGTGGTGGCACGGAGGCGAAGCCCGTAGGAACAGTTTTCATAGGAATTTCTCACGAAAAAGGGGTGAGTTCTCGAAGGTTTCAATTTAAAGGCACAAGGGAGGAGATAAAACTCATCTCCTCAGAGGTGGCTCTCGATCGAATTAGGAAAT
The DNA here is from genome assembly GCA_050259195.1 of Ignavibacteriales bacterium. Classification (GTDB taxonomy): domain Bacteria; phylum Desulfobacterota_D; class UBA1144; order Nemesobacterales; family CSP1-2; genus PSLL01. The sequence continues at coordinate 1,634 of JBLNAE010000252.1, forward strand.
TTATTCTAAAGGGTGTATAATTCAAAAATTCAAGGGTGTAGAACGCTATGTCAAAAGACGGTTCTTCTAAAGAGGTAAATAAGGAAAAAGCGATAGAGCTTGCCGTATCTTCCATAGAGAAGCAGTTTGGCAAGGGCGCGATTATGCGCCTTGGCACCGAAACCCCAGTCCCTGAGATTTCCGTAATCCCCACAGGTTCAATAGGATTGGATATTGCCCTCGGCGTCGGGGGTCTTCCTAGGGGAAGAATTGTGGAGATCTTTGGCCCTGAGGCTTCGGGAAAAACCACGCTCGCCCTTCATGCAATAGCCGAATCCCAAAAACTGGGCGGCATTGCCGCATTTATTGATGCAGAGCATGCGCTTGATTTAAGCTATGCCCGGAGACTCGGCGTCAGAGTGGATGACCTCCTTATCTCACAGCCCGATTTCGGGGAGCAGGCGCTTGAGATCGTTGATACGCTTGTAAGAAGCGGCGCAGTGGATGTGATAGTTTTGGATTCGGTTGCGGCGCTCACTCCAAGGGTGGAAATCGAGGGCGAGATGGGCGACGCTCACGTTGGGCTTCAGGCAAGGCTTATGTCTCAGGCACTGAGGAAAATCACGGCTACCGTTAGCAAATCCAAAACGATTGTGATTTTTGTAAATCAGACGCGGATGAAGATTGGGGTTCCTTCTTATATGAACCCTGAAACTACAACCGGAGGGACGGCACTCAAGTTTTACGCCTCTGTGAGAATTGATATAAGAAGGATTGGCTCTGTAAAAGACGGAGAGGAGATTTCGGGAAACAGGGTGAGGGCAAAGGTGGTAAAGAACAAGGTGTCTCCTCCCTTTAAAGAGGCCGAGTTTGACATTCTTTTTGGTACTGGCGTCTCTCAAGAAGGGGAGTTGATTGATCTCGGTTCTAGTTTAAAAACAATAGAAAAAAGCGGGGCATGGTTCTCATATAATGGCGAGAGGCTTGGGCAGGGAAGAGAGAACACGAGGGTGTTCTTAAAGGAACACCCTGAGATTATGGGAAAGATTAGAGAGGAAATTCTCTCAAAGCGGGGTCTTATGAAGGAGATGAGATCCGAGGAGGGTTAGATGGCGGAGATAAATATTGATGATATCCTCAAGGGAGCACTTAGAGCGGGGGCTTCCGACGTGCATCTCAAGGTTAATTGCAGTCCGGTTTTTAGAGTGGATGGAAAGTTGATTTTCGTAAAGGATGCCCCCAAAGTCTCAGACGAAGATATGCAAAATATAGCCCTCTCTATGATGAACGCACGGCAGAAGGAAAAGTTTGAGAAATCCAATGAGATGGACCTTGCATATAGTATCACCGGGCTTTCACGTTTCAGGGTTAATATCTTTCAACAGCGAGGAACGCCAGCAATAGCTATAAGGGCTATTCCATACAATATAAGGAATTTCTTCGACCTCAATCTTCCGCCCGTGCTTGAGAAAATTGCTCAAGAGGAGCGTGGTTTGGTGATCGTTACCGGAACAACGGGTAGCGGTAAATCTACTACGCTCGCCGCAATTGTAGATTATATAAACGCGACTCGCGCAAGGCACATAATCACAATTGAAGACCCGCTTGAATACTTACACGGTGATAAAAAGAGTTATGTTAACCAGCGTGAGGTGGGGATTGATACACTCTCTTTTTCAAATGCTCTAAGGGCTTCTCTCAGAGAAGATCCGGATGTGATACTGGTTGGCGAGATGCGAGACCTTGAAACTATGGAGATTGCTATAGCCGCTGCCGAAACGGGCCATCTGGTTTTTACAACCCTCCATACGCTCGATGCTCAGGAGACTATTAACCGAATATTGGCAGCGTTCCCGCCGAACCAGCAAAACCAGATCCGATACCAGCTCTCTCAGGTTTTAAAGGCTATAATTTCCCAGAGGTTGGTACCTATGGCGGATGCAAAGGGAAGGGTTCCTGCTGCTGAGGTACTAATCGCCACTGCGAGAATTAAAGAACTCATATCAGATCCAGCGAGGACAAAGGAGATCAGAACCGCCATCGAAGAAGGGAACTTGTACTATGGTATGCAGACCTTTGACCAGTGTTTATTCGATCTATATCAAAAGGGATTAATCGCTTATGACGAAGTGATGAGACAGGCGACAAATAAAGATGACCTTGCGCTGAGAATTAGCGGCATCACGTCGGGAGCCGATGCAAGGGCTGGAGAGATTGATCGCCTTGGAAAAGAGAAGTTGAAAAAGACAGAGGAGCTACAGATACGGAGATCTTAGTTTCAAACGAAAGAAAATTGGCCATGAATTTGGGCACTTACACCAATAAAGACTATCTACCCATTTCCTTGCCTCACCGAGGAGGATGAAGGTGGGGATCGTATTTATATGTATTTCCCCATCTTGATATTTCTCTCAAAGAAATGAATAAAAACCAAGCCTCTTTTCATTTGTGTCCATTTGTGTTAACTTGTGATTAAATAATTCACCCAATCCGTGTTATATTTTTCTGGAAGTAAAACGGATATGAAAATCCTGGGGATTGAAACCTCAACTCAGGCGGGAAGCATAGCGTTTACAGATGGCGATAGGGTTCTGGGAGAGCTTTTTCTAAATCTCGGCCCCGTGCACTCTGAAAAACTTATTCCTATGATAGATTGGCTCCTGGGGGAGGTTGGGGTGGAAAAGAGGGAGATCGAAGGGATAGCGGTATCCATCGGCCCTGGCTCTTTTACGGGGCTAAGGGTTGGACTTTCGACTGCAAAGGGGCTTGCCTTTTCTCTGGGAATTCCTCTGGTTGGTATTTTGTCGCTTGAGACCCTTGCCATGAATATTTTTACAAATTTCTCTATATGTTCTATAATAGATGCGAGAAAGAAAGAGGTGTTTGCAGCGTTTTTTAAACTCTCTGATGGGGGTATTGTTAGAACCTCGGGTGATGTTCTCATTTCTCCTCAGGGGCTTTGTGAAATGATACGCGAAAGAACTGTCTTTATCGGAGACGGAGCGGTGCTTTATAGGGATTTATTGATGAAAATTTTAGGAGAACTTGCGCTTTTTTGTCCTTTAAACCTTAATTTCCCCAGGGCTTCTAATTCTGCTCTTATTGGCGCCCGAAAATTGAGAGAAGGCTGTAGGGACGATCTGTCAACTCTCGCTCCCCGATATTTAAGGAGAGCCGAGGCTGAAATATTTAGAGAGGGATGATAAAATGAAGGAATCGGAGATAATAGAAAGATTACTGCAAGGGGATGAAGAGTTTAACAGGTTGTACTTTGAACATAGAAAACTAGATGATGCAGTAAAGGAGCTAGAAATGAAAGGTTCTCTCTCCCTTGACGAAGAGTTGGAGGTTAAAAGATTAAAAAAGACTAAACTTGCTCTCAAAGATAGGATGGAAGAGAAGATAAGAAAGGCTAGAAAAGGTTTATAAAATGCTCATGGCTCATACTGATAGTTCATCGTCTATGTACTATGAGTTAAGAGCTAAAGATTAGGGGAGTGAAATCAAATGGCAAGAATGATTGGCGCGCAGATGTTTTTTGAAACACTAATCCACGAGGGAGTAGATATAATATTCGGACTTCCGGGGGGCTACGTATTAAAGGTATATGACGTTATGCCCAAGTATACAAATGTTATAAAACACGTTCTTGCAAGGCACGAGCAGGGGGCAACACACATGGCAGACGGTTATGCAAGGGCTTCCGGAAGACCCGGGGTTGTCCTTGTTACATCCGGTCCCGCCGCGACAAACACCGTTACGGGGATCACTACGGCTCAGATGGACTCGTCTCCTGTCGTCGTCTTTACGGGACAGGTTCCAACGCCGTATCTTGGGAGCGATGCGTTTCAGGAGGCAGACCATATTGGGATAACTCGCCCCTGCACAAAGCACAACTACCTGGTAAGAAACACCGGGGACCTTCCGCGTGCAATGAAAGAAGCGTTCTACATAGCCTGCACAGGGCGACCAAGTCCCGTCCTCGTTGATATGCCCAAGGATGTCTTAATTGGGGAAGACGAGCTTGAAATTCCGGATGAGATTAATCTAAGGGGATACAAGCCGACGACTAAGGGTCACATAGGCCAGATAAAACGTGCGATTGAGATGATTCTCTCGGCAAAGAGACCGGTGCTCTTTGGAGGGGGCGGCCTTATCTGGTCCGGAGCTACACCGGAACTCATAGAGTTTGTGCACAGGCTCAAGGTTCCCGTTGCGCTTACACTGATGGGACTTGGCGCATATCCTGCCAATGACTCGTATTTTATGAGCATGCTGGGGATGCACGGCTCATATAAGGCAAACATGACTGTACATGAAAGCGACCTGATTATCTCAATTGGGGCAAGGTTTGATGACAGGGCCACGGGCGGGAATTTCCCCAAGTTTGCCCCAAACGCGAGGATTGTTCATATAGATATTGACCCTTCAACGATTGATAAAAACATACGAGTCCACTGTCCGATAGTGGGGGATGCAAAGCAGGTTCTCAAACAGATGCTTGAGCTTATTCCCTCGGATTTTAAGGTGGATAGAAGGGAGTGGTTTGGAAAGATAGAGCAGTGGGGGCGTGAGCACCCTCTTACGTATAGGGAGAACGGGGATAAGATAATGACATCGTTTCTTATAGATACGCTCTGGAAGGTTACAAATGGAGAGGCCATAGTTGTAAGCGATGTCGGCCAGCATCAGATGTGGGTTGCGCAGTTCTATAAGTTCAACCGTCCGAGAACCCACATTACATCGGGTGGGCTCGGCACGATGGGATTCGGTTTCCCTGCGGCGATGGGAGCGAAGTTCGCGCGTCCGAATGAAATGGTAGTATGTGTCTCAGGTGATGGAAGCTTCCAGATGAATATGCAGGAGCTTGCCACAGCCGTCGAGAATAACATGGATTTAAAGATTGTTCTTATAAACAATGAGCATCACGGAATGGTGAGGCAATGGCAGACGCTGTTTTTCAATAAGAATTACTCGGCATCTCATTTTGAGGTGCTTCCCGATTTCGTAAAACTTGCCGAGTCGTTTGGCGCTAAGGGGCTCAGGGTTACAAGGCCCGATCGTCTTGAGGCGACTCTAAAAGAGGGGCTTTACACGGAGGGCGTGGTTCTTATAGAAGTAGTTGTGGACTACGAAGAGATGGTCTATCCGATGATTGCTCCCGGAGGGGCGATGAACGAGATGATTCTTGAGCCTGCAGATATGACATAGTTAGGTTTTAGGTCTAAATACTGGGTGTTATCCAGTCAATGCTTGATGCCTGATACCCAATTACCTGTTAGAATCAAGCAAAAATTAGGGAGATTTTAAGAGTTACTCGCTTCATCGTGTTTATGTTAAATTTCTCTAATCTCTAAACGGAGGTTTGGCCGTGAGGCACACAATTTCAATTCTCGTGGATAATGAGCCGGGGGTTCTTGCGAGGATTGCCGGACTCTTTAGCGCAAGGGGATTTAACATTGAAAGTCTATGCGTAGCAGAGAGTCTTGATGCGACCACATCGCGCATAACTCTAG
>JBLNAE010000253.1:0-5406 GCA_050259195.1 Ignavibacteriales bacterium
TGCAGAACTACAGGCGATTGATTATACGTCATGAGTATCATGTAGAGAACTTTGTTGGCTTTGTATATCTGCCATGTATATTGATCTTGCTCAAATCCTATTTATGAGACTGCTTCTAGTAGTGGGCTGCTTAAAATCATGAATAAGGAAGATAAGTAGCCTAATAAAGCTGAATCCCCCGGAGGGGTTTCGGAGTATTTTTTATATTACTGGCGGGGAGGTGAGCGGTCCAAAGCTTCGCGGAAAGCTCCGCCCTGTAAGAGCGGATTGGTTTACCATTCGCACTGACGGGATGGCAATTGTCGATGTACGCTCTACAATCGAAACGCACGATGGAGCCCTGATCTATGTAGACTACCGGGGTGTAGTGGATCTTGGAGAGAATGGATACCAGAAGTTTCTCAGGGGGGAGAGCCCTCCCAGCGGTCTGCCTATTCGCGCCAACCCGCGCTCTCACACGGCCCATCCCAACCACCGATGGCTTAACCGCCTCTTTTGCCTGGGAATTGGCCAGACATTTCTGGACCGCTCCGAAGTAATCTACGATGTATACGCGGTACGGTAGGTTATACTTAAGAATAATAGAAACGACCCCTAAACCTAAATACCACCGAAACCATAAAAAAGAGTGGATTTCCAGATAAACACTCAGATGCACTCATTATTGAACTGATGTCATGGACAAATATCTGGGTGACACCGGCATTACCTAGAGTTTCAAGGATTGAGCTTATCCCATTTTCTTGATCGAACTTGGTTTGGTACACTCCGACCCCTTAATATCTCTCAATGCTATTCACCACTAGCAATCGGGCAGGATATGGCATGATGATCTACTGCTTATTCCAGTCAATTCCATCGTATGCTGACTTTACGAGAGAGCGGGAAACCCGGAATTTACCATTCGGTTCAAATTGAATCTCAGGCACCAAAATCACATGAAATTCTACATCCTGCCCCAGCGCGGTAATTACAGACTGTTTAAGTCGGGTGAGTTCCTGCGTTGTGGGTGCGGTTGATGGTACTACTCGTAAGATGATCCGATTCTCCCGTTCCAGTGCGTAAGTGAGTTATAATTATTCTTTAGAGAGCGGGCAATAATTCGCTCGTCAGACGAGAAAGATTATGGCTAACAGAATTATTTGGGCGGTTTTGATTCTCTGCCTTCTAGTTGGAGGATATATATTTTTCACTATTGCAACACTTCCCAGTGTGGATAGGACTTTGGAAAACGGGGTTACGCCCTCTCCAACCTCCCAGATTCTGGCAAGAGACAACTCATTAATCAGAGCTTACGGGAAGTTTCATCATAAACCGGTTTCTTTATCCGAGATACCATCTGCTTTAATTGATGCGCTTTTAACTACGGAAGATCGCCGGTTTTACCAGCACGGCGGCATTGACCCGAGGGGGATTCTGCGTGCCTTTTTGCGAAACATCCGTTCCCAAGAAGTAGAGGAAGGGGGAAGCACCTTAACCCAGCAATTGGCACGAAACATCTTTCTCTCAAACGAGCGTTCCATTCACCGCAAGATCTGGGAAGCTCTGCTGGCCCGCAAGCTGGAGCAGAAGCTTACTAAGGATCAGATTCTGGAGATGTACCTGAACAACGTCTATTTCGGGGAAGGAGCCTACGGGTTAGGTGCCGCCAGCCTTGTCTATTTCGGGAAATCTCCCAAAGAGCTTGACATGGCTGAATGTGCACTATTAGTCGGTCTTCCCCAAGCTCCCTCTAGGTATAATCCTTTTAACAATCCTGATCTAGCAATCAAGCGCCGCAATGAAGTCTTGCAGAAGATGGTTGAAGCCGGAAAGCTATCTGAAAGTGAGGCGCGGGTTTTAAAGAAGAGAAAACTTCACCTCAATCCCCATGGGCACGACCTTGCATCTATCAATAAGGCCCCATTTTTTAGCCAGTATGTGGTTGAACATGTCTTGGCCCAGTTGGATATAGATGAACAAACCTTTTGGCAGCGGGGAATCAAGGTCTATACCACATTAAATCCTAAGGCCCAACAGATTGCGGAGGATCAAATCAGAATATCAAGCCGGGCGTACGGAGGGCAACATCAAGCCGCGCTACTCTCCCTAGATACCAATGGGGGCATGCTGGCCTATGTGGGAGGGCGGGATTTTACAACCAGCCAGTATGATCGGGTTTCGCAAGCTCGTCGTTCGGTGGGTTCATTGTTCAAAGTCTTTGTTTATATCACGGCCATAGAAAAAGGAATTTCACCTTTGGCAGTGTATCTGGATGCTCCTGTACAGTACGGGAACTGGCGCCCGGAGAATTATGATAAACAGCACCACGGATATATGACCCTGGCACATGCGTTGGTCGAGTCCAACAACGTTGTTGCCGTCAAGTTGATCAATGACATATCTCCCGAAGCGGCTATTAAAACTGCCCAAGAGATGGGGATCAAATCCCCAATGGAACCGAATATCTCTTTGGCTTTGGGTGCTATGGATGCGAGTCTAAAGGAGATGACAGCCGCTTTTAATGTTTTAAATAATAAAGGCACCTATGTGGAGCCTTATGCCATCGAGAAGATTGTTGGACGCAATGGTCATCTTCTCTATGAACACCGATCTGACAAAAAGAAGGTTCTTGAACGGTCTGTCCGGGATACGATGGTAGAGTTGATGCAGGGGGTTATTCGATATGGGACAGGAAGGGCTGCCGTTATTGACCGTCCCGCCGCAGGAAAAACCGGCACTAGTGACAATTATCAGGATGCCTGGTTTATCGGTTTTACGCCTGAGGCAACAACGGGAGTCTGGGTGGGGAATGACGATAACTCCACAATGGTGGACATTACAGGGGGAACCCTTCCGGCAAATATATGGCAAGCCTATATGTCCAAATTGCTAGCCGGAATAGGGAAAGGAGATTTTGAACTTGCCGAGGCGTACCCGCTCCGTGAGCGTGATTTCTTATCTCTCAGTACGGGCAATCTCAACCCCGGCGAGCCTGCTTTCCGGGATAGGAAGGAGTTCAGTCTTAAAAAGTTATTACGAGGGTGGTTTCATCGCGCCCCAGAACAGGGATATACCCCGGAAGTTAATTCCGATTCACAGTTCCGTGGTATGCACGAGTGGGGAATAATCAAGGAAGAGGAACAAAAGCGCCTCGAAAAGGAGGAAAAGAGATACAAGAAGTAGCACGAGAGTAATAGGAAAACCCGTAGCCGTTCGTTATATCTTCCCCCAATGCTGAGAAAGGATTAAGGAAAAGCCCTTCATTTAAATAGCTATTAAACGGAGGGTATTAGGGAAGGGATAGCTCTATTTACCATCCACATTCTCATTGCTCTATTTCTTCAGTACAACTATCCTTGCTAATTTTGTTCGATAAAAAGTTGAAATCTCCTTGACTTTATCGGCTTCACTGAATATAATGAAAATAAGTAGAGCTTGGTACCCCTATAAAGGTGATAGAGACGCTATGACAAAGCTAATAGTTTTTTTATTAGCATGGTTGATTATTACCCTTCTCTTGGTTGACTATGCTTCGGAGGAGACTAAAAAGCAGACAGAAGCGAGTTTAATTGAGGCTTGCTCTGAGTCAAGAAACGCAATTTTGACTCTTAGGAACGCTTATATCGACCTAACTTTCGAGGTCAAACAGGGCTGTATATGCCCAGAAAAACAAAATGGAGATTACAAAACCCAAGAAAAGCGATTTGGTCAACTTCAGAAAGAACGACAAAAGCCTCATAACAGAGCTGACAACCGAGACTGATCACAGAGAGTGGAAACGAGAAAAGGACCTCTTAGAGAGGCGATTATTTACCGGAAAGAAAGGGCAGGCGATAATCTCAAGGCAAGTAGCACTGAATACAAAACTCAATTCTTCTCATCTTGTCATATTTACTATAGCAGGGTAAGGCATTTATGGGGCTGCTTCTAATCATAATGGTGAAGTGCATACTCTCTGCCTTTCGTGCTTCACCTTCTGGTTTTCTGTCGGTTCTGTTGCAAATATTTTCAGTTAAAATTTTGTGTTGATGAGACTTAGATTCATTTTATATGTTGCATGTGTTAGTAGGTTTCAGAGGGGAAATTATTGGGAGGTGATCTGGGTTTGGCGAATGTCTGGATGAGTGTTACAATCAATGCCCCCGCGGACGAGGTATGGAATACCATAAGTAACTTCAACGCCCTGGGTAAGTATCTTCCTCTGATTACTGAGAGCACTATGGAAGGCTCCGGCGTGGGTGCTTTGCGTACACTTACGCTTCAAGATGGTGGCCGAGTTATCGAGAGGTTGGAGAGTATAGACGAGAATGCACGAACCCTGAGCTACAGGATTCTCATCTCACCGCTGCCGGTTGATGGTTACGTCAGCACCATGAAAGTGAAGGATCTCGGCAACAACCGTTGCGAGGTGGAGTGGTCGAGCACTTTCAAACCCAAAGGTACTACGGAAGCCGATGTAAAAAATCTAATCGAGGGTATATATTCAACGGGATTCGGCGGGCTGAAGAAACTGCACGGTGGATAACACTGACAACGACCGAAAGTAGACAACTCTTACCACCACTGACTTTGTATAAGGCTCCTAATGCACAATAATAATTCCATATCGGACCTCACTTCCGACAACTATAAGGAAATTCCTCGAAGGACAAGAATGCGCTGGTTTCCCAAAGACCTAGTCTTGTGTCCAAGATGCAAGGCTGGACATCTCTTCCTGCTTCCGGATATCGCCACTAAAGTTCGTTGCTCCGTCTGTGCTAGGCGGTATCCGGTCAACAATGGCATGATTGACCTCCTCTCCAAATCCTCACGGGCGCGAAGCTGGACGCAATCTTTGATGGAATCAAATCTAGTTGTTCCCATTTACGAAAGCAAATTATGGCGCCGGAGTTTTACAGTTAAAGCTCTTACACGAATTTCATTCGACCAGGAATATAAGATGATTACTCGAATTTTATGGTAATTATGTGCTCAAGAGCGTTACACCGCAATTATACCATCAAACCTGAGCCGGGTTTTTCAATCCCCTGAGTCCCGGGCAAATACTAAAATAGAATTAGCCGGAATTACCATTTCCGCTGAGTAAGGCATTGCGTAAGTACCTGTAGCTATTGAGCACCGGCTTAGTTGTTTACAACCTTCTTCTATGAGATTTAAATCTGCTTTCTCCCACCAGTTAAATTTCACTGGAAATGCAAAATTTATGTTATTAAATCCTAGATTACCATTATGTTCCATTTGTGGTCCAAGTAGTCCATCTGGTCCCTCGATATAACTTTTATGGGGTTTTGGATTTTTTCTGGGGACTACTTGGACTGGTTTCAGAGGGTGATACACTGTTCTGCGTACAATGGATTACCCTAGGGGAATTCGGTTGGCTGATGGTCATGTCTTAACCAACCATCCCTTAAGATAGAAAAGGGT
>JBLNAE010000254.1:0-3813 GCA_050259195.1 Ignavibacteriales bacterium
TTCCCAACCCAAATGCTTTGTCGTCCGTAATATGATATAAGACATCGAATGCATTTAAAATATCAAACTTGCGATTAATTTTTGATACCAATAAAGGTGAAGATACATCCTCTTTAATGAAGTGATATTTGGGATATTTTTGTTTAAGATTCTCGGTGCTAACAGTGGTAATATCAACTCCAACAATATCTTTTGCTCCTCGAAGATGATAAAAATCCACAAAAAAACCGGTTCCACACCCTATATCACAAACTGTTTTATCGTAAATATCTATGTGTTGCGATAATAATGCCTTTTTAAGAGCCCTAATTTTTGCCTTGTAGAGAAATTTATTGTAATACTTACTAAAACCAAGAGTGCCTACTCTTGATAGATTGAATCTACCCGATAAACGCTCTTCCCAATAATCCTTAGGGTTATAAGTTATGGTTTCACCTCCTTTGCTAAGGATCCCCTTTACAAAACGACCACCTTATATTAAATCTTAGCCACAATGCTTCCCCAATCGTCCACTTCGCATTTTAAATCAGGAGGGATAAAAAGAGTAGATGTGCTTTCTAAAATCAAGGCAGGACCTGAAAATCTGAATCCTGTAAAAAAATCTTCTCTCCTATAAGAACTCGCTTGAATCTGTTTGTTATCAAAAAACAACACTTCCTTTTTGGATTCTACTTTTTGACACGCTCTAGCCAACCTGGGAAGCGAGAACTTCTCTTTTTTAATTATAGCCCTCGCTCTCAACGTAACAATCTCGACTCCGCCATCCGGCTTCAGGTAGCCATATAGCTTTTTGTGAGCCTGATGAAACGTCTGAACGAAATTCTTATCATAGGGAATCGTAATCTCGTGCGATTGTCTTCTATAACGCGCATCGAGAAAACGCTCAAACTCAATTCGCTCCTCTGGAAATTCTTTTCTCGCCTTCCCCTCTAAAACCCTGAAACCCTTTTCAATGGCGCTGAGAGCAGCCTTTTCGCCGGATAAAAATGTCGTAAGGCTGTAGTCTTTAAATGAATCGGCCATAAGCATTCCAATCGCAGAAAGCGCACCTGGGTCTGTTGGAAAAATCACTGTCTTAATTCCCAGCCCAAGGGCAAGCTCGCAGGCGTGAAGTCCACCAGCACCGCCAAAGGAAAGGAGGACAAATTCCCTTGGGTCAAAACCCCGACCGATTGATATGACCCTAAGCGCCCTCTCCATATTCGCATTTACGACCTTTATTATCCCCTCGGCAATCTCATCAATGGATAGATTCACTTTGTCCGCGAGAGCACCAAGTGCCGAGCGTGATTTTTCAGGGAAAATCTTCATCCTTCCACCAAGAAACCAATCCGGGCTTATTCTTCGGAGCACCAAATTCGCATCCGTTACGGTTGCATCCGAGCCTTTTCCATAACATGCAGGCCCCGGCTCCGCTCCCGCGCTAATAGGTCCCACCTTGAGAGCACCCCCGGCATCAATGTAGGCGATCGAGCCTCCGCCTGCGCCTATACTCATCACATCAACCATAGGAATCTTTATAGGGATTCCGTCAATGCCGGTTTCCGTTGTAAACCTGAGGGCACCATCACAGAGGGCAACATCGGTGGACGTGCCGCCCATATCGTAAGTAATTATTTTCTTATATCCTATTGTCTCGGCAATTTTAAATCCGCCCACGACACCGCCCGCCGGACCTGAAAGAAGAAGCCTTACAGGTTCGTCTCCCGCTTGAGCGGGAGAAATTATGCCGCCTCCTGAGTGCATTATAAGAATTCGGCATTCAGGGAGTTCTCTTGACAGCTCCTCCATGTATGATTTCACTCTAGGGAGAAGATACGAGTTAGCCACGGTGGTTGATGTCCTCTCATATTCCCTAAATTCAGGCAGGATTTTTGATGAGGAGGAGATAGGGATTCCAAGGGGTTTGAGAATTTTTTCCACTTTCTCCTCATTCTTAGGGTTTAGGTAGGAGTGAAGAAAAGAGATTGCGATCCCCTCGACCTTAAGCCTCTTGAGCTTCGATGAGAGTTTCTCAATCTCGGTTGAGCAAATTTGGGTTAAAACCCTTCCTCTAAAATCGGTTCTTTCGCTAATCCCGAACCTGAGTTCTCTACTCACAAGCGGCTTCGGAGGCTGCCAAAAAAGGTTGTAGAGTTCCCCTCTATTTTGTCTGCCTATTTCAATTACGTCTTCAAACCCCTTTGTCGTAATGAGGGCAACCCTCACTCCCTTTCTCTCAAGAAGGGCATTCGTCGCAACAGTCGTTCCGTGCACAATTTCGACGCCTCTGATTTCTCTTCCAAGAATGTCTTCGAGACCCTTTACAATCGCTCGGGAAGGGTTCCTCGGGGTTGATGGCACCTTATGGACTCGAACACGTTTCCCATCAAAAAACCCGAAATCCGTAAACGTTCCGCCTGTATCTATTCCTACGCGAATCATAGTCAAGCCACTGATCCTTATTAACTGTATTCAGGAAATTTTCCATGCTGTCATCGCAAACTCACTTCTCAGAACGATACGCACTGCCGTTCTTATTTTCTAAAATCACGCGTTTCCCGAAATCAGTTGCATAATCCCCCTTCTTACCATCATGATCCCTATGGCCGCAAGGAGGATGCTCATGATTTTTACAAAAGCCCTCGCGCCGCCTTCTCTGAGCAATAATAGAATAACATCGGCTTTAAGTAGCGATGCCGCCAAAATAATGAGATTTAATCCAAACGCAATGAGGGTCGAGACAAACCCTTGAGTATCAACGAGTATTATGAGGGTCGTCAGCACCGCAGGACCAACTACTATTGGGGTTCCTATAGGGAAAACGCCAAGTGAGGCGCTCGGCTTCCTTTTAATCTCAGGATTTTCTTCTCTGAGCAAATCCAAAATGGAAAATGTAAAAAGCAGCAGACCCCCCGCAATTGCAAAATCCGAGACGCTTATTCCCAGAAGTTTAAATATGATCTTGCCCCCAAAGACAAATATAACTCCAAGAACAAGCGCAGTCAGTATGGAATCCTTAACTATAGTCCTCTTCTCATCGCGACTGAGTTCCCTCGTTAGAGAAAGATACATTGGAATAATCCCCACCGGATCCATAGAGACGAAAAGAGGGATAAAACTCAATACCAGAGATTTTATCATTTATCAGGGGGGTTTATTCCCGTATAACCGGAGGGATAAATTACCTTCACCTTCTCTTCCGCGATCTCTCTCAGTGAAAGGACAACCGCTTTATTGTCGGTTTCTTCAGAAAGGGGCTTTGCACCTTTCACAATCTGCTTTGCCCTCTTCATGGCTGCCACAGCAAGGGCAAATCTGTTTTCCACCTTTTCGAGACAATCTTCAATGGTTATTCTTGCCATCTATTTTCGCACCTCCAGAATTGGAAGGATTAACGATAAAAATATAAGCTACAAAGGACAGATATTGACACTCCACACGACTCAAGTCGGGGGATTCTTGACTCCGAGGGGGTCAAGTTTCGGGCGTGGTCAAATCAAGCCCCGTTGCCAAGGACTAAGCCAAGGCAACCTCTTAAAACAATCTCTTTTAGAGGTTCAAAGCTTTGTCTCAAACACTAAGCCATTGCACGGCAATGACATTAAAAAGATACATGAAAAAGAGATGGATGCCAATTCATCTCCACCCCTGAAGGCGGGAGCCTTTTTGACATGGAAGGACTGGTAAAGTTGTAGGGGCAGAACAACTCAAGTGACTACTCTCTATGGCTAAAGCCAAGGGCTTCTTGTCCAGAAGGACAAAGGCGGAGTCCCCGCCTGAGAATTTCTTTGGAAGAGTTCAAATCTCTATCGAGGACGATGTAACAAACAG
>JBLNAE010000255.1:0-3075 GCA_050259195.1 Ignavibacteriales bacterium
AAGGTAAATGAGCTATATGAAAGATTAGAGCCAATTGGAACAGTTAAGGAAGAAGGAAAGTTAAGCACACTTAAAGGAAATTTAAAAGTAAAAATAGATATTGTGAAAGAATATCCTTCCCCCAAGCACAATTAGTGCTGGTCCATTCAAAGCTCTCTTAAACGTTTTTTTCCTAACTCACACCCTTTAGCAGTTATATTCAGCCCAAGTTTTCTAACTGATTCTTTCGCAACATTCACGTAGCAAAGATGCGGATTTATTCTTGATTTCTCCTTATTCGTTAAATCTTTCATAAATTTTAAGGCTGTTCTGCCTCGTAGAGTGTTATATGCTCTGAGCTAAAAATTCGGGAACATTTTGAGAGTTAGCCAACTCTAACGAAGTAACTTAAAAGGAGGGTTAAATTATGGATGTATGTAAACAAACCAAAAGGATAGCACTCGTGACTATTTCAGCCATGATAGCGCATAATCAACCCTCGCGGAAGAAATTTTCACTCTCTAAAGCCTATAATATCGAACTTATATTAAGAAGGGGGTAATGCCATGAGTAAGAAAGTTTCGATAATTTTTGTCTTGGGATTTTTCGTGTTAGTGACAGTTCCGGCTATCGGGCAGTTAGTTGATAAGACAATGGCGCCCAATAATGCCAATGAAGGGATTAAAAAATCGCTTATTGATGAAATCGGTGCTGGCCGTGGGGATATTATGACCCCTAATTCTTCTCTCTTTACAATCAATCGCGATCCTTTTCGTGCTATTCGCCGCGGGCGCCAACTATTTCAGCGTAAATTCACAAGGGCACAAGGGCAGGGGCCGGGTGTAGATGACGGCGTAGGTGATGCCAATACAAACATAAAGATTGGCGCAGGGGTATCCGACAGTTGCGCCGCATGCCATGGGCGTCCTCGCGGCGCTGCGGGCTTTGGGGGAGATGTTGTAACAAGGCCGGATAGTCGAGATGTTCCGCACCTTTTCGGACTGGGATTAAAGGAGATGCTTGCAGATGAGATCACCACTGATCTGCGTGCGATTCGGTCTCAGGCCATATCGGAAGCGCAATCCAGGCACCGTTCAGTGGTCAAGGTACTAAAAAGTAAAGGCATCAACTATGGGTTCATTACGGCCAATACGGAGGGGTCTGTAGACACTTCTCATGTCGAGGGAGTTGATCCTGATCTCCGCGTTCGCCCGTTCTTTGCTCATGGTGAGACAATCTCTATTCGTGAGTTCATTGTCGGTGCTTTGCAGGCTGAAATGGGGCTTCAGACTGTTGACCCGGACATTCATACTGCACACCAGGGAGGAAAAATAACTACCCCGTCGGGCATGGTGCTAGATGGTTCAATTGACAAAATAGAGGATGCCCCTACTGCTGAAAACACCGACCCCGATAACGACGGGGTTGCAAACGAAATACCGGAGAGTCTAGTTGATTATCTTGAATTTTACCTGTTGAACTACTTCAAACCCGGAATTTACAAACAGACCTCTGCTACTCTATATGGCCGTCGGGTCTTTACTCAAATTGGGTGCGCGGCGTGCCATATCCCAAACCTGCAGATTAATCATGATAGGCGGGTGGCTGATGTGGAAACCACATACGATCCGGTAAACGGAATATTCAATAATCTGTTTGCAACTGTCAACTCTCTGCTTAATGAGGTAGGCGACCACAGTGGATTTCCAACGCTGAAACAGCCGAATGGTAAGCCCTTTGTCGTGGAGAATATATTTACCGACTTCAAGCGTCATGATCTTGGTCCAAACCTTTATGAGCGCAACTATGACGGCACAATTCGTAAAGAGTTCCTAACAAGGCCTCTTTGGGGTGTCGGAAGCACGCCGCCATATGGCCATGATGGACGCAGTGTCAACCTGATGGAGGTGATTCTACGGCACGGCGGAGAGGCTCAGTCGTCTAGAAATGCCTTTGCTAGGCTCAGAGAGACTGACCAGAATGCTTTAATTGATTTCCTCAATTCACTTGTGATTTTCCCGCCTGACGACACGGCATCAACCCTAGACCCTGGTGACCGAAATGCGTCGGGCTTCCCTCAATTTGGACATGGCAGCATCAAATTGACTGTTTTCTTCAATGATCCAAAGGACCCTGAATAGATAGTTTATAGAAAAAGATATATGGGGATTCACGAAAATTGCCTTTCGTGAGTCCCCATAGTTATTGAAAGATGCATCCGGTTTGTGATATAACAAAAACCAGATGAGCGGATACATATTCCTCTGAGTATCTGAAGCAAGGGCTTCGGGTTATACTATAGAGTCTTTAATTCATCCCTTAGAATTTTGATCCCTGCCATGAAAAAAATCTGGGCAATTGTTTGGAAGGACATAATAACTGAACTTAGAACGAAGGAACTCTTCTCCTCTATGTTTACGTTTGCCCTTTTAATCATACTTATATTTAGCTTCACATTCGGGTTTTCAGTGGAGTTCATTCCCATCGCCGCGCCGGGGATACTCTGGGTGGCTTTTACATTTGCCGGGGTACTTGGGCTTAGCCGTTCATTTTCGATTGAGAAGGAGGGGAATTCAATTCTGGGACTGCTCATTTCTCCTGTGGATAGGAGCTACATTTTTCTCGGAAAAATGATTGGAAATATGATTTTTGTGTTTATTGTTGAGGCGATTATTCTTCCGATATTTGTTCTCTTTTTTAATTACAATTTGTTTGTTAATTTCTTCCCGCTCTTGCTCGTGATTTTACTCGGCACTATTGGATTTGTCTCCGTAGGAACGCTTTTTTCGGCTATGGCGGTAAACACAAAGCTCCGCGAGGTGCTTCTTCCCGTCTTGCTCTTTCCTGTAATCATTCCTGTGATCGTTAGCTCGGTTAAACTAATCGGCGCTATACTTGATGGAAAACCCATTGGCGAGGCAGGCTCTTCTCTGCAAATCCTCGTTTCGTTTGATATAATCTTTCTCGTCGTCTGTACTATGGTTTTTGAATATGTAATGGAGGAGTGAACTACCCCGTGGCAGAACCAGGGGGCATCTCAGGAGCGAACCCCTGAAGGATAGTAGTCAGTCAACTTGAAGATGATGGCATCAGTGC
>JBLNAE010000256.1:0-4050 GCA_050259195.1 Ignavibacteriales bacterium
TTCCCTCATCTGATGCACATAAATAGCCTTACGAAATACGTTATACCAAATACCAATGGTTAATCGTATTGCGATTTATGTCCAGCACAATAGCTGTTTTTGAAGCTGAAATATCAACACAGAAATGCTTCATAATTTTTTTCAGAGTAAAAGTCGAAATCTTCCCATAATTATTCATCTTTCTAGACTAGCAAATCTTGTTTGATAGTCTAGAGCCTAACCAAAAAATTAACACAGCCTTAACAATTCCCTAACAGAATCTTTATAACCCTGAATTAGAGTAAGGTCAACCAAACTTTATTCAGGGAGTAGAGACATGAAAAAATTTCTAGCTGCATTTGCTATTATGACGTTTCTTGCGGAGACTGCTTTAGCAGCGGAACTTACAGGCGCGGGAGCTACATTTCCTTTTCCAATATATTCAAGATGGGCATTCGATTATGAAAAAGCCACAGGCGTAAGGCTCAATTATCAATCAATCGGCTCAGGGGGCGGCATACAGCAAATAAAGAATAGAACTGTAAGCTTTGGAGCCTCTGATAAACCTCTTGAGCCTGGAGAACTTGAGAAGAGTAACCTTATTCAATTCCCAACGGTTATAGGTGGGGTGGTTATATCCTATAACATTCCTGAGGTGGGAAATAAGGAGTTAAAGTTCGACCAAAAGGCCGTATGCGATATTTACATGGGAAAGATAACAGACTGGAATGATCCCTATATAAAGCAATTAAATCCTGACGCCAACCTTCCGGCCACAAAAGTTATAGTTGTCCATAGATCCGACGGTTCTGGAACGACATTTATATTTACAAATTGGCTCTCCAAGGTATGCCCGGAGTGGAAGGAAAAGGTAGGGTCTGGCACCTCTGTCAACTGGCCTGGAGGCATTGGAGGAAAGGGTAACGAAGGCGTTGCCGCCTATACGAAGCAATCTACTGGAGCAATCGGTTATGTGGAGTACGCATACGCAAAACAGAATAAGATGCCCGTCGCTTATATAAAAAATAAGGATGGAGAGTTTGTAAAACCAACAATAGAGAGCTTCAAGGCCGCCGCATCTAATGGAAACTGGGATAGCAAAAATTATTTTTACGAAATCCTGACTGATGAACCCGGCAAAGATTCATATCCGATAGAGGGAGCGACATTTATACTCCTTGCAAAGGATCAGCCGGAGAAGAGTAAGGAGGCCGTTAAGTTCTTTGGCTGGGCATACGACCATGGAGACCAGGACGCCATAGCGCTGGATTATGTGCCATTCCCCGAAACGGTTAAGAGCAAGATAAAACAATACTGGAAGGACAATAATCTTTATTGATAATAACTTTACTCATACTTCGTACCTCCGCGGCAGGGGGGGCACTTTCGCTCCCCTGTGTTTTTTATAATTTTACTGAAGTGAGGTGTGCTATATTATATGGAAAGAGATAGCGCAATAGAGGTTGAAGTGAGCTTGCCTGTATCCCAAAGGGCAAAAGAGGTAAAAAGGAACGGTAAGTTAGTAGAAACAATATTTAGAACCTCGCTTGGTTTTTGGGCAATCTTCTTAGGAATCATATTTCCAGTCGCAGCCTTTTTTATCCTGGCAAAAGAGTCCTGGCTTTCCATAAAGAGGTTCGGATTCGGATTTATAACAGGAACGGTATGGAACCCCGTAACATTGATATTCGGGGGACTGCCGGCGATATACGGAACTCTGCTCATAACCTTTCTCGCCGTATTCATTGCTACGCCGATAAGCATAGGCATATCCATTTTTATAACAGAACTCGCACCCAAATGGTTCAAGCCCATTGTTACAGGCGCGGTTGAACTGCTCGCCGCAATCCCCAGCATAATTTATGGGATGTGGGGATTTTTCGTTCTCGTTCCCTATGTGGCAAAACACGTGGAGCCATTTTTAATAAAGAACCTTAGCCACCTGCCGGTCATTGGATTCCTGTTTAATGGAACACCGTCAGGCATTGATGCCTTTACAACAAGCATTGTGCTATCTATCATGATTGTGCCATTTATGGCTTCGGTCGCTAAAGACAGCTTTAATATGGTTCCTGCGATTGTTAAAGAATCCGCTTACGGTCTTGGCGCTACAAAATGGGAGGTTATGAGAAAGGTTGTCATCCCTTACACGGCTTCAGGCATAGCCGGGGGCTTGATACTTGCCATCGGAAGGGCAATGGGAGAGACTATGGCTGTGACATTCCTGGCGGGCAACAATCCGCAGATTCCCAAATCGCTATTTGAGCCTTTGACCACAATAACCGTTGCCCTCGCCAATCAGTTTGCCGAGGCAGATACCGACCTTTATCTCTCTTCCCTTTATTACCTCGCCATCATACTATTTGTTCTGTCATTTTTGGTGCTTGTAACCGCAAAGCTGATGGTGCTCAGGCTTGAGAAACGATGGAAGGTAAAGCAGATATGAGAAAGAGCGTCATTATAAAAAGAAAAATTATAAGTAGAATATTTCTTACGATTTCCACTCTGGCGGCGCTATACGGTATATTCTGGCTCTTCTGGATACTCTCCGATCTCTTTATAAGTGGCTTCAGGTACATACATCCTGCTCTTTTAACGGAGGACATGAACCCCGCGGGAGTGGAAGGAGGCGGGCTTAGAGCCGCCTTTGTGGGACATTTAATAATTACTTCCATTGCTACGGTCATGGGTGTAACGGTTGGGATAGTTGCGGGCATATTCTTTGCCGAGTATGGCAGGGATTCGAGGTTCGTTCAGGCTTTGAGGAATGTTACGGACATAATGGTAAGCACGCCCTCAATTGTCATGGGGGCACTTGTTTATGCCGTTCTGGTAAAGCCCATAGGTCACTTTATTTCTCTCGGCGGCTCAATTGCCCTCGCATTGATAATGATGCCCGTTATAGCGATAACTACAGACGAGATGCTAAAGCTCGTCCCCGGCATTATGAGGGAGGCCGCTTACGCTCTGGGCGCTTACAAGTGGCAGATTATTACAAAGGTTACTATTCGGGCTGCTAAGGTCGGAATACTCACGGGCGTAATTCTTGGTATAGCAAGGATTACTGGAGAGACGGCTCCTCTTCTATTTACGTCGTTTAACAACAATTTTCTTACGACAAATATATTTAAGCCCATGGCGTCGCTGACCGTTACGGTGTTTCAATACGCTTCAGGACCATACGATTACTGGCACGAACAAGCGTGGGCCGCTTCTTTAATCCTCACGATGGGTGTTCTCTTATTATTTATCATCGCTAAGATAATGATTAGTGGAGTTTCTTTTACTGCCCCCTTTGCTCTTATCTCACGGAGTTTATTTTTCATCAGGAAGTTTAGAAAGGAGGAATGAATCATATATGGTTGATGCTGTGAAAGAGGCTCTGAAAGAGAAGACAGGAGCAGCCCCAAAGAACGCTTCCAAGGAAAAGATAAAGGTAAATAATCTGAATTTCTACTTCGCAAATAAGAAGGTTCACGCGCTTAAAAATATAAATGCGTCTATACACGAGAATAGAGTAAGTGCAATAATAGGACCCTCCGGGTGCGGAAAGACTACACTTCTCAGGTGCTTCAACAGGATGCACGACCTCTATCCGGGAAATAAATATGAAGGCGAGATTATACTTGATGGGATAAACATAATCTCTAATGATACGGACCACATAGAGCTAAGGAGTAGAATCGGAATGGTGTTTCAGAAACCCACGCCGTTTCCAATGTCCATATTTGATAACGTGGCCTTCGGTCTCAAACTCATGGGTATAAACAACAAGACCGAACTCAAAGACAGGATTGAACGTGCATTGAGAAACTCCGCTCTCTGGGAGGAAGTACAGGATAGGTTGAGTGGGAGCGCATTTTCCCTATCCGGAGGACAGCAGCAAAGGCTCTGCATTGCAAGGGCTATCGCGGTTGAGCCTGAGGTTCTTCTCTTTGATGAGCCTACATCCGCTCTCGATCCCATATCTACATCGAAGGTTGAGGAACTCATAGGGGAACTTAAAAATAAGATGACCGTAGTTACAGTTACACACAACATGCAGCAGGCCGGCAGAATAGCTGACTTTAC
>JBLNAE010000257.1:0-4086 GCA_050259195.1 Ignavibacteriales bacterium
ATTCCCATGGAAAATTTAAGGGTTAGAGATTTAATTGGTAAGAGAGAGAAAGTTTACTCTGTGGATGCCGATGATACAGCGGATGTGGCTGCATTAAAACTCCGAAATTGTAGAGTGAGGACTATAGGCGCTATAAAGAATGGAGAACTGCTTGGAGTTATAGGACAAAGGGAGCTTGCAAATAAGGTTGTGGCTATGAGTAGAAACCCATCGGAAGTGAAGGTCTCTAATATTATGAGCACCGATATAGTTACCGTTCAGCTTGATTCATCCTTCTTCGAGTGTCTGGAGATTATGGATACACACCATATCTCACACCTCATTATACTTGACGATAATGAGAAATATTATGGAATGCTTTCATGGAAAGACCTGCAACAGAGATTAATTGAGGAGTTGAAATATCAGCTTATGTGGACTCAGGAATATGCATTTGGACCGCATTGTAATCTGTTTTTGGATCACCTAAGAAAGTAGCAGTAAGGGAATCTGACACCGTAGAATTCAACCCGTTAAGGAATAGTTACCTGATCACTGTATAAAATCGCACACTTCACACAGTGTAAAATCACCCAGCAAGACACATTCATTTCTCTTTTATTTGTAAGCTTCTGAAAACGTTAAAGGAAACTATTGGCATAGTTTTTGCAAAAAATTTAAAAGATATAGAGCGGATTGCATATGCGGGGTTTAAAGTATTTGTCATGCCTGAACATATTTATTCGGACATCTATTGTCATGGAGTCCCGCTAAAAGCATGCGGGAATGACAACCCTATAGTTGGTACACTCAAACGCAATCCGTTCTAAGTACACAGGTCTACAGAAGCAGGTTCAGGCAATTTGAATAATTCCATAGAATGGAGGGAAGGAAATAAGAGATCGCTTCCCTCCAATGGTGTTATTAAAATATTTTAGTCAATCCGGGTTCGATATATAAGATATAAATTTAAATGGCTTATATCTTTATATTGGACGCACCTTAAATAAACAACAAATGATAAAGATTAGGTTATCGGAGAGTCGAAATGTTGCTTGCACGCCCTTTTATTTTAGGTTTTTGGATCGGCTTAGTAATCCTATTTGTTACATTCGTTAAGCACCTGCGAAAATCCATAAACGCAAGGGGGTGGCTAAGTTACTATATTCCTTACACTCGCATTCATAAAACGAATTACAGGAGAAATAAAATCGACTCTATTCTATTATGGATTTCCGTAATGTTCGTCATGGCCGGGATTTTCATTACGCTGGAAACACATCAGTCATCTGATTCGCAACCGCACGTAAATGAAGGAGGCACTGCACATAATGTAACATCAGAAGGCAGGTAAATAGCCAAAGAGGCTTAACGCGGGCTAGTAATGACAATAAAAATATAAGGAATCGTGCCGATTGTTGTGGTATGCTTTTGTTAAAGATGGAAAGCATATATCAGAGAGGTTTAAATATTAGCGTCTCCGCTGCCATAGTAAATGAGAGCGCCTTGATCGAGTAGGAGGGTATCATGTTAGAAGGTAAGATTCAAATAGGAGATACGTATGTTTGGAAGACGGATAACCCGAAGACATATAAAATAGTCAATGTAATTGATATACGTGAAGCCGATCTTATGAAAGAGTTTGACATTCTCGAAGAAGATGAAAACCTGCTTTGGATTGGCTTTGAAGATGAAGATGGAAATAAAGCTTGGATTCAAGAGGCTGGATTCCGTGAAGCCTGTATTGAATTAAATCATCACTTAGAGAAAATCGAACCTGTTAACTTAAAACCCCCTCTTACCCCTTCTTCCCTTCAAACAATTACACTAACTATTGAGATTCCAGCGGAGTTTGAAGAAGAGTTTACAGAGTTTCTAAAAGAATCATTAGGAGAGGAATACAATATTACCAGAGAGCTAAAGCCGTATTATCACGTCAAGGAAAAGGATTCGGCTTATTGACATTTGTCCCCTCATTAATGTCTAACTTCATGGCTGGTTTGTTCGAATGGTGTGCGAAGTTCGACACCCATTCCGTATGCCATTAACACTTCAGAACCTTAGCAGTTCATGATATATTAAAATAAATTATAGAAAAATTGGATACGCCTTATTACAAGAATGCCCGGAAAGGGCAAGGCAGGGTGGATTTCCCAACCTATACCTTGGAGGAGAGTTTCATGCCTATACCTTTTCAGATCTGGTTGCCACGCCAATTAAAACAGCAGTTCGATTCATCTATCCCAAGTCATGGTGTAGATCAAGATTACTTTGTGATTGATTTGATAAGTGACTATGTCACGGGAAAGATAGAGCGGGAGCAAATAAAGGGCCAAGACCGACCGCGGGAGGTTCCCGTGATCATATACATAATGGGACTTCATGCCGACGAGACGTGGAACCGTTTTGAGGAGATTTGCGCCAGCGAATCCAAGGATCCATACAAAGTCATAGTTGATTTGATTGAATTTGGTATTAATAGTCGAGGCGCTTAGATGTACAAATACAACCTATAAGTGGAGGGTAACTATGCTTAATATGGCCGATCATGCTCATGCCTTTCTTGCCGCCTTGTGCAAGAGGTCGGAAGAACCACATCCCAGGTATCAGGATAAATATGATATAGGTAGAATATTCCCGTTTGATGATCCTTACACTGATGAGCTTGTGAGGTATCTTGCCAACAAGCAGTTTGTTGAATATTTTGGGAATGATCCTCAATCTACCAGGATTGCAATCACCGATTATGGTCGCCGATCCGTAAAAAAGGACTACTACGATATGGTTCGTTAATAGATGGTTGTCGGTGTTCAAGAAAGGCCTATTGACGAATTCAGCCCTATAAATTAGCACTAAAATTGTCCCTTGACTCCGCTTCCCGATTTTATTAAAGTCTCAAAGAGAAAAAAACGCAGGAACTTGAGCCTACACACAGTTATCATTTAAATGTGATCGGGCATGGCAGGTTTACTCGCCGCCCTCTCTATACAAAGCTATTGATTGGACTTGGTTCTGGAATCGGATAAATCGCCTTGCGTCCACCCATTTATGGAGGAAAAGTCATGGGGTTAGATTAATGATAGCAGTCCCTCGGCTCTTTCTGGAGGGAATCTGCCAAATCCTAGAGACCGAAAAGGGCATATAGAGATTGTAGCTAGGGCTTCAACTCAGGAAGGGATTATTCCGCTCGTTAAGCAAAAGAAGCCTGAGGTATTATTTCTTGATACAGCCTTATCCCACTCAGATATTTTAACCTTCCTGGAATCAATCAGAGATAAGAGTCCTGAGACGAAGGTACTTTTATTACCTTATACATGGAATGAAAGGTTACTTATAGATGCCCTTTTCCTGGTATAAGAGGATACTTAACGGCCACATTAAACTCAGAGCAGTTTATTAAGGCAATCAGGGTGGTAAGTGATGGTGCGATGTGGGTAGAAAGAAAAATAACAGCAAAAGCCTTCTCTCGACTTGTATCTATTCGTAACGTTAAGCAGGAACTTTTAAAATCGAATCTTACGAGAAGGGAGGGAGAAATCGTAAGACTCGTTATTCAAGGCTACAGCACAAAGCACATCTCTACCGTGCTTGGTATAAGGAAGCAGACGGTGAAGAATTATTTGAGGAATATATTTAAGAAATTCGGGGTTAGTAACAGGATTCACCTTGTTGCTAAAATCCTTGGTGAGGGTATCCCTCAACTCCATTCCATGATTAATGTCTCAGGAGTTTCCATCAATGCAAGACCCAAGACTACAAATAGGTGCTAAAGTACTCATTGACCGTTACTTAAGCTTGAGTATTTTTATAAACGCCATTGGCTTTGCTGGAGGAATAGATGGAGGTAGCAGACAGTCGGGAATGGTTTCCTAAAGGTTTTCTCTTCATAGCTTTCTCCTTTCAAGCTCCACAGAATTATATAACCCAAAACAAAGATCGGATAGATAATAGGAATTGGTACGTATCTTTAGAGTGACCTGCCCCTCGAGTGAACCCCTATTTTGAGACAACAAGTTAAGCAACTTTTGATCCAACAAGCGTCGGCTCAAATTCTGCCGGTGGCACATACCCCAAGGCTGAATGCAAGCGCTTTTGATTATATACTTT
>JBLNAE010000258.1:0-2659 GCA_050259195.1 Ignavibacteriales bacterium
CGTATATCATCCGAACCTTCGCCTCAGGGTAAATTCCGTGAAGCACCTTGGTTTACAATCTATAGATTCTTCGCCTTCGGCTCAGAATGACACGTACACTGTTTATCCGGATTTGATATCAATCGTAATTTTCCAGATGAAAATGCTTGTTTGGAATTTCTTTTCAATTTACGTTATGGCAAAGATTACGAATGTCCTAAATGCCACAAGACAGGCTTTTATCGTGTAAGGGGACGCAAGTGTTATGCTTGTGCATGGTGTAGTTATCAACTTTATCCTATGTCTGGAACTATCTTTCATAGGAGTCCTACTAATTTAAGGGATTGGTTTTATACGATTTTCTTAATTAGTAAATCAAAGAAAGGTGTAGCTGCTAAAGAGATAGAACGCCAACTTGGAATCACATACAAAGCAGCTTGGCGGATCCAAAGGCAAATCCGTAAACTTATGAGGTCTGAAAAATCTATATTAGGTGGAACGATTGAAATTGATCATACGCTTATAGGGGGCAAACGAAAGGGCAAGCGTGAGTCAGCTACTCCTGACTAAAGTCGAGAGCTTGTCTCTCCCGAAACTTGGGAGACTTTAGGGCACGCTGACTAATGGAAAAGTGCCCATGCCCTTTGAGCCTGCTCGCTGGGCAAGTTGAGTTGATAATATGCAGAAACGAGACCTCAACAAACTGGAATCTGTAACCCACAATTGTTTTACGACCTTGGGGATATTTACGAGGTCAACCTCATACAATTGTCAAAGACCAACCTGCCTAAACTGTTTACCAACGTGGGTGCCTTTAGCAGAGTCTATGGAGATATTATAGCGTATTTGTTAGGAAAATTCAACAAAGGAGGTAGAGCCTATCGGCTCAACTTGTCTCCTCTCCCGATTGAAATACGGGAGTTTCCGACAAGCTAAAATTTCTATGAATTTAGAAAGTCAATAGCCAAAGCTAAAGCAAAAGGCTTTTTTTGAGTTATGGTTTAAATCATTACTTGTCTTGATGGGATACTCACGTTTTTTTATTGTCCCCTTAAGAGTTCGGTATTCAAACAACGATGTTGTTCAATCCAATCTTCATTAACTCAACCAAAAGCTATACATAAAACGAGATGAAAGTTCTCTTTATAGTACCTAATCTTGTAGCTGGTGGAGCTGAAAGACAGATTATTTATTTAATGAGAGGGCTTCTTGAAAGAGGCATTACTTCCTCTCTTTTTATGCTCGATCCCGTAGGGGTATTTTTGGATGAAATCCCGAATGGTGTTAAGGTGTATTTACCTAAATCCCATAGACCTAGTGATCCATCAATGAACCTAGTGATTCACCATCGGAATCCATTAAAGACAATACGGGAAATAATACGAGTCGTGCGCAAGGAAAATCCTGATATTCTTTATAGCAGGCACTGGCCTACAAAAATACCAACTGCCTTTGTAGGCTGGTTGCTCGGAAAGAAAGTTGTCCTTTCAGAAGCTAATAGTCTAACTTACGAAATGGCCTATAGAGACACAAGGAGAAGGAGCTTTTATTTAAAGAATATAGCCTGCCGTCTGGCAGATGTAGTCGTAGCCGTATCTCAAGGTGTAGCCGATGGACTCGAGCAACTCTTTGGAATAGGTTCCAAGGTAAGAGTAACTTACAATGGATTCGATTTAGATGATATAGAGAAAAAGGGCAGAGAGGAGGTGTATCATCCTTGGTTTAACAGGGAAGAGCCGATAGCAGTAGCCGTAGGAAGATTAGTCAATCAAAAGGGATTTAGCTATTTGCTCCATGCGGTGAACCTTGTCAATAGAAAAACCCCCCTTAGGCTCATTGTAATCGGGGACGGAGAGCTTAAAGAAGAACTCATAAAACAGGCGGAAGAACTTGGAGTAAAAGATAAAGTGGACTTCCTTGGGGTAAAGAAAAACCCTTTTGCATATATGGCAAGGTGTGATTTATTTATTCTCTCATCACTTTATGAAGGGCTGCCAAACGTTTTAATAGAGGCTATGGCATTAGGGTTACCTGTAATTTCAACAAACTGCCCCTATGGACCTAGTGAAATAATCGAGGATGGGAGAAATGGGATTCTCATTCCTATTGGAAATCCACAGGCTATTTCTGAGGCTATTTTAAGGGTGTTGGGAGATAAACAACTGAGAGATAACTTGAGAACAGAGGCAAAAAGAAGAGCTAAGGACTTTTCATTAGAAAACATGGTCTCTGAGTACACCGAGCTACTTTTAAGTTTATCTCCAAGACATAAATAGGAGAAAACTTAATTTTATAACTAAGCTTGCGCCGACGACTATAATATAACTCATGAGTGAAGACACCCCTCATTCTCCCAAAACCATGCTCCAGATCATTGACGATGCTGCTGCCGGAGGAGCAGAGAATCATACCCGCCTAATCACTAAAGAATTTGCACGAAGGGGTTACAGGATTCTGTTTGTCTCTCCTCCCGGACCTCTTGTAGAGCAATTCAAGAAATTAAAAGAAATAGAAGGAGCCGACGTTGAAGTCTTAACAACTTCTCTTATTTCAAAGCACTATATGAATCCTTTTTTGGGGTTTGATCTCATACATCTTATTAGGGCAATCCGGTTATTGAGAGATTGCATTAGAGAAAAACAGATTCAGATAATCCATAGCCATAAGCACCCAATGGATT
>JBLNAE010000259.1:0-7981 GCA_050259195.1 Ignavibacteriales bacterium
TAGGAGAATGGGATATTGGAAAAAGATCTATGATGAATGCCCGGGTAAAGGGAAGACGGTAAGAAGAGACTGGATAGAAGGTGTTGTGTGGAATGAGATAAAGAACTGGATTCTTAATCCCGTCATCCTGGAAGAGATAATTTTGGAGAAGCTCAAGGAGTTCGAGAAAGAGAAGGGTAATTCATTTAAGAGGTACAGCAAAATAAGGAATTCTATAGAGAAGAAAAAGGAGGAAAAGACAAGAATTCTGGAACTCTATAGAAGGGGTACTATCACAATTGAAGACGCCGAGAAGCAGCTTAAGGCTATAGAATCAGAAGAAAAGGCCCTACTTCAAATGGGAAAAGAGATAAAATCAAAGGTAATGATAGAGGATTTGCCTCGTGAAGAGTTGTTAAAAAGCTTAAGGGAGGAATCCGATTCATACAGTGGAAAAATTGAAGATGGTTCTATCTCGTTTGAAGATAAAAGGAGAATCATCGAGAGATTTGTAAAGGAAGTCAGGGTTAATGTGAACGGAAGGAAAGCGGATCGGCCCTCTTTGGTAGAGACAATACCCTTTAGAATCGATGCGGAACCTATATCTTCAAAAGACGCTTCAATAGTAACGATCTATTTCAGAGATAAAAATACAAATGATGAAAGGATGTTACAAGAAGCCATTAATAGTGTTAATTTTGCAGATGTAATATACAAATTTCCATTCCCACCAAAAGAGCTTGGTGTGATTGTTAATGGTGTGCTTTGACAGGGTATTATTATTCGTGAGATAATGACAGTAGAAAAGGTTTATGCATACAATGGGATGATAGTTATATGGAATGAGAAAGGAATAGGGTAAATGTTCATAGGTCATTATGGACCGAGCTTTGCTGCAAAGGCGCTGAATAAGTCGACCCCCTTGTGGATCCTCTTCGTGGCCGTGCAGTTGGTCGACGTGTTTTGGGCCATCTTCATTATTCTTGGTGTTGAGAAGGTCCGTATCGTTCCCGGAATTACGGCTACCAACCCGCTTGACCTATACTACATGCCCTACACGCATAGCTTAGTAGGGGCGATTCTTTGGGCCATCGCCGCGGTCATTGTATACCGTGTGGTTCCCAAGCTCGATGGCTGGTCGGCTGCCGGGATAGTTGGTGCGGCGGTGTTCTCCCACTGGATCCTCGATCTGATTGTACATCGTCCTGACTTGCCACTTTATGACGATACATTAAAGGTAGGTCTTGGGCTCTGGAACTACCGGATGGTGTCATTTGCGCTTGAAATCGCTTTACTTTTTGGTGGTATGTATCTCTACTTTAGGGCGACAGAACCAGTAGGTCGTGGTGGTCGCTATGGTATGGTGATCTTTGGGCTTGTCATGGTGGCAGTCCAGAGTCTCGTTTTCTTTGGTCCTCCGCTATCCTCAGATAAGGCAGCCGCGGTTACTGCACTTGTCTCTTATTTTGTTTTCGCTGGGGTGGCATACTGGCTGGAAAGGAAACGCACTTAGGACGCAGAATGGCACCCTCAAAACTCGGCATTGCATCTGAGTTTACATGAAGTTTCCGAACAAATTCAGAAGACTAGCACGCACAGAGAGATAATTTAACATAATGTTCCTTCCCATACTCCCAATCAAATGAACACATTTGCATATTTTGAACCTTTCTCTCTATCTCTCAGAATGCTACACTTCCTACACCAGCTTCACATAAAGCTGACAGCCTCGACCAAGGTGAACAGAGTGTAGGAAATGTACTTGCTGGGGTATACCCATTCAATTGCGAGTAAATGCTACATTTATTTGATTCCTTATTTCTGCCTCTACCACAAGTCGATGGATCAGATCATAGAGCCAGGCTGCTTGAGTGCCTTCTTCAAATACGATGTGGACAGTGCCTCTGATTGATTTTATGAAATCTCGGATAGTCTGTGATTTGGTCTCTATGATTGATTCCATCACGCACTTGCCTTGATGATTGTGAACGGCTGTGACTATGCTTGACTGATGGACATATAGTCCAATATACTTGTCATTGCTCATAGCGCCTTCCTTTAAGTGGTTTGTTGTCTAAATTACAAACTTCTGACTATCACTATAAAGGGGCGCCCTTTCATAATACGCTAATTAGACGACTGAACAGAATATTTAGATTTAGGTTACTAAGTGTTCACATAAATATCGAGACTAAGAGTAAATCCGAGCATCAAAAGATTATGGATCATTATGTTAAATATCAGTAGTGATGAGATATTGCCAGATATAGCCTGAAACAATCTTATAGCGACAGTATCCGCTGCCCACTCTCATAAACGGTGATTGGGCCATCTTGTGACACAGTAATAGCTAAGCATTTCGCTTCGGCACTGATTTTGGCAGCGCTACTGTGTCGTGCTCCTTTACCGATTCCTATCTCCGCCTGAGTACTCGCTCTTGGCCTAAGAAGCACCATAGAACCCCTAAATCTGGCTCGATGAACGTCTACTACGGTGGCTCCGTCTTGTTTGGCAAAGTTAATTAGCTCTCGATCAGACATACGTCCAATATCAGCGTTTATGATTGTATCAAAACCGCTAATCTCGGGTGGATCAGAAAGCTCCCCAATAACCTCAGCATCACCCAAAAGGAAAATCGCTCCTAGATTCTCCTCCGACATTTGGAAGGCGCATCGAAACACCCGCCGCAACAGAGGCAAGTCGTACTTTTTCTGCTCAGCCAGTTGTGCGATGGCCTCATCCATGCGTTTTATATTCTCTGACGACCACTTGCCTTGAGAATACCTACCCACCAACTGCCCATTCGCAAAGACCCTTGCCTGCCGTCCTCCCGCTGGTACAAAGAAAACCACCGCATCACATTGACGAGAAATGGCTGCGTGGTGACTAAACTGTGTACCCAGAAGGAAACTGTCTGGTTCGTCCAATGCTACTTCCAACTTGTGGATTCGACGAATATAGCCCTGCTTGTCCACTCCGTAACCCAGAACCAGACCGTCTACAATCTTGGCTAGGTTTATTATAACTTGGCGCATAGTCCTAATGTGATCGTAGTGTTGTAATTGGATCTCACTCTCAGGCAGAATCCGAGCAATGTAGGTAGGATCGCCGACAATTAAGGCTGTCGAGAGTGGTCTCTCTTCACTCTGCATTTGGGCAATAGCTGCAGTTATTTCACAGATTTCGAGCATTGAGGGAGCATCGATTTGCTTGGTCCTTGCCAGGTCAAATAAGAACTCTGCCCGTTTGCGCTCGGTTATTTCTCGAGAAGCGATAACTGCACGAATCTCACCTGTTGCATTTTGAAATGGTTTGCCCGCGCTCTCAAGCCACCACCACTCTCCATCTTTGTGTTGCAATCTAAACGTTAAATGTCCCGAAGAGAAGGTTCCCATCATTCTCGTAAATTCCTTTATTACTGCAGAACGGTCATCCGGGTGTATCTGTTCAAAAATGTTTCTATCCATAAGTTCACTCGGTTCATAACCTAATAAATCCTTATGGTTAGGACTAAGATATAAAAATCGACCGTCAACACTTGCTTCAAATATGAGATCATAACTATGTTCAACTAGAGTACGGTATCGTTCTTCGCTCTCTCTGAGAGCCTGCTCCGCGCGCTTTCGTTCCCATATTTCCAAAGCAAGAGCAATGAAATCCGCCATGGAGCCAGCGAAATACTCCTCCTCCAATGTCCACAGGCGAGCTGTTCCAATGTTTTCATGACATATTAGCCCCACAATCTGGCCTCCTACTCGTATTGGAGCATCCAACAAGGATGTAATTCCATAAGGTCTCAGATAAGAATCCGAGAACTCTCTGGTCCTAGAGTCTGTGTAGGCATTATGGGCCGCGATAGTGCGTTCCTCTTTCAAAGCCTTGAAGTAGCTAGGATAGTCTGCAGCGGCCAGCTCGTATCCTTTTGAATGTCTTCCTGTGCTAAGTTCATATTGTTCTATACAATGAATTTTCGAGCGATCCTCATTGTATAGCCATACATTCACCCGCGCAACATCTAGGGTGCGAGCTGACGCCTCCGTGATTTCTTTCAAAGTAGCATCAAGGTTACCATTCTCTAGGAGTCTGCTCCTTGATAGTTGTATTAGAACCTCATTCTGCCTTCGGAGGCTTTTTTCGCTTTCGTGCAGCGCTTTCTCCGTCCTTTTGAGTTCTGTAATATCACGAAAGCTCCATACCCGTCCAACTATTGTTTCTCTAATTCGCTGAGGTTGAGAATAACGCTCGAATATACGACCGTCTTTAAATTCCAGAATATCATAGCTTTCCGAATATGGTTGATTGTATAACTCGTTAACCTTTGAGAGAAAAGCTTTAGGGTCTTCCAACTGGTTAAGCACTAGCTCAAGTACCTGGTTGTCATTCCGTGATTCTATAATGTGGTCAGGTATATGCCACATATCTAAAAATTTTCTATTAAAGCTAACTATCTTTCCCTCTTTGTTAACCACGAGAATTCCATCAGCAGTCGATTCTAGAGTAGCACTTAGAAGAGAAAGAGAGTTAGCAAGTTCCTCTTCCGTTCGCTTGCGCTCGGCTATCTGTTCTTTCAGTCTTTTATCTGGTTCTGAAAGCCGAGCGGTTCGTTCCTTCTTGTTATTCTTAATTTTTTTTATTGTCATAACCGAATATTATTAAAAGTTACCTAGGTATTATATCATGGAATCAAGATTTTGAGAGCTTGGCTAAAAGTAATGATAGACTGGGTTTTCCAACCCTGCCTTACAAATCATTCCCACTTGTAGGAGGGCCATCCTTGGCACGACTCATCCGCAAATCACTCTTACTGAATCACCCATCCTGGATAATGCATCGTGCATCCTGTGTGCCTACTCCGTGACTAAGATAAAGGTCTTGCTTCTTCGTATATCTGAATCAATTTCAGATCACGGGTTCTGCAGTAAACAGTTGTTGAGGATCAAGTCGTCGCAGCCGACCGCAGAACACAAGATGATCAAATCTTTAACTTAACCCAGTCTAAGCCATTCAATATGTTTTAACTTTCATTTAAGTATATGCTCCTATTATCATAATGTCCCATAGTCCATGTCTCATACCCCCTTGCCTTCTTAGGCGTGTTGACAAGGGATTATCCGTTGTGAGATAATGACAGTAGAAAAGGTTTATGGATAAAATGGGGTAAGCAAATTACTATCTGTAACCAGGGTACAAAGCTCTGACCTAAGGGCTATGAGCACTCTAGTATGGCTGGAGTTGCCCCAGTTAGACTGGGATAGGTTCTTTTCTAACTCCTATTTATGCAATCCCCCATTAAGGTTTTTTACTCTTCTAAAGTCCTTGAGGTTTGGAGCAAAGAAATAGGCTCAGATGGAACGTAGTTTGATTAAAGAAGGAATACATGCCTGAAGGAAAGATAAAGAAAGTAATGGAAAAGATCAGCCAGAGTGTTGTAGTAATGGTTCCTTATCAAAGAGATCAAGAAATTCAAGATAGGGAACAAAACTATATTAACCTTCCGAACCGTTATGTTATAAAAAGTGAGGAAAATAGAAGAATTCTCAATTGTCTGGAAGCTCCCAATGTGACTATACGAGTGGAGCGGGGGTTAGTGGTATCTGCATCTTCTGCACGAAAGTATCCATCGGGTACAATATTTCTGGACGGTACAGCACAGGGGGAACCATTCCTGGATCATCAACGGCAGATCTATAATCTGGATCATCATGAAGGTTGTATTCGTGCTTTTACTCTTTCAACCTG
This sequence comes from Ignavibacteriales bacterium, assembly GCA_050259195.1. GTDB lineage: Bacteria > Desulfobacterota_D > UBA1144 > Nemesobacterales > CSP1-2 > PSLL01. Next base: position 5,719 of record JBLNAE010000259.1, read on the forward strand.
TGAACAGGCAATAGTAATGCTCCTCAAAGGTCTTGACCTTAGAAATCAAGACTGGACAATCTATGCCAATGATCCTGATCTTGATACCATTCTGGCTATCTGGGTTTTGCTGAACCATCTACGTATTAACAAGAACGAAGCGGTTCGGAAAACGATCACTCCCTTACTTCGACTGGAAGGAATTATCGATTCACTTGGTCTTGAATTCAAAGATCTATGCGGTTTCCCACCGGACCTCTATCAAAAAGTGATGAAACAAATCGATGATCTTAGATTCAATGAGCTCACCATCAAAAAAGAAGGGCACTGGGATGAAATTGACTTTCTCGAATACACAGCAGATGTACTACGTAAAATCGATCAGATGGTCTACCAGCCGGATGATTTTGAGGATTTTAAAAGTGTGGAGGTACTTGCACGTGTAGAAATCGGTAACAATCGTATTGGGGTTGTATGCCGAGCAGATATGGGGATATACGAAGTGGAACGATATCTAGTCAAGCTTTACGAAAATCGTCTTGGCCTGGTCATATTACAGAAAGAACCTCATACATACTCGCTACGACAGGTTGGTCCTTCCTTGTCGGGAGATTTAACTAATGTCTATGAAAAGCTGAATTTTCTTGACCCGGCCGTTAATGGACGCCGACCTGGCAATCGTTGGGGTGGTTCAGCCGATATCGGTGGTTCCCCGAGAATAACTGGTACGAAACTAACTCCACTGGAAATTGCCCAGGCTTGCAGAGGAGCATTTCATAAGACACATCCGATTCATTATTTTTTGCAGCTGGTTGCAGCATTGGTAGCTGTTTCAGGTGTTCTAGCTGCCGGATGGGCAGCAACGATGTTGTGGAAACCAAAGAACCTAATTTCTGCAAAAGTACTGGATATAATTACGAATCCGATGTTTGGATTCGGTATAACCACGATAATTTTGACCTGTATACTTTTAATTCTTTTTGCTCGAAAACGGTACTGGACTTTCGGATTTCGGTTGCCCGCTGCCCACGACTGGTTCATTCTGCTACCTGCTGTAATCTTAGCAGGACTTTTGGGGGGAGCTTGGGTTTCACTTAATTCCATATCCGGTTCCCTTATCTCAGATCGAGTTTTCTTTGCATTACTGGTATATCCGATTTCCGCTGAACTTCTATTTCGAAGCCTTGTTCACGGTATCCTCGCACAGAAATCTCCCATTCAACATGTCGCGGGGCACTGGTTTTTATCATGGCCGGTTCTTGCATCCAGCCTTCTTTATGCGACAAGCTCAATGTTTTCCTTTGTGCCTTTTTTCTCGCCACTGCAAGAGCTGGGGCCTAAGTTGTCTGCAATAATTCTTTCAATCGCTGCTTTTGCTTTTAGCCTGTTTCTAGGAATGGTTCGAGAACGATCTCAGAGTATTATACCAACGATTCTTTTTCATAGCCTGACTGTAACAATAATTATTTCTCTGTATCACGGAATGCATTGATTGATAATATACGCGCTTTTGATTAACATAAATATGAACTTACAGGATGAACTAAGCCATATATTACCCTTTTTAAATTTTCTAAAAATAAGGCGCACTGTTTTTTCATCATACCTATTAAAATAGAGAAATGGTCTTACACACGCCGGAGTGGATACCCTACTGGGGGCATATTTCGGCAGTATCTCTATAGTCTCTTCTTTAGCTTAATCCCCTACGGGGATTAGGTGTGTCTCTTCTGGCGGCGGGCGTGTCTCTTTTGTCTCCGCTGTGTCTCCATGTGGAGACACTCTCTTTTTTGTTGTCACTGCGACGGCTGAGTGGCTGGGGCATTTGTCTCCCCTGTCTCCGCCAACTTGAAGGCTTGGGAGAAATGATAGTATGTTCGTGTACGAGGCTAATGTACAGTAGACATTTAGAACTTCCTGTTGCAGTAGAATGTGTCAGCAGAGCACGTAAGGTTACAATGAACCAAATCTTCTCTGATGTAAGAAAGCCACTGCCTTCTTCCGACCCCTCACGCTGTGTCGGAGACAATGGAGACAGTGCCGAATTATAGGAGCTATGAATATGAGATTACTGAGAACTCAGTAATTTATTTGACTTGAAAATAGGTTTATTTTATTCTGTGTGCAGTAAAGTAGGAAACCAGTGTTTTGCAGTTTAACACCCCCATATAGGATATTATACTGCATTTTTGCAGTCTAATTGTAGTTCTATGAAAGGGGATGTCAAGAGAGAAACCTCTACTAACCTGGCCGCAGTTGAAAAATTTCTTGACAGCCAGCCCCT
>JBLNAE010000260.1:0-5089 GCA_050259195.1 Ignavibacteriales bacterium
ACGAGTTAGTAGGTAAGACCGTTAAGGTGTTGATTGAGAGGAATCAACGAGACGGCACTACCTATACAAAAGTATCCAAGATACTTTAGCTGAGTCAAGAGAGGGTTGGATTTAATCCACCTTCTCTGCAAGAATACAAATGGAAACTATGGATTCAAACAATGACTGAACGCGAATTAACTAAACTAATTATGGACTATCTCAAGTGGGTCCCTAACTCTAGCTGGAAGAAAATCAGAGGTTCTATGGGTATGCGTGACATACTCGACATTATAGGCTGTTGGGAAGGGAAGTATATAAAGCTTGAGATAAAGACAGAGAAGGGAGAATTCAGAGAAATTAACCCCAGTATGGCTTATCCGGCGGTAGGTGTACCCGGGGAGGGGCCTGGGCACCCCTCGGGGTCATCCAGGCTTAAGTATCATACACGTTCACTTAGAACCTGAAATTATTTTCGGGTGGGTGTCCTGGTCTTTCGATAGGGCTACGATTGATAACCTCCGCTAGATTGTGATAGGATGATACGATGACCCAGACCAATATAGAGAAATTCTACGAGGAAATTAAGCAATATCCCCCAACTCTGAGAAAACTAGCTATCCATATTGTTAATTCCAGCGATGATCCCAGCGAATATAAAACCATAACTCAGTACTCCAGAGAGTGTGGCCTGAAACCGGATGTGGTGCGTACATTAATTGCTGTATCTAGAAAAAAGGGTAGAGATTTCAGTAAGTTATTATGTAAGGCTTATTATGCAAAGTTAGCGTCATACCGACCAAAGGTTATGAAATCCCTAGTCCGGGAAGCCCTAAAAGGCTCTTACAGGCATCAGCAGTTATATTTCGAGCTTATCGGGGACATTCAGAAAACAACCAAGGGAATAGAGCAAAATACCAACGCACAATCCTTAACTTTTGTTGTAGCAATGCCTACATCCATACCTGAATCAGAGCTGCTACAACGGGTTAAATCAACTCTGCCAGCGTCGCGCCCGGAGTATAGCGGCGTTCAGGATCGCGGCATAATAGATGCGGAATTAGTTCAGGATCCAGACGAAGAAGAAACGATTGCCCTGAAGGTTGAGGCTCATCCATGTCCACTGTGCAGCAATAGTTTTAAGACGCTGGATGATCTTCGAGGGCATTTATCGCAAGCCCATGAAGTGGAGTAATACACCAAAAAGGGATACATTCTACTAAAGGCATTCTCTCTCTTTGAGCTCCCGGACTAGCTATTCTCGCTGGTCTAGGGGCTTTATTAAGTTGAACCGTTTAAGTGAAGAGCAGGCCGGAAATAAGAATCAGGTGGCTATGATTAGGGCTTGACTGCTTATGTGAGAGATCAACGAAATCTATTTTTTTCTATCTTTAAATATATACGTAAAGAACAAATATACCGTCACAGCTATAATCAACATGGGAATAAACGGCATAATGAATATAATAACTGATAGGGGCACGCTTAATTTTTGATAAAAATTGGCTTGATTATCTACTGTATTTATATTGGAAGCAAGCGTGAAGTATAGGGAAGGTAAAGCTATTAATATTCTCATGCTTCAACTCGTTTCCTCAACGGCCTATAACCTTATTGCACCGTGAAACATCGTTTGTTGTTTATATCTCAAGAGATTTTACAAGCCTGTTTGCGCTGGGTTACTGCAGATTGTGTTGTTGTATAGTCGCACGATGGAACCGCACCAGATAAGGTTTGCAGGAGCATAAGGAGCCTTAGTACTCCCGCATTCAGGAATTTTCTACTAGTACCCTGTTACAAGATTATTGTGATAGGTCATCTGCTGGATCGCAATTGACAAGAGGTACAAGCTCAAGTTCATTAATCAATAAGACTTAACCTCCTCATTTATAAAGCTCATACATGAGCTTTCAAAGTAACCACTTGACTTTAACTCTTCTCTAGCATGACTGCTTTCTGTACTTACGGCGTAGAACTTCGGTATAAATTCCACAAGCGTTTTGTTATTACTTGGAGATAAGAAGATTGTCATGGTTATGTTCCAGGCTACCACACCACGAACCTTTACCTGGGTGGATACAAACCTTAATATATCTTCTGGCAAGCTGGTTGTAGAGTATTGAGCCGTATTTGAAGCGATGTTGCACTCTATTGTGCCATCCTCCCTACTTTCTTTAGCAATTTGATATTTATTCAGAACGCAGAACTTAAGCACCGCCTGCCATGTTCTGTCAAAGGGAGCATCTATGAATGCCCTTTCTCTTTGGGGTTCGCTACTAGGAGACTTTATCTCTTTCTTTTCCGATGTACTACCAGAGCTTATCGATGGGGGTTGACTGCTGGCTGGTTCTCTTTGAGGTTCGCTGCTAGCGGATTTTGTCTCTTTCTTTTCCAATGTACTACCGGGGCTTATTGATGTAGATTGACTACTAGCTGGCTCTTGTTTCTTCTCCGCTACCTTTGGTTGGATAAGGTAAGGAGAATTTGTATGTGGATACAGGAAAGGGGGTCCAGCTGCACCGCAAGAGGAGCACACCAGAAGTAACAACGAAAAAGCAATTAATGGTCGGTTTGGGCTCTTCATAAAGAAGTCATAATTTTAGAATAGATACTCAAGCTTAACAGCTACTACATCAAAGGGTCTGGCTCCTATATCGGAAGGTGGAATACTGCTTCCACCAGCGAACTCTCCAAACTGAGCAGAGCCCCGATTATATCTGTTAAAGAGCGCCGTCTCCACTCTCAAGTTCACGTTTTGATAAGGATACCACGATAGTCCAAGAACCGTAGCTCCCGTATTCACATCCTTAACCTGTGAGGAGTGCTCATAGAAATATCTAATATAGGCACCATAAGTCCTCCTATAATAATAATCCGCCTCTATGCCAAAGCCCTGTCTTGTCACGCTCTCACCATTTCCAAGGTTTCCTGTAAAAAGATCCTCATCAAAGAATTTGCTGTCATGCTGTCTCTGATATACTGCAAATAGTTCAACAAGGTGTTTATCGGCTATCCACTGTGTCTGAGTATCTATGCCAAAGTTGTAATAGCTATCCGTATAGTCTGGCTCGGTCAGTTTTACACCTGGTGAAGCACTCATACCTTCGCTTCCATGGTAACCAAAACCGCCTATCTCAGAGTATATGTTCTTATAACCCGGAAGCCAGAAAGAGAGCCTGAAGTATTCATCCACATTTTTTGCTCCTCTGAAATCACCATCTTGAAATGTAGAAGGATCACCAGTTAAGTTACCGGTTACATAGGATGTTTCAGTTTGACTACTCGTAGGATGAAAAAACCCCACGGCGCCATAAATACCTCCATGGCTAAAACCCCCAAGCATAGCATATGCTTCGCCACCTGGTATTATCCCTGCTTGATATGGATCAAACAGTGTGGCGTGGGTGCTCATGCCCATCAACGTTGTTGTAAGTCCGAAATTCCCCACAGCGTTAGAGGGATCATCTGCACCCACTGAATCTGTAGCCCTCACGCCGAATGTGAAGGTATGACCGTGAATGGTTTTCGGTGGTGCTACTAATGCAAGATCAAGAAAACCAACACCAAAGGTTTCGCTACCCGTGTCATTTGGGCCTGTAAACTCCAAGAATGTACCAATATTCGGAGTTACCTCACCGGATATGAATATGCTTGAGGCTTTCACCACGTGCACTATACTCTCATCTGAGTAACCCTCATTTACGGCAGATACAAAACCTTGTCCAGCAGTTACCTTGCCACTTGGTACGCTACTACCTCCAACCTGCTCATTAAACATTGAGACTATTCTCACGGATATCATAGGTATTTTATTAATGACTAAATTGGGTATTCCTCTTTCTTCTTTTGCTTCATTCTTTTCGATTTCTCTCACTGCCTTAATAAGCTCTGAATAATCATAGGTGTATCCGTGTAATTTGAAATCTCTGCCAAATGGCGTTAGGTGTGGAAACACTGTGTGACAAGTATCACAGGCTAATCCTGTCTGACGTGCAAAGCTTGGTACTGCATTTGCTGAGTGTGGCAAAATAAGTGGCATGATTAATATCAAGCCAAGGAGCCACAGAGACTTACCAAATTGCTGGATGTAATAGCCTTTCTTATTTTGCCATTCGACTGCCTTTTCCTCTACCTCTTCAGCCTTTAACCCAACTTGCTTCGTTATTTTATTCTCCTTTTCCATGCTCATCTCCTAAAAGCATTTTTAAGGCCTATAACGATGCACTTTCTATCATGAGGAAAAATCCTTTTGTCCAGAATTCTTACAATTTTTGGCACTCTCTTCTTTTTATTCTTCTTTCTCCTCTCCCTTATACTGGCACTTACAAATATCCTGTCTTATATATGCAATCACGTCCCAGATATCGGTCTCCGACAAAACACCCTTCCAGGGTGGCATAAAAGGAGATTTCCCCATGGCTGCGCCACCTTCACTTATAGTTCTAAACATACGCTCATCGGTAAGTGTGGATACATATGTTGCATCACTTAAATTCCTTGGCTTTGGTTCAAATGAATTGGCTGCGGGTCCATCTCCATGCCCTGTTAAGCCATGGCAACCCCAACATCTTTGAGTAAATATCTTCTTACCCTCAGCCGGATTTCCCCTTTCTGCTGCATTCACGAGAAGACTAATACTCAGGGCAAAAGCTGCTATAAACCCAACGACCAGACATCTTCTCGACATTTCCTCTTCTCACCCCCCTTATTTATTTTCCTTTACCTCCTCCTTGTGTTCGCACTTACAAATATCCTGTTTTATATATGCAATCACGTTCCAGATATCATCTTCTGATAAAGCAAACTTCCAGGATGGCATAGCGGGGGATTTTCCCATGGCTGCACCGCCTTCACTTATGGCCTTAAACAAAAGGTCATCATTAAGTGCGGATATGTATGTATCACTTAAATTCCTTGGCTTTGGTTGGAGTGAAGCTGCTCCAGGTCCATCTCCATGTCCCGTCTGACCATGACAGGGTGTACACTTTGCAGCAAATACCTCTCTGCCCCTAGCGGGATCACCATTTTCTGAGGCTTTTGCAAGAAGAGAAGTATTCAAGGTAAAAACTGTTATAAATCCAACTATCATATATTTCATCTTCAACATTTG
>JBLNAE010000261.1:0-4409 GCA_050259195.1 Ignavibacteriales bacterium
AAGTTTATATTGAAGCTTCAAGAGGATTGGGCATACAGAGAAGAGTATAATGAAGCAGAGAAGAGTCTTGAGAGATTGGCTTGGGTTACATAAGAGAGAGAAAAAAGAAAAAGGATGCAAACGAAGCAAAGAAAGCCCTTGTGGGACAAGTTTGTACAGTTGAAAGAAGAGGTATTGGAATTATTGTATTTTGCGCATAAAATGGGTTAATTTGTAATAGGTATAAAAGGTTTTATTTCAAATTAGGGCATTAGTCGTTAGACGAACCAGATTTAAGTATAATTTTGATAATTTTTTCGATCATCTGTTCTGTTGAAATATGCCGGTTATTGAATCGAAATTCCTGTTCTTTGACATAGTAAATAAGGTTTGTTTTCGCAACACCGTGATGTTTCAAAAGCCGTTCTTTCAAGTACCCCCAGAAACCTTCAATACCGTTAATGTGAATCTTTTCGTCACGGACATATTCTTCTTTGCTGTGATCAATGGTTTCGTGTCGATAACCTTTTCTCGTTAATCCCTTATAGCTTTTCCAGGTATCAGAATAGACATCACTTTCCAAATCAATTCTTCCTCTAATAATATCCTGTAATGTCTTCTTGTCTATATCACTGATGAATTTGATGTGTACCTCTCCATCTCTCTGATACATTCCAAAGACTGGTTGCAGCAGCATTTGGGCTCCACGACCACGTTTTACAACTCCCATGCGTTTCAGATATCCTCTTTCCTTCTTCCTTCGATTCTTGAACTTCGGACCGATGCAAGTCTCATCTACTTCTACTATGCCGAAGAACTTTTCCATCTCCGCTTCTTCGTAATCATAGATCGCCTTTCTGATTGTGGAGAAGCAGTGGTGGATGAGACGCTGGGGGAGTTCAGTTTCTTTTGCAGCTTTATTTGCCGTAAATTCATAGAAAAACCACCACAAGAGTTCATACCATGCATCGAGCGGTAATCGTGATCGAGAGATCAGTGTACCAGTAAGGATTGAGAAGAGATAGCGACATCTTCTGCATAAGAATCGACCGTCAGAGATCACTGAAATACTACGTGAATGACAACGAATACAATACTTTCTTGCTGGAAATTTTGACTGCCAAAAAACTCGTTGAATTTTTGACAGAGTAAACTGAAATGTAAACCGCTTAATCATTAGACATTTCCACTATATCATGGTTCGTGGAATGTCTAATGCCCCAAATTAAACAAGAAAATAGCAAGGGAGGGTTGAAGATGACTAATGAAGAAAGAAAAGCAATCGCCTCAGAGTACCTGCATAGCCTGGATACCAGTGATGATTTTTTTCATCTTCTTGCCGAAAATGCCGAGGTATTTTTCCCTAGATCGGGTGTTACGAAAGGGAGAGAGCAGTACAAAAAACTCTTTTCAGATTTAGGAGCGAAGGTTGAAAAGTTCAAGCATCACCATGATAGGATTAACTGGGTAATTCAAGGGGACTTTGTGGTAGCTGAAGGGTCAAGTCAGGGAAAGTTAAAGACTGGAGAGACGGGGTCTGATAGTAAATGGTGTGACGTGTTTGAGATAAGGGACGGTAAAATCCAGCGTCTCTACATACATCTAGACCCAGAATATGCCAGATATTAACTTTTCATTTAAATCAGAACGAAAGAAAAAATAGAACGTCAAAAGTATGTTAATGTTTTTCTTAACATCAGCTGGAAAAACTATATTATAAATTGTTAGTGATTCGGAATTTCATGTAGATAAAGACTCCCGCACAGAACCCATATCCTGCAACCCTGCTAAGACCCTGGAAATTGTGGACACAACGCCTCAAGACGCCTTTTTCTTGGTAAAGTTTAAGGAAAAGACTTATTCAATTGTAGACAAACCCACTGGAGCGGAAAATTTGGTGAATGGAATCAGAAAGCATTTGATGTGCTCTACTAACTTTTTGAGATGATTGTAACAGGTGTTACCTATAAATAAACTGAACTCAAAAATTAGTATTAAAGGGACCTGATAAAGTAATTTCTGTGATAAAAAGACAAATCGGGGAGAAGCCATGAGAATTACCAGGATTTATTCAGACTCAGAAGGTGAATCCCATTTTAATGATGTTGAAATCGAGCTGCAGGATGCTGGCCCCATAGGACGTTTATCTAAAAAGCTTCCTGTAAAAGGAATCGTATTTAGAGAAAATGATGCGGACTACAACTACGATTGGCATACCGCACGCAAAAAACAATACATTATTATGCTTGACGGTGAGATAGAAATTGAGGTTAGTGACGGAGAAAAACGTACCTTCTGTGGTGGGGGCATTCTGCTTGTTGAGGACGTAGGGGGTCGAGGACATAGAACGAGGGTAACAAACAACAAGCCACGCAGGTCTATTTTCGTTACTGTAGAATAATAAAGGAGAAATGAAATGGCAAACAATATTCTTGGCATTCATCATGTCACAGCAATAGCCGGTGATCCACAACAGAATCTGGATTTTTACACAGACTTACTGGGATTGCGCCTGGTAAAGCTGACAGTCAATTTCGATGACCCGGGCACTTATCACCTTTACTATGGAGATGATCTGGGGCATCCAGGCACGATACTAACATTCTTTCCCTGGCCTGGAGCACGGAGAGGCCGCCGGGGCACAGGTCAGGTGACTGTCACATCGTTCTCCGTACCCGAAGGGTCATTTGGATACTGGATAGAACAGTTCAAAAGCCAGAACGTTATCTTCGAAGAACCCATAAGGCGTTTTGATGAAGAGGTGCTCACTTTCTTTGATCCAGATGGAATGGCTCTTGAACTTGTTGCTTGCTCCGATGCGCGCAGTCCATGGGAGAACGGCCCCGTTCCTTATGACTATGCCATCCGAGGTTTTTACGGCATCACAATAACGGTAGAGGGATACGAGCGCACGGCGTCGCTTCTAACTGAAATAATGGGTTTTCGTTATGTCCACGAGGCTGGAAGCCGTTTCAGATATGAAGTGGGTGCGGGAGGAGCAGGCGCTCTCATTGACGTTCAGTGCCTCCCATCCGGAACAATGGGCAAAGTAGCTGTTGGCACTGTGCATCATGTTGCGTGGCGTGTAGCTAACCAGGATGATCAGAAGGCGTTTCAGCAAAACATTATCAGATTCGGACTCAATGTTACACCCGTGATAGACCGCAAGTACTTTCACTCGATTTACTTCCGTGAGCCTGGCAGAGTGCTTTTCGAGATTGCAACCGATCCGCCAGGGTTCGGGGTAGATGAGCCGCCGGAGCAACTGGGGACGAAACTGCAACTGCCGCCCTGGCTTGAACCCAACAGGGCTAAGATTGAGCAGACCTTGCCTCCACTCCGGCTGCCCAGGTCGGTTAGTAAGGAGATATGAAAATGTCTGCAAAAGAACTTGGATTCGTCCACTCCTTTGTTCCGGCTCAAGAATCGGACTCATCGTTTACCTTACTTCTTCTCCACGGGACAGGGGGAAATGAGAGAGACCTGCTGCCTTTAGGACGTTCACTGGCTCCTGGCGCAGCCCTAATCAGCCCTCGTGGTAGGGTACTGGAAAATGGCATGCCACGATTTTTCCGCCGTTTTGCCGAGGGGGTGTTTGATCTGGAGGACTTAAAGTTCCGCACTCATGAGCTTGCCGACTTTGTGGAGGCCGCATCTACTGTTTACAAGTTCGACTCTAGTAAAATCATAGCAGTTGGGTATTCAAACGGCGTTAACATCGCAGCCAGCATGCTCTTACTTCGTCCGAGGCTGCTGGCAGGAGCAGTCTTGTTTCGTCCCGTGGTGCCGCTAGTGCCTGAGACGCCACCCGACCTCTCAGGTATTCTCATCTTCGTCTCAGCCGGGAGATTTGACCCCATTGTTCCGCAAGAACAAACCGAGAGATTAGTAACCCTGCTCCAAGACTGGGGAGCAGATGTCACACTGCGCTGGCAGAATGGGGGGCATGTCCTAAGTGCTCAGGAAGTTAACGAGGCAAAAGAATGGTTATCACCTCTGATAACCATTCTATAGTAAGGGGCTATTTAGATGAAATCATTCAATACACTGGTTTCATCAGTTTAACGTGTGGCTAAAGGGAGGAGTAATAATGACAAGGGAAAAAACACAACAGATTCCGCCAACGATGCGTGCCTTCGCTATTGATCGTTTCGGCGATCCGGGCTCCCTCCGGGAACTCCCGACGCCAAAGATCGGTGCCGACGAAATACTGGTCCGAGTGTGTGCCACTGGCATTAATTCTATCGACTGGAGGATTCGCGATGGGATAAAGCCCGTTAGTAATGTCCGCTTTCCGCTGATTCTCGGCCAGGATGCCGCTGGCATTGTCGAGCAGGTCGGAGTTGATGTCATACGTTTCGCAGTAGGGCAAGAAGTCTACGGTGCTTTTTGGCTTGCAGGCACGTTTGCAGAGTACGTCCGAGTTCCCG
>JBLNAE010000262.1:0-4116 GCA_050259195.1 Ignavibacteriales bacterium
CCCTCAACTATAGTGTTGTAAGCTTTGATATCGGTGAGGTTTGGTACATGCCCCTTGCCCTTATGTACATGGAGTAGCGATGCCGGAATTAACTCATGGAAGCGGTAAGCCCGCTCAATAGGATATATATCATCCCTGTCTCCGTGCATGATGAGCGTGGGCACATTAATCTTAGGCAGTAATGGCTCTATGTCATCCTTATAGTAGTTCTTCAAAATAGAGACAGCTACAAACGGATTAGACTTGAGCGCAATTGATACCAGTAGGTCATGTTGCCAGTCAGAGTCAGGCTCAGGAAAACAGCGCCGCATATATGATCGCATTGCTTCCTCATATTTATTCTGGATAAACGCAATTAAATCGGCTTGATTGGAACTGCGCGTTAGAGTTGAGTTACCGCAAGTAAGGACGAGCTTAGATACATCATTGGGATACTTAACGGCGTATTTGACAGCCGTCTTGCATGAAACAGAAAAACCTATGGGTATAATGGTGCCTAAGTTCAACTCCTCTACGATGAAGCGGAGTTCAGCAGTAAAATTGTCGAATGAGTAGGATGATTCGTCAGTCGGTTTATCGGAGTCCCCTACCCCTCGCTGATCGTAACAGACTACAAAAAAGTTTTCAGCAAAGTGTGAAATCTGAAAGAGCCACATCTCGTAGGAAATATGGAAACCATTTAAAAGCACCACAGATGGTCGCTTGTTACGATGTCCAAAGGCTTGGACACGTAGTCTAACACCATTGTGATTAAGAATCATAACGATACCTCCCTATAAACATGACATCCCGATTATAGCACCGTCCTACGAGAAATGCATTAACCTTTTTATATTCAAGAATCTTCTGCAGAAGGTGTATAAGTCGAGAGAAAGTTGACAATCAATGGCATCAACCTTCCCGAGTCCCGGACTTCTAAGGGAGATACACCGCTAAACCGAAATCTTACGGTAAGAGATTTCCATCCAGGGACCGGCTAACGAGTCGGGATAAATTTTTGAAAAGGATTGAGCAAGATTTTGCAGCATTCCCAAAATCTTTTGCTTTTCCTCTATAGCCCACTCCGATGTTTTCGGCAAGGGAAGCGTAATGTGTGTTGAGTTTAACATTCCGATCAGTTGAAAACCGTATTGTTGTACAAGATTACTCAGGCTAGGGGAAGAATAGCCATATTGGTAGGGAAAGCCTAAAAGGCCGTTATATCCCAAAGCCTTTATAATAAGATCTCCATCGTCAAGTTGTGATGAAGAATTTCTTCGCACTTCCAAAATTATTTCGCATAGCCTATAAAATAAACCGTTTGGGATTCTAATAACAAGCACTCCGTTTGGTTTTAAAATGCTCTTTATTTTTTCCAGGCTTGCATGCGGTTCGATGATTTGCTCAAAACAATTCCATATAAAAACGCCGTCAAAACTCTTATTTGGGAAATAACATTCTTCTAGAGGTTGAGCGTATGTAGTGTACCCCTTTGCGTTTGTAAATCTCGAAATATCTCTACCTATGTCTAAACCTGTCGCTCTCCAACCCCATTCCCTTGCTACATGCAGAAAACCACCGACGTAACTACCAATTTCAAGAACATTTGCACCCTTTGGCAAAAGCACCCTATAGAAGCTTTCTTTTTCTCGAAAAGTCTCGATATATATCTTTAAGAAATACTCCATTACATGGTCATCGTAAGAATCTTCCTCATATCTTTTTTTAAAGTTTCCTTCATCCATTTTTCTTAAAAGAACATGACAACGTGTACAAGGAAGAATATCCACATTCGAATTATGAACAAAATCCATACGGTCCTTTAGCTCTGCGAATGTTACTTTCTCTGCAATCCTATTTAAGACAAATCTTTCCCTCAGATAAATTTCCTGCCTAATAATGTTTGCTGGAATAGCGACTTCCAAATCTTCACCATCACAACTTGGACACTTCATCACTGCTCTGTCTCCTTCTGCTGCCAATCACGCCCCCTTGCAATAAAATTGGGAGCGTCGGTTAACCTCTTCCGTATTTTTGAGTGCAATATCTGTGCCAGTGGATTCAATACTATTGTCGCTAATACTTACAGCGCATTATGTATGGGGCAGTCTATAGAAAAGAAGAAGGTGTGTTTTCCCATATAGTTAACACTCTGTAACAATGTGTAGATTTACACTATTGAGAGAAGATTTTGCTTGAAACGGCCTATCTTCCGTGTGACAATTATTAAAGGAAATGTTTATACACCAAATTTATATATTAGGATTGGTTTTTACGATATAAATAGCTTGTATAAACTTAATTGGAGGTGATAACTAATGACAGCATATGAGTTTGAGGAACTGGAGACTTTGAAGGCAGATATAGATAAGCTACGCTCGGACCTAATTGACCTAACCGAGAAACTCACGGATTTGGGCAAGGACGGGACTGGGGTAGTAAAGGAAGAACTCGAGAACAAAGCCCGGATCCTGAAGGAGAAACTGCGTCAGATATATAAGGACACCCGCAAGAAGAGCAAGAAGACAGCCGAAACTGTACAACAACAGATTGAAGATAGAGTCCTGATGAGCCTGCTTGTGGCTTCTGGAGTGGGATTTCTCTTGGGCATAATCCTGAGCTGGATAATAAAGGCTAAAGATTCCGAATAGTTAACCATTGCCTTCTGTGAAGGCCAATACAAGAAACCATTTCTTCTCAATGAAAATTGGCAGTTACAGAGAATTTTGCCTGGAAAGAATTATTTCTTGTGTAACAACGGTTAAAGGTTTATGCACAAAATAGGGTAATGTCAACCAAGGCGCCTTGTGACTAACATGAAAGATAGCGAATTTAAACGTAAAATTAAATTCCTAAAGCAACAGGCACATGAACTGCAAAAACATGCCACAAAAAACCCCGTACGGCTGAGAAAAGTACTATCGGAAGCACTTGAGGAATTGCAGGATTCACTAGAAGAACTGAAGGTAGCTGAAGAGGAATTGTATCAACAGAATCAGAAACTGATAGAGTCCAGTAGAACTGTAGAACTAGAGAAACAGCGTTATCAGGAGCTTTTCGATTTTGCTCCAAATGGTTATCTGGTAACAGACCCTAAAGGGGTCATAAAGGAGGCAAATCTTGCTGCGGCATCCATGTTCCAGTTATGCCAAGACCTTCTGGTAGGCAGAGCCCTGGTCGTCTGTGTTGCTGCAGAGGATCGTGAGGCCTTCGGTAATCAGCTAAGCCGATTAAGACGGTTGGAGAAGATGCAGGACTGGGAAGTAAAACTTCAGCCGTTGAAAGGCGAGCCTTTTCCTGGTGCAATCACTGTAGCCACTATGCGCAATGCACAGGGGAACCTCATCGGTCTACGCTGGTTGATCCGTGATATTACTGAACGCAAGAAATTGGAAGAAGATAGACTAAGATTAAGCAAACTGGAATCAATAGGAATTTTAGCTGGAGGCATAGCGCATGATTTTAACAACATGCTTGCCGGAATTATGACTACAATGTCTCTCGCAAAGACGGACCCAAACATAAGAATTGACACCCATGAGAGCCTCACAGAAGCGGAACAGGTGTGTCTTCAAGCAAAAAGACTGACCCAGCATCTCCTTACATTCTCAAGAGGAGGAACCCCTGTTAAGGAACTGGTCTCAATAATAGAACTCATAAGAGATACAGCTACATTTGCGCTGACAGGCTCTAGCGTGAGATGCGATATTAGCATTGATGATGATCTATGGAATGTGAGGGTAGACGAAGGACAGACATCTCAGGTCATAGGCAACATTGTGATAAATGCAGCCCAGGCTACGCCACAGGGTGGTGTAATAAATATTAGAGCTAAAAATATAAACTATGAAAGGGCCAATTTGCCGTTAAGAAATGGAATGTATGTGAAAATAACAATAAAAGATGAAGGGATAGGAATACCAAAAGAGCATCTGACAAAGATATTTGACCCGTACTTTACTACAAAACAGAAGGGCAGTGGATTGGGACTAGCCACTGCATACTCGATAATAAAAAGCCATGATGGATTCATAGATGTAGAATCAGAGCTTGGAAAGGGAAGCAGGTTCCATATCTATATTCCAGCATCGGCTAAGAGAGTATCACAAAGGAAAGCAGAACCACAGAAAAGAGCAG
>JBLNAE010000263.1:0-23226 GCA_050259195.1 Ignavibacteriales bacterium
AAATGCCATTAGGAGTAATTTCGTCAGGTGCTTCTTTCTGAACGGTCAGATGGAGAAAGTATTTATGGTTGGAGTAGACAATCTCAGACTCTCTAATCTTCCAGCTTTTGTCTTTAAGATACTGTCTCTGAAAATCTCCCAACGCCATAAATATTCTGAGCCTGCCTTTGAGAGTGTTAAAAGAGACAACATTCTCAGAAACAAGTTTAGCGGTTCTAGGAAAGTTCAGTGGAAGGACTTTAGCCTTGAATGTGTGCTTAACAGAATTATCCGCTTTATACGAAGCACAGACCTTATCTTTCAAAGATATAGCTATTTGAGAAGGAAGGTTGAATTTCTCTCTGAGTTCATAGTAGAGAAGGTGGTGGAGTGCTACACGGTTAAAGCACTTCTTCTCCCACGCTACATCACTAATCCAATTGAGAGCCTTGTTGCAGGCATCAAGCGTTTCCTGTATTATCAGCTTGTCGGAATGGGTAGGATTCAGTTTAATTTTCACAGTTCTTTTAAGCACATAGATATTATATCAGCATATAGGAATATTTCAAGTATGGAGGCGGCAATTCCTCCCCATCGCTAAAGCGATGGGGTCTCCTTGCCCGATTTTTGATGAAATTTCTCAGATTCGCTAAGGACGGAAAGACAGGGTTTGGGGTCATCAAGGAAAACAAAATCCTTGAGGTTGAGGGCGATATATTTGTAGAATATGAAATCACTCAGATTGAGCATCGCATAAATGAAATCAGATTTCTTCCTCCCTGCTCCCCGACCAAGATCGTAGCCGTAGGGCTTAACTACAGGGATCACGCGGCGGAGATGAAAAAGTCTCTTCCCGAAGAGCCGTTGCTTTTTATGAAGCCCGGCACCGCCGTGATAGGACATGAGGATAAAATCATCTATCCAAAGCACATGTCTTCGCGAGTTGACTACGAAGGCGAGCTTGCCATAATAATTGGGAAAAAAGCGAAATGGGTGAATGAAGACGAAGCCCCAAGTTACATCTTTGGATACACGTGCATAAACGATGTTACGGCGCGAGACCTTCAGGCAAAAGACGTGCAGTATACAAGAGCAAAAGGGTTTGACACGTTTGCTCCAATAGGACCTGTGATAGAAACAGAGCTTGACCCAAGCGACCTCCAAATTTCGACATTTCTTAACGGCGAAATAAGACAAAGCTCCCGAACATCTAATCTTATATTCAATGTTCCAAGACTCCTGAGCTTTATCTCAAGGGTCATGACGCTCCTTCCGGGAGATATAATCGCCACAGGAACCCCGTCGGGAATAGGCCCCATGAAAGACGGAGACAAAGTCGATGTGGAGATTGAAGGAATAGGAATTTTGAGAAATTATTTGGAATAAAGGTGAGTGTGCAAAATCCTAATTATTCGTGTTCAATATGTCCTGCGCTTGTTTGGCTAACGGCTCAGTAACTCCCATTTGAAGGGCCTTCCTAGCATGTTCTTTTGCTTTTTCTCTCTCACCAAGACCGACATAGACTTTTGCTAAGATAAGGTGCGTATCTCCGTGTGAGTCCGATATTTCCAACGCCCTTGTTAAATACTTTTCTGCCATCCCGTAACCAGAGGTATAATTCTCACGCTCAGCCATCAGGAGATAAGTAGCGCCAAGATGATAATACACTCTTTCATCGTTCGGATCATATCTGAGGGCTTTAAGAAACCATTCTTCTGCATTCTTAAGATCCCATTTTACAAAATAAATATATCCCATTTGAAAATTCGCATTTTCATACGTAGGATCGTAATCAATGGCTTTGAGCAACCATTCCTCTGCATTCTTATAGTCTCCTTTGTCTATGTATACACTTCCAATATTAGTTGCCGTCATAGCTCTTGCTCCCTTGTTACTGTCATTGGTAAGGTCAAAGGCAGTTAAAAACTCCTGGATTGCCTCATCCGTTTTCCCCACCTCTCTTAGCGCCGCCCCATAGTCTATATGAGGAACAAATCGATCAGGAGACCTTTTTGATACAGCCTCCCAAAAGACCAGGTCGTTCTTCCAGATGCCCTGCCCTCTAATCGTGAAAAATAAATAGGATAGACACAGAGCAAAACCCAAAGCATAGCCTATTTTTTTATACTCCACCCTCTTCCCTAGTTCTATTATTAAATAGCCAATGAGCAAGCAGTATCCCCCAGAAGGAACGTATAAGTATCTATCAGCCAGGGGCGTTGCAGCAACTGGAAAAATCGTAACAAAAGAAGAGGGTCCTAGAGTGATAAAAATCCAAAATACGCTAAAGGCAGTAACATATTCCTTTCTTCGTATTGATATAAAACTGATGACGCACAAAAGCAAAATAACAAGGATCGAGGAGACCAAATAGTAAAAACCCTGCGGCACGGCTGTTATAAACGGATTTAGGTCAAAAGGGAAAAGGAGCTTTTTTATGTAAAAGAGATAAGAGCATAGAAGAACCCTTAAAACTTCCCACATTTGAAGGACCTTATAAGTAGCATGAGTAGATTGCTGAACATCTCCACCGGGAGATTCAGGAAGGATTGCTCTTCCCCTTAAGTAGAAGTAGATTAAGATTAAAATTCCATAAATAGCGTATCTTAATATGTTATCGCGACTTTTATATCTACGACTTAGTATATCAAATCCTAGAACAACTATTGGAAAAGCGACAGCGACTTCTTTTGAAAGAAGAGAGAGAGAAAAACAAACGCCAGTCAATACTAAAAAACTCAATTTTCTGTAAGAAAGTATATGAAATACAAAAGCCAGAAAGAAAAATATACTACAGAGCAAATCCATTCTCCCGGAAATCCAGGAGGCCGCTTCAACGTGCGTGGGATAAAAAGCAAAAAAAAGCGAGGATAAAAATGCCTTAACCTCTTTTCCATCTACTCTAAATTCTTCAAGCACAAAAAGAACCAAAAGGTAAAATAGCACTGTTGAGATGGAATAAAAAATGATGTTACTCAGATGAAACCCAAATGGGGAAAGCCCCCAGAGTTCGTGGTCTATCGCAAATGAAATAAACAACATCGGACGATAATAGGAAAACCCCTGGTGCCCTTTAATACCGAGGAATAATCCAGAGTTTATATTAGACACTTTAAAATAGTCAGGACTATTCTTTATATAAAATATATCATCCCAAACAAAATCGTTTCGCAGGGAAGGAGCAAACACGCCAAAACAAATCAGAAACAAGAAAACCGCAACAATGGTTTTATGCTCCACTAATCTCTTAATCGAGCCGGCCTTACCAAAGGAGGAACTTTCCGCTTTATTTCTCCTGACCTCATTTCTTTTGATCTCTTTTTTCTTTTTAGGCGGCCTCTTCATACGGGAAAAATCCCTCCTACTTCCTTAATTACCGCTTCATGGGTAGAATACGAAGTGATCAAAAAAAATCAATAGGAGAAATAAGGTGCCTAAAATTCTTGTTCTTCCAGGAGATGGAATTGGAGTAGAAGTAACAGAGGTCAGCGTGGACGTTCTCAAGGCTATAGGAGAGAAACACGGAATTGAATTTGAATTTGAAACCGCTCTATTTGGCGGATGTTCAATTGACGCTCATAGCGTTCCGGTAACAGATGATGTTCTAAATAAAGCAAAATCATCTGACGCCGTTCTTCTTGGGGCGGTGGGAGGACCAAAATGGGACAGTCTCGAATATGAAATAAGACCTGAAAGGGCGCTTCTTGCACTTAGAAAAGGGTTAGAGGCGTATGCGAACCTAAGACCAGCCGTCGTGTATCCATCTCTTCAAGACGCATCAACCCTAAAGAGAGAGATTGTAGAGGGCGTGGATATAATGGTTGTGAGAGAACTCACGGGAGGAATATACTTCGGCACTCCCCGCGGCATCACAAAGCTCTCAAATGGAGAGGAAAAAGGGGTAAACACTCTTGTCTATACCACATCCGAAATTGAAAGGATTGCAAGGGTGGCTTTTGGGATTGCAAGAAAAAGAAGAAAAAAAGTGACATCGGTTGATAAGGCAAACATACTCGACGTTATGGAACTCTGGAGAAAAACCGTGACTAGAATTGGAAAAGAATTTCCGGACGTCGAGCTTGAACACCTCTATGTAGACAATGCCGCGATGCAGCTTATACGAAGGCCCAGGAGCTTTGATGTAATACTGGCAGATAATATGTTTGGAGATATTCTAAGCGACGAGGCCGCACAGCTTACAGGTTCTTTGGGCATGCTTCCTTCAGCAAGCCTTGGAGACAGAAGAGCGATTTATGAGCCCGTTCACGGAAGCGCCCCAGATATTACGGGGAAAGACATCGCAAATCCAATTGCTTCAATCCTCTCTTCGGCGATGATGCTCAAGTATTCACTTAACATGGACAAGGCGGCGGATGAGATTGACCAGGCTATAAGAAAGGTGCTCGAAAAAGATTACAGAACAGCCGATACTTACGAGGAGGGAATGAAAAAAGCTGGATGCAGGGAGATAGGAAGATTGGTTATAGAGGAGATTAAGAAAATTTAGGACTGTAAGGGCACGGTACACCATGCCCCTAAAATTTCTTTAGAAACACTACTCCCAGATTTCGGAGAGTTTGATTTTTAACCCCGGAAAAAGTTCGGGTTCGAAGGTATTATTTTTTCAAATCCACCTACGACATGATATTTACCGGACTCCAGTTTATAAGCCTCCAGTGTTTCGGTATCAGGATCAATCAGCCAATAGTGCTTGACCCCATAGCGTAGATAAATCTGCATCTTTCTTAAGCGGTCAACCTTCGCCGTATTGGGGGAGAGGATTTCAACAACCAAATCCGGCGCGCCTTGCACGTTCTTCTCCGTAATAATATCTTCTCTCTCTTTGCTGATGAAAATCAAGTCCGGTTGAATAATTGTAGATTCATCTAAAACCACATCAGTCGGCGCAGACAGTGCCCTTCCTATTCTTTCTGTGTTCTCTCAGATATTGATATAGCAACCCAGTCAAGTTGAAAGAAACGGTCTGATGTTTTGTTGTTGGCACAGGTGTCACGTTAAGCTCTCCATTTAAAATCTCATAACGGTTCCCATCCTCGGGAAGGAGCAAATAATCTTCATAAGTTAACCTAATATTTTCAATAACTTTTACTCTTTCCATAGCTCATGTCTCAATGCTAAGATTATAACAACAAATTACCAGAGGGTCTGATTTGAGTCAATTCTAAACCCGGTTAAAGGGTTATGACACATTCCATATATCGAACTTGACCCTCTGTCCTGTTTACATTAATCTAAATCGGTGTCTATCTAAATACGCTAAGCACCACAAGACCATACAGGAGCCACAATGTACGCGATTTATCGTCATTCTGAGCAGTGGGAAACAACCGCGGTACATCTACGTCCAAGACGTGCATATCTTTGGGTGTAATGTTGGGGTGATTCCCCGGCTCCTTCGCTCACACCTAACGACAGAGATGACGGAACCCCTCTTTTGGCACGTTGATCTAGTTGCCGAACTCCCCAGCCTTTACGGGCCGGATGCTCGCTTCGTCATCGATCTCAAGCCAAACAATAGCTCCGAGCTCG
The DNA here is from genome assembly GCA_050259195.1 of Ignavibacteriales bacterium. Taxonomy (GTDB): domain Bacteria; phylum Desulfobacterota_D; class UBA1144; order Nemesobacterales; family CSP1-2; genus PSLL01. The sequence continues at coordinate 5,530 of JBLNAE010000263.1, forward strand.
CCCTGTACGAGCTTCTCGATGCCTGGGGTCATTGCGAAAGCGGCTGGACACCAGCCATGTTCCGTTTACGGGGACTCATCTTGGACGGCGACAAGTCTGAACTTCATGCAGGAACCTTCACACCTCACAACGACGACCTCCACAAGATCATCTACTCTTTCGTGTACTTCGCTGGCACTGTCAGACAGGGGGATCTTCATGGCACTTAGACACCTCCGAGAGCCAGTCCGACCAACTCCGTCCTGCTTTGGCCAGAGACGCTCCGTTACTTTGTCAAGAGCATTCGCATGTTTACGCCGGAGGTTCTGGGTGATACCTAACACGGCTGGAGTAGGCCGCCATCCACGACCCTCTCTTTCCACGACCTTCAGTGCTGCTCAAATTGATCAATATCGCGCAATTGGCAGGTTATGATCAGTCGTTAGATGCTTCTCGCCACACATTGTAGGGCAATGAGCGAGAGGTATTTGATAAACCATCCGAGTCGGGGTATATTTGTAGTATGAAAGTCAAGACCTCTATCACACTCTCAGAAGACCTGCTCGAAGCTATAGATCAGCGGTCCGTTCAGTTCAAGAACCGCTCCGATTTTATTGAGGCAGCCATACGTGCATTCATTGCTCAGATAATTCGCGACGAGCAGAACGCCAAAGATCTAGCCATTATCAATCAACGAGCCGATCGGCTCAATCAAGAAGCCGCAGATGTCTTGGCTTATCAGGTGATCCCGTGAAACGCGGCGAACTCTATCGCGTGGCTCATCCTTCGGCTAGAGATCCGAGAAAACACCGGGTCTTTGTTGTCGTTAGTCGCCAAGTCCTCACCGATTCACGCTTTTCTACAGTTATCTGTACCCCGATCTACTCCACACATGATGGCTTGTCCACTCAGGTCTTGGTCGGTATTGAAGAGGGTTTGAAACATGATAGCAGCATTCATTGTGATGAGTTAGTCAGTTTGCCGAAATCGGCTTTAACACATTATGTCAGTATGCTGCCTCCCTCGAAAATTGAGGAGCTGAATCGGGCTTTACGAATCGCACTCGATATCTCTGATTAATTTTGCAGCCAAGAGCGTGTTCAACTACGTATCGTTATCTGAACACATGGAAAGTATGTAGTTGACTGTAACCAAGGTAAGGTAAAGACTCTTCGTTATACTATAAAATATGATTGCCGAATCTAAGCTCGAACCTGCAAAAAATATCCTCTTTAATTATTCTAGCACCTTCACTCGGCTTCTTGAAAAAATAAAAAGCGGAGAAAAGGTTCTAAAGCTCTCTGGATTAGAAGGCTCATCTAAATCCTATATCATTTTCGAACTGTCTAAGAGGTTGGAAAGACCCATTCTCTATCTGGTCTCTTCAAAAGAGATTGGAGAATCGGTGGCAGAGGACATTGCGTTTTATTCGGGAGAAAAACAGCCCCTTCTTCAGAGAAAACAGTTGAGTTCAAAGGGAGTCTTATTCTCGTCTCTTTCAAATGAGATGCCGGAGCGTATAAGCTGGCTGCACTTTGCAACAGAGAAAAGAATCCTTTTAGCCGAGGCGCCAGCCATTCTTGAAAAGAGAATCCCAAAGGAGGTGTTTCAAGATTCCATAATCCAAATTCAAAAAGGAAGCGAACTCTCAAGAGATGATTTTATATCAAATCTCATTCAGATGGGTTATGTCTGCGCCGATTTTGTCGAAAAAATAGGAGAGGTGAGTTTAAGAGGCGCAATAGTTGATCTATTTTCCCCAGGTTTTGAAAACCCTATAAGGTTGGAATTCATCGGGGATGAAATTGGCTCAATCAGGTATTTCAGCGTAGATGACCAAAAATCTATGGGGAAAATAGAGAGTATTACGGTTCTTCCCGCAAGTGAAATAATACTCTCCGCCGAAACGATTAACCAATCCTTATCCTACATAAGAAAAAAAGCAGAGGAACAAGAAACACCGGCCTCCGCCAAGCTCTCACTCATCGAAGACATTGAAAAAGGGACGCGATTTCCGGAAATCGAGTGGCTTCTCCCCTCATTTTATCTGAATCTAACCACGGTATTCGATTACATCCCCGACGATGCCTTAATCGTATTTGACGACCTTGAGGAAATCTCAAAGTCAATTGAAAGCTCTATTAACTCTTTATCCGAAACTAAAAGCTCCTTAAAGAAACATATAAAAATCATCCCCGACATTTCAGAACTTTATCTCACGGAAAATCAACTCAAAGATGAGATACCAAGATTTCAGAGAATTCTTATTGAAGACATTGAGACTCTCGAAGAGGGAGTAGAAAGGATTCGGTTCGATACGGATAAAATTTCAATTGAGAAGGACGGTTTTGATTCCCCTTTTGAGGCACTTTCCGAGAAGATTCGAGAGTGGCAGGCCTCCGGACTCTCCGTTCACCTGGTTCTACAAACCCAAATCGAGGGTAAAAGAATCAGGGAAATCCTCTCCGAGCATGGAGAAGGCGTCCAAATCCATGTTGACTCCCTTTCATCAGGATTTATTTCCTCTGAAGAAAAGATTGCAGTAATCACAGAGAAAGAGATATTTGGAGAGAGGAAAAAGGGAAGACCAACTAAAATAAAAGACATTCCGTCCGCCTTTATAACGTCATTTAGCGAACTGAAGCCTGGTGACTATATTGTTCACGTAGATTTCGGAATAGGAATTTTTAAAGGCCTGAGGAGGCTCAAGCTTGAAAGGGTTGAGGCCGATTTCCTTGAGTGCGAATATGAAGGCGGAGATAAGGTCTACGTACCCGTAGATAAATTCAAGCTCGTTCAAAGATACTTGGGAGGAGAAAAGCCTCCGAGAATTGACAGGCTGGGCCATCAAAGCTGGAAAAGGGTCGTAAGGAGGGTAAAAAAAGCGGTAGAAAGCATTGCAAAACAACTCGTCGAGCTTTACGCCCGGAGAAAAACGGAAAAAGGGGTTCAATTTTCAAAGAGGGACAATCTCTTTAGAGAGTTCGAGCTTGCCTTTCCATACGAAGAGACATCGGATCAAGAGGCAGCGATTGAGGATGTTATGAGCGATATGGAATCGCCCAGGGTTATGGATAGGCTTATATGCGGTGACGTAGGGTTTGGAAAAACAGAGATCGCAATAAGAGCGGCGTTTAAAGCCGTAATGGACGGAAAACAGGTTGCCCTTCTTGTTCCCACAACACTTCTTGCCTATCAGCATTACATTACGTTTACGGAAAGATTGAAAGGGTATCCAGTGCTCGTAGACATGCTCTCAAGGTTCAGAACGCAAAGGGAGGAAAAAGAAATCCTGAAAAAGCTCGAAGGCGGCGGGATAGACGTTATAATAGGGACTCACAAGCTATTAGGAAATAGAGTCAAATTTAAAAATCTTGGCCTCATAATAGTCGACGAAGAGCAGAGATTCGGCGCGGTGCACAAAGAAAAATTAAGGGATCTAAAAAGGGCAGTTGATATAGTGACGCTCAGCGCAACCCCGATTCCGCGCACGCTACAACTGTCTCTTACCGGAATTCGAGACATAAGCCTCATAAACACCCCTCCTGAAGGAAGGCAATCGGTCCAAACGTACATCTCCCCATTTAATAGAGACTTAGTTCGAGAAGCAATTACAAGGGAACTCAAACGTGGTGGAGCGGTGTTTTTTATTCATAACCGGATTGAGAGTATTTTCAAGGTATCAGAAGAGATAAGAAAGCTCGTGCCTGAAGCCAGTATTGATATCACGCATGGAAGAATGGAAGAGAGAAAATTGGAAAAGAGCATCTCCAAATTCATACAGGGCGAAACCGACGTGCTCGTTACAACCGCAATTGTAGAATCGGGACTGGATATCCCAAGGGCAAATACAATCATTGTAGACGATGCCCATACGTTCGGCCTTGCCGACCTCTATCAGCTTCGGGGAAGGGTGGGAAGGTCTGAGAGAAAGGCTTACGCGTATTTTCTCATTCCAAGCATAAGCTCGCTTACGCCAGATGCAAAAAGAAGGCTCAAGACGATCGCGGAACTCAACGAACTCGGCTCCGGCTTTAAGCTTGCCCTATCAGACCTTGAGATTCGGGGAGCAGGAAACCTATTCGGCACCGAGCAGTCGGGGCATATTGCCGACGTGGGGCTTGAGCTTTATTTAGATATGCTTGACAAGGCAGTCAGGGAACTCAAGAATGAAGAAGTACAAATAGAATACGAGCCGGAAATAAGGTTAAACCTCCCCGCCTTTCTTCCCGACGATTATATCCGCGAAGGCACGGAAAGACTGCTTTTTTATAAAAAAATCTCTTCTATTTCATCCGAGAAAGAACTCAGTGAAATCAAAAATGAACTCAAAGACAGATTCGGAGATATACCTGAACCTGCCTTGAACCTTTTTGAAGTGGTAGAACTGAAACTCTTAATGAAAGATATATTCGCTCAAAAAATAGAGATAAAAGAGGAAGAAACGGTTATAATCTTCCTCCAAAAATCGCCTCTCTATCATCGCTTTAGGCCGAGCGGAAGGTTGAGAATTTTTCACAAACATGGAGAAGCTGTTGATGAAATAAAAAAGAGGCTGAGAGAATTGCGATTGTAGGGGCAAGACCGTTTGCCCCTATCTTATCAGCCAGAAATACGGTAGGGGCAGGTTTGAAACCTGCCCCTACTCTGAGAAGACGCGAGGAGACACCAAAATGAAAATATTTATTACTCTCTTATCTCTAATAACGCTCACCCTTAGCTGTAGCGACTTCGATAAGTTCTATAGGCAGAGAAATGCAAGAACTCTCAATATAAAGGGAGGCTCCGCAGTGGTGGCAAAGGTGGGAAGAGAAGAAATCACAAAAGAGGATTTAATTAAATCCCTTGAGAACGTTCCCCCCAACCAGCGGATTATTTATCTATCATCTCCTCAGAAATTAAAGGAGTACCTAGATTCGTACATAAATCAAATAATCCTATATAAAGAGGCTGAAAGGAAAGGGATTGATAGGAGAGAAGACATTAAAGAGAACCTGGAGAGATACAGGAGACGGCTTTTAATCCAGGCTATTGGCCAGGAAATGGGGGGACAGAAGATCAGTGAGGAGGATATAAAAAATTATTATAACCCAAACTCAAAAAACCTTGAACAGATTAGAATAAGTCACGTATTTATCACGGCGAAGGGAATTACGAAGGATGAAGCAAGGGCAAAAGCCGAGCTTGTTGCAAAGAGGGCCAGGGCAGGAGAAAAATTTGAAAACCTCGTGGATCAATTTTCTGAGGATTCGACATCAAAAAAGCGAGGAGGAGATATCGGATATATATCAAGAGAGAGACTTTCCCCTGAGATTGAAAACAAAATCTTTAGCCTCAAAGAAGGAGAAATAAGCGATCCCATAGAGACCGAAAACGGATTTCATGTAATAAAGGTGACCGAGGGAGCGAAAGTTCCACCGCTTGACCAAGTAAAAGGCAGGATCGAAATTGATTTGAAAAAAAGGGCGTTTTCAGAATATACTAAAAGGCTTAGAGAAAAGATGGGAGTAGAAATTTTTGAGGATAACCTCAAGGAGATAAGCGCAAAATGAACAAGAAACTTAAATTGAAATTGTTCTTAATAGTTTTTCTGGGGCTTTTTTTTATTTCTAAACCCTCAATTTCAGGAGAGATTATAGATAGGGTTGCCGCCGTTGTAAACGACGATGTAATAACGCTCTCTGAGGTAAAAGAAGAAACCCTCCTCATCAATCAGAGTCCAGGTCCGGAGGGGCCTCAAACGCAAGACCAGGTTCTGGAGAATATTATAGAAGAAAAACTGCTTGAGCAGGAAGCGAAAAAGCTTGGAATTCAGGTAACGGAAAAGGACGTAGATGCAGGCATAGAGGGCGTAAAGGCAAAATTTAACCTAACGGATGAACAGATGGTCGAAGTTCTAAAAAAGCAACATCTCACCCCCCAAACCTTTAGAGAACAATGGAGAAGACAACTCCTTGCCAACAAGCTCATCGGGACTCAGGTTCAGGGGCAGATCGCCGTAACAGAAGACGAGATAAAAAAGTACTATGAAGAAAACAACGGAAAGCTCGAATCCACATCAGAGGTAAGGATCGCCCATATTTTAATTCCTGTCGCGTCCCCCGATGAAGAGGAACAGGCACAGAAGCTCTCTTTAGAAGTGGCTAAGTTAGCCAAGTCGGGAAAGAATTTCGGAGAACTTGCAAAGAAATATTCTAAAGACACCTCATCGGCTGGAAAGGGTGGAGACCTGGGTTATTTTAAAAAGGGAGAACTCGCAGAGGCGCTTGAAAAAGCGGTCGAAGCGGCTCCTGTTGGGGAGATTGTAGGTCCCGTTAGGTCTTCCGACGGGTATCATATAATAAAGGTCATTGACAAAAAAAAGTCGGAAACAACCTCTCTTGATAAATCTAAAGAAGATGAAATAAGAGAAACGCTCTACCAGCAAAAGGTTGATAGTGCCATAAAGGCATGGCTCGAAGATGTAAAGAAGACGGCCTACATTGAGAAGAAGCTTTAAGGTTATCCCCATTCCAGCCCTCCCCCCCTTTAAGGGGGAGGGAGTCTCGGTCTGTTTTCTCTAGTTTTTATTGATAAGTCTCTGTAAATATCTAACTTTCGTCAAACTCGCGTTAAGGTTAGGGTACTTCCTCCATATACGACTTTACCGGAGGACAGGTACAGATCAGATGCTTGTCGCCATAAGCGTTGTTTATCCTCCCAACGCTTGGCCAGAATTTATTGCTCTTAACAAAAGGAAGCGGATAAACGGCTTTCATCCTCGAATAGGGATGGCTCCACTCGTCCGAGACGGCTTCGGCTAACGCATGAGGGGCATTTTTTAATACATTGTCCTCAATGTCCGCAACGCCTTCGGCAATTTCCTTTATCTCCTCGCGAATTGCTATCATTGCGTCGCAGAAGCGATCGAGTTCATCCTTGGACTCGCTTTCGGTCGGCTCTATCATCATTGTTCCCGCAACGGGCCATGATATAGTCGGAGGGTGAAAGCCATAGTCCATCAACCTTTTCGCCACATCCTCTACCTCAATCCCCAGAGATTTAAATTGACGAAGGTCTAAAATCATCTCGTGCGCTACCCTTCCCTTCTTGCCTTTATAGAGAACCGGATAGTGTTTTTCCAATCTGGACTTTATGTAATTGGCATTCAAAATGGCATATTTGGTCGCATCGGTTACTCCGCGGCTTCCAAGCAATTTAATATAGGCATAAGACACAAGTAAAATACTCGCACTTCCCCAGGGCGCTGAGGCAACAGCAGAGATTGATTTTTTACCCCCCGTGGAAACCAGCGGATGGCCGGGAAGGTAAGGTGCTAAATGAGCAGCAACACAAATAGGACCCATCCCAGGACCGCCCCCTCCATGAGGGATGCTGAAGGTTTTATGTAAATTTATGTGACAAACGTCCGCTCCTATAATAGCGGGGTTTGTAAGTCCAACCTGGGCATTCATATTCGCCCCATCCATATAAACCTGACCGCCCTGGTCGTGAACGGCGGCGCATATCTCTTTAATCTTTTCCTCAAAAACGCCATGAGTAGAGGGATACGTAACCATAAGCGCGGATAGAATGTCTCTGTAGTCGGACGCTTTATTTCTCAAATCTTCAAGGTCAATGTTGCCCTCCCCATCGCATTTTACAATCCCAACCCTCATTCCCGCCATTGCCGCGCTCGCGGGATTCGTGCCATGAGCGGAAGAGGGAACCAGCACAACATTTCTATGACCCTGACCCATATCCCTATGATATGCCCGAATTACCATAAGCCCCGTGTACTCTCCCTGCGCCCCTGAGTTGGGCTGCAAAGAGACGGCGCTGAAGCCGGTAATTTCACATAGCGCGTTCTCTAATTCTTTGAATATCTGAAGATAGCCCTGGACCTGCTCCTTAGGCGCGAATGGATGCAATTTTGAAAACTCAGCCCAGCTCAGTGGAATCATCTCCGTAGTCGCATTGAGTTTCATTGTACAAGAACCAAGAGGTATCATTGAGGTATTTAAAGAAAGGTCCTTGTTTTCAAGGCTCTTTATGTACCTGAGCATCTTGGTTTCAGAATGGTACTTATTAAAAACCGGATGCGTAAGAAAATCACTCGTGCGGGTTAATCTTTCAGGATATTTAACCTCTATTTTCTCAGATACATTATTATTAGGAATTTGGTAATCCCGTCCAATTGATTTTGCGAAAATCTGAACGATTTGCCAAATATCCTCTATTTGAGTCGTTTCATCAATTGAGATGCCTATATGCCGATCATCTACATATCTAAAATTAATTTGTGTGTCATTCGCAATTGATTGAACCTTATCGGCCAAACGGTCTCCTAAATCTACCTTTAGAGTATCGAAGAAAAGAGAATTAGTCTGTTTAAACCCCAATTTACTCAGTTCAGATTCCAGAACCCTGGCTAAATTATGAATCCTCTCCGCAATCGCCCTCAATCCCCTAGGCCCGTGATAAATGGCATACATGCTTGCCATAATGGCAAGGAGCGCCTCTGCGGTGCAGATATTGGATGTTGCTTTTTCTCTTCTTATGTGCTGTTCTCTCGTCTGAAGCGCCATTCTGTATGCAGTCGTGCCGTGAGAATCAATTGAAGCTCCTATGATTCTTCCCGGCACCTGACGTTTAAATTCATCGCGCGTCGCAAAATAGGCGGCATGAGGCCCACCGTATCCGAGAGGTACTCCAAACCTCTGGCTTGAGCCTGATACCACGTCGGCGCCAAACTCCCCCGGAGGTGTAAGAAGCACAAGACTGAGCAGGTCGGCAGCCACCGCTACGAACGCTCCCGACTTGTGGGCATCGTTAATAAAATCCGAAAAATCGAAAACCTCTCCTGATTCGTCTGGGTATTGAACAATAGCCCCAAAAATCCTGTTACTAAATTCTAAGCCGTGATGGTCGCCAATTATCAGTTCAATTTCCAGGGCATCTGCCCTCGTTCTTAAAACGTCTATAGTTTGCGGAAAACACCTTTCTGAAACAAAGAAAACGTTTGCGTTCCTATCTATAGCGCCTTTACTCCTCAGCCGGGCAAGCATTGTCATCGCTTCGGCCGCAGCAGTCCCTTCATCGAGAAGAGAGGCATTGGCAACCTCCATTTTGGTTAAATCGGATACCATAGTTTGGAAATTAAGGAGCGCCTCAAGACGCCCCTGCGAGACTTCCGCTTGATAAGGGGTGTATTGCGTATACCAGCCGGGGTTTTCAAAAATGTTTCGCCTAATTACGCCCGGCGTAACGCAGTCGTAATAGCCCAAACCGATGTATGATTTAAAAACCTTATTCCTCTGCGCTATCTTACTCAAATCTTCCAAAAAACGATACTCCCCTACCGGCTCGGAAACGTTTAACGGCTTTTCAAGACGAATCGCCGATGGGATGGTTTCACCAATAAGCGACTCAAGTGAGTCGGTGCCTATAATTTTAACCATCTCCTGTGTCTCGGCCTTATTTGGGCCGATGTGCCTTCGGGCAAAAGAATCTGTATCCTCTAAACCAATTTTCATAATTTCTCTGATTCCTTATCAATAAATTCAGTGTATTCATCGCTGTCCATGAGGTCTTGAATCTCGCCGATATCATAAGGCTTTACTTTTATCATCCACCCGTCACCATAAGGGTCTTCGTTTATGGCTTCAGGAGAATCAAGTAGAGCCTCGTTTACCTCCATTACCTCGCCGCTTACTGGAGCATATAAATCCGAAACCGATTTGGTAGATTCCACCGCTCCAAAGGGGTTGCCCTTTGTAATCTCATCCCCTTCACTCGGAAGCTCAATATAGACGATCTCTCCAAGAGCGTCCTGCGCATAATCGGTAATCCCAATTACAACCCAATCGTCTTCGCGCTTTGCCCACTCGTGCTCCTTTGTGTATTTAAGTTCTTCAAGAATCTCTACCATTTTTTCTCTCCTTTTCTGACTTCTTATAAAAAGGAACCGAGACGATTTTCGCCCTTCTCCTGGTCCCACGAATCTCTATTTCAACCCCATCGCTAGATTCTACGCCGATCTTTAAGTAACCCATCGCGATGGACTTCTGAAGACTCGGAGATAAAGTCCCGCTCGTAACTGCGCCCAATACGTGAGTGCCCTTTAAAATGCCGTACCCCTGCCTGGGAATCCCGCGATCAACCATTTCAAACCCGGTGAGCTTTCTCCTAAGTCCTTCCTTTATCGAATTGACAAGAGACTCTCTCCCAATAAAATCTCCTTTATCAATTTTTATGAACCTAGTAAGCCCCGCCTCAATCGGATTAATTTCTTCATCAATCTCATGACCGTAGAGCGGGTAGGCCATCTCAATTCTCAACGTATCCCTCGCTCCAAGTCCGCAAGGCAAAATTTCAAAGGGTTTTCCCTTCTCCATTATTTCATCCCAGAGCTCTTCTGCCCTATCCCACGAGAGGAAAATCTCAAATCCATCCTCTCCCGTATATCCCGTTCTTGCAACAATGAGATCAGATCCATTCCATTTCACCGGCCGGCAATAAAATCTCTTCAGCGCTCCGAGGTCCATTCTAAAAACGTCGTTTAGTATTACCCGGGAATTCGACCCCTGAAGAGCAATCTGGGAGAATTCAGAACTGCTATTTAATACCTCGGCATCAAATCTACCCCCGGCGTTTTTAATCCATTCGTAGTCTTTTACGGTGTTTACAGCATTGACGCAGATGAAAAAATGGTCATCTGAAAATTTATAGACGATTATGTCATCTATTACGCCGCCCTGCGGATTACAAAGAAGCGTGTATTCGGCCTGAAGGTTTTTGAGATTGGCTATATCGTTTGTGGTAACCCACTGGCAGAGAGATGCCGCTTCTTTGCCGCGAACCTCAACCTCTCCCATGTGGCTCACATCAAACAGCCCCACTGAGTTCCTTACCGCAAGATGCTCCTCCCGAATTCCCGTGTATTCTACAGGCATCTCCCATCCGGCAAACTCTACCATCTTTCCCCCAAGCTGCCTGTGAACCTCATAAAGCACGGTTCGACTCATACTATTATGAGTTAACATTAGATTAAAAAGTTGTCAATAATTTGGAAAGGTATTGACATAATTTGGAAAGGTATTTAAAGGAACGCTATGTATACCAAGCGTTTTATTTTCCCGTTTTAATTTCGCATGTTATCATTTTTATTATGAATAAATCAGAGCGAATTAAAGGATTTTACTATGCTCTCTACAAACGCTTCGGCCCTCAGGGTTGGTGGCCTGCGGATACAGAGCTTGAGTGCATACTGGGAGCAATTCTTACGCAAAACACGGCGTGGAAGAATGTAGAGAAGGCATTAGAGAACCTAAGAAAAGAAGGGTTAATTTCAATAGAAAAATTGGCCTTGATTTCAATTCCCGCGCTTGCTGACCTCATTCGTCCCTCGGGATATTTTAATCAAAAAGCAATGAAGGTTAAAAACTTCATTAGATTTCTCATGGAAAACTACGATGGCGATCTCCAGAAAATGCTTGAAGAAGATACGGCGAATCTACGGGAGAAACTCCTCGACGTAAGGGGCATCGGCCCTGAGACGGCAGACAGCATTCTTCTTTACGCCGCAAAGAAACCGACATTCGTCGTGGATACTTATACATATAGAGTTCTCTCAAGGCATGGCTTAATTCCAGAAGAGAGCACTTACGGAGAAACGCAGGAGGTTTTTATGGACTCGCTTCCCAAGGATGCTCAACTCTTTAACGAATACCATGCCCTCATTGTAAGGCTGGGGAAAGAATGGTGCAAAAAGAGCCCCATGTGCGAAGGATGTCCCTTAGAGTACGACCCGCATTAGAGCTTAAATTCAGAGCAAAATCTGGGAAAGCACTTGCCGGAAACTTAACTGGAAAGGCCGGTTTTAGTCAAATTCGACTTTACAGCATCCACAACCGCCTTAAAGCTCTCAGGGTCTCTTACGGCCATCTCAGCAAGATTTTTTCTGTCAATCTCGACTCCTACCCTCTTTAGCGCTCCCATAAACTCGCTATATGAGAGACCAAACGGCCTTACGGCTGCGTTGATTCTTACAACCCAGAGCCTTCTAAAATCACGTTTTCTCTGACGCCTGTCTCTATATGAATAAGCAAGGGCGCGAAGAACGGTTTCTTTCGCCCTTCTTATAAGGTTCTTCCTTCTTCCCCAGTAACCCTTTGAGAGTTTCAACAGTCTTTTTCTTCTCTTCCTGGAAGGAACCCCAACTTTTATCCTCATTTATTTCTCCTTATTTCCATTAAAAGAAAAATTAACCGCTAAGTCACAAAGACACAAAGTTGAAGCTTAGATTTAAATCCTTAGTGTCTTGGTGTCCTTGTGGCTTTATTTTGTCTAAAGATAGGGCACGACTTTTCTTACCCTTTTTGCCTCCGCTCCTTCAATATAGTCGGAGGAACGAAGCCTTCTCATTCTCTTTCTGCCCTTTTTCTCGTTTGAATGGCTTTTTCCGCCGCGTGCCCTTTTTACCTTACCCGTCGCAGTGACTTTATAAAACCTCTTTGCCGCGCTTCTATTTGTCTTTATTTTTGGCATTTTGTTTTCCTTACGCTTTTTTCTTTGGTACGACAATCATTATAAGATTCTTCCCCTCAAATTTTGGAAATGAATCAATTGCGCCGATGTCGGATACCTTTTCAATTATCTTATCGGCAAGCTCCTTTCCAAACTCAGGATGTGTAATCTCTCTGCCTCTAAAAAATATCCTTACCTTGGCTTTATGTCCCTCTTCGAGAAACCCCCTTATGTGGTTTATCTTTACGTCAAGGTCATGCTCGCCAATATTTGGCCGGAAATTCACCTCTTTTACCAACTGCACCTTCTGCTTTTTAGCCCCGGTTTGCTTTTTAAGCTCATATTTATACTTGCCATAATCCATCAACCTGCATACGGGCGGATTCGCATTCGGGGCAACTTCTACAAGATCGAAGCCCTGTTCCTGAGCCATCCTCAGGGCTTCACGAACTGGAATAACACCCACTTGCTTTCCATCCGCCGCAATTACCCTAACCTCCCTTGCTCTTATCCTTTCATTTACCCGGACCTCGGGCTCTCTAGCTATGCTCCTCTACCTCCCTCCACCTGTATGGATCATTTTCTTTTTCGATTAAATTCAAGAATTTCTCAACGCCCATTGAAGAGAGATTCTTTCCTCCTCGCTTTCTCGGCGCGACGGTCCGAGTCTCGACCTCTTTATCGCCAATGACCAGAAGGTAAGGAATCTTCTCAACCTGCGCCTCTCTTACCTTAAGTCCAAGCTTTTCGTTCCTAAAATCCCTCTTAACCCTCAGGTCATGCTTCTTTAAAAATTCGTATACGCCTTCAGCATAGGGGATTTGTCCCTCCCCAATTGTAGCAACCCCAACCTGAACAGGGCTTAACCAAAGTGGAAAAGCACCGCCATAGTGTTCGATTAAGATTCCAAAAAACCTCTCAAACGAGCCGAATATCGCCCGATGGATCATAATCGGCGTATGGCGTTTGTTATCGTCCCCTATGAAACTTATCTCGAACCTTTCAGGAAGGTTAAAATCTACCTGAATTGTAGAGCACTGCCAAGCCCTGCCCAAAACGTCTTTTATTTTTAGGTCAATCTTGGGGCCATAAAACGCCCCACCGCCCTCGTCCGTGTCGTAGCTAAGACCCTTGCTCCGGAGAGCGCCACGAAGTGCCGCAGTAGCCCTCTCCCAGTTCTCCTCGCTCCCTACAAACTTTTCAGGGCGTGTGGAGAGATAAACTTCATATTCATCAAATCCAAAGGTCTTGAGAAACTTCACCGTTAAATCAAGCACAGAGAGCACTTCTTCCTCAATCTGATCCGGCCTGCAGAATATGTGGGCATCGTCTTGTGAAAAACCCCTGACCCTGAGCAGCCCATGAAGAACCCCCGAACGCTCATATCTGTAGACTGTGCCGATTTCAGCCCACCTGAGCGGCAGGTCCCTATAGCTTCTCACCTTGGATTTATAAATCATAATGTGAAACGGACACGTCATGGGCTTAATCTGATAATCAACATTCTCTACCTCCATAGAGGAGTACATATTTTCTCGGTAGAAATCCAGGTGTCCGCTCGTCCTCCAGAGGTCGAGTTTTGCAACGTGGGGAGTAAAAAGAATGTCATACCCGGAGCGCTCGTGTTCCTTGCGCCAAAAGTCTTCAATGACGCGCCTTACTCTCGCCCCCTTTGGATGCCAGAGCACGAGTCCTGAACCAATTTCGTCTTCAATGCTAAAAAGCTCAAGCTCACGCCCTAACCTTCTGTGGTCGCGTTTTTTGGCCTCTTCAAGCCTTGATAGATAATCTTTTAAATCCTTCTCTTTGGAGAAAGCAGTACCGTAGATTCTCTGAAGCATGGGGTTTCTTTCATCCCCGCGCCAATATGCTCCGGCAACACTAAGAAGCTTAAACGCCTTCACAAATCCCGTTGATGGGGCGTGAGGCCCTCTACAGAGGTCATACCAATCGCCTTGATTATAGATTGTAATTTGCTCATCGGGAGGAAGGTCGTTTATAATCTCGACTTTGTATTTTTCTCCACCTTTTTTGAAAATATCAAGGGCCTCGTCTCTCGATACCTTTCTCCTAACCAGGGGCTTGTTTTCCTCCATAATCCTCTTCATTTTCTCTTCAATCTTCTCTAAATCCTCAGGCGTAAACCCGCGCGGAAAATCAAAATCGTAGTAAAACCCATTTTCTATGACGGGGCCGATTGTAACCTTAGCCTCGGGGAAAAGGTCTGTTACCGCCTCCGCCATAACATGAGCGGCAGTGTGCCTTATAAGGTCAAGCCCCGATGAGGAATTAAGGGAAACCGGCTCAATCGCGGAATCCGCATTTATTTCAGACCAGAAATCTACGAGTTTCCCATTTAATTTCGCACCAATTATGCTGTCTCTGATCCCAAGAGACTTGAACACCTCTCCAACAGTCGTTCCTTTCGAAAAGGTCTTTACCGCTCCATCTGGAAGTTTTACCTGGATTTCGCTCATTTTTGTAATAGGGTAAGAGGTCATTGCGAGGAGCTATAGCGACGAAGCAATCTTAAAGCGAGATTGCGCCGATCCTTTCAGTTGCTCACAGTGACACTCATGCTTAATACATGGTGAGCGCGGCAGGATTTGAACCTGCGACCTCTTGCGCGTCAAGCAAGCGCTCTCCCCCTGAGCTACGCGCTCCTACCAAAACTTTAGACTTTTATTCTACTTAGATGAAACGCTGACTGTCAAGAAGCAGACGTCGCTTCTATCCTATTACTTTAGTCACAGAGAAAATAGAGAAGTAATTTTTTTGCTAAATGCTTATGAACCCTGCGCTCTCTTTGTTATTTTATCTTCTCTATAGGTGAAAATTGGAAACCCATTCAAATACCTGTAAAATAAAATTGACAAATGAAAAAAATCCCTAGAGCACTTACAATTGCAGGCTCGGATTCTGGAGGGGGCGCGGGAATTCAGGCCGATTTAAAGACCTTTACAGCCTTTCGCGTCTTTGGCATGTCCGCGATCACTTCGATTACCGCTCAAAACACAGAGTCGGTCTTGGGAATTTACGATGTACCTCCTGAATTTGTAAAACTCCAGATTGATGCCGTCTTGGACGATATCGGAACAAACGCCGCAAAAACAGGAATGCTCTCAAATGAGGGTATAATTTCAGCGGTCGCTGAGAAGATTGAAGAATACCGAATCGAAAGATTGGTGGTAGACCCGGTCATAGTAGCAAAAAGCGGGGACAGGCTCTTAAAAGGCGAATCAGAAAGGGTGCTCATCCAAGAGCTTCTGCCTTTAGCCTTTATCGTTACCCCTAATCTTTCTGAAGCCGAGGCGCTCTCAGGAATAGAAGTCTCATCAATTGCAGATATGAGGAAAGCGGCAAAAAAGATAAGATCGCTTGGACCCAGGTACGTTCTCTTAAAAGGAGGCCATCTTGAGCAGACATCCGAGTCAATAGATGTTCTCTATGACGGAGAGGGTTTTTATAATTTCTCTTCACCGAGAATAGAGACCAAAAACACCCACGGCACGGGATGCACTTATTCAGCGGCAATATGCGCCGGGCTTGCAAATGGACTCGGCGTAGTACAAGCGATAAGAGAAGCAAAGAACTACGTTACAGAGGCAATAAAAGGGTCTTTTAATCTGGGCAAGGGACATGGACCGTTGAACCATTTTTGGAGATTTGAATAAAGGAAGAAGCTAAACATGGCAGAGATAATAGACGGGAAAAAGGTTGCAGAACACCTGAGAAAAGAGGTCAGAGAAGAAGTAAAAAGGCTTAAAGAAGAGAGTGGAATTGTCCCCGGACTTGCCGCCGTGCTCGTAGGCAATAACCCCGCATCTCAAATCTACGTGAGAAATAAAAGAAAGGCCTGTGAAGAGGTGGGAATTTATTCAGAAGAGCACAACCTCCCGGAAGAGGCCACGGAAGGCGACTTGCTCTCACTTGTTGAGAAGCTGAACTATGATGAAAAGATTCATGGAATACTCGTTCAGCTCCCTCTTCCCAAACAGATTAATGAAGCAAAAATTCTAAAAGCAGTCTCTCCACTAAAAGATATTGATGGATTCCATCCTGAAAATATGGGGCTTCTGGTTGAAGGAAATCCCAGATTCGTCCCCTGCACGCCGTATGGCATAATCAAACTCCTCGATTACTACGGTATAGAGATACAAGGAAAAGAGGCGATTGTTGTGGGAAGAAGCAACATAGTGGGAAAGCCCGTTTCACTTCTTCTCCTCCATCGTCACGCTACGGTTACAATCTGCCACTCGCGAACCAGGGCACTTCCAGAGGTAACACGAAGAGCCGACATCTTAATAGCCGCAATAGGACGTGCAAGGTTTATCACGGAGGATATGGTAAAAGAAGGAGCGGTTGTAATTGATGTAGGAATAAACCGCCTTCCCGATGGGAAACTCTCGGGGGATGTGGATTTCGAAAGGGTGAGAGAGAAAGCGTCCTACATTACTCCCGTTCCCGGCGGAGTTGGTCCCATGACAATAGGGATGCTCCTCTGGAATACGTTTTCATCCGCAAAGAATTCTCAGAAACCGTGAACTGAAGGAAACCACCAGGTTTTTTCCTTTGTCGGCTTGATACTCGCTTTTTTGCCAACTTGTTTTAACCATTTTTACTTCGCAATAAGCTTACGTTTTATACGAGTTACTCCGATGGTCCCTTTGACTAGAATGCCCCTGCCTGAGTTTTTTCTTTTTATGTGTATTAGTTTTGAGGAATCGGTTTCCTCAGTTACGTATATAACATTACGAGAGGCGAGCTTACGTTCAGTTTGATTTCCCAACAAAAGAACCTTGGTATTAGGGCTTTTTCCCCATATTATATTAAGCAGCTTGCCGATATTGAGATTGAGCGTTATGTTGTCAAGAAACAAGAACTCAGGTTTTATCTTGTCAAGGCATTTTTCGACCTCTTTAGGGTCTGAGGCTTCAGCTACTATTTTTATGTTGCTCCTATCTGCTAGGATTTCGCGGATTCCTTCCGAAAAGAACCCGGAGCCTGAAGCCAGTACCATCTGAACGGACCTATTTGATCCCACAACAACCTCCCCCTTTTGAGTTACTCTATATCAAGAATGATAGCTAAGCCCCTCAGATAGTATTTCAGAGAATTCCTCATTGAGATTCATGGCTAATGATAAACCGTACCAAAGAGGCTCTAGCTGTTCTCTACATTCTCTAATATCTTGAATATAGCTATCAGGGT
>JBLNAE010000264.1:0-2809 GCA_050259195.1 Ignavibacteriales bacterium
ATGTTGGAAGGTCCGGTTAATGTGGGAAAGAAATATATCTGGAACCCTCCAGGTGATAATACTTATAACCTAGAAGTAGTTCCTATGGCGGTTCTCACAGTGCTGGCTATACACTCATATGCTATTACAAATAGAACATGGATAGAGTTTGAGGATGACCAAGGCAACCGCACTTCTATGGATGCAGCTAGATTCAGACAAGGATGCTTAGAGACAAATAAAAATATAGAGGAGAATGTAATGAGTACATCTGATGTTCCGATAGACGAAGACAGAGGAGATGTAGATATACGGCTCTTGGATTACTACTTGGCTGATAAAGATGATAACAACTAATTGACAAGAAAGTGGAGCCGAAGAGATCTGTTCAAGAGGCTTAGTCATACCGACTGGCCTTTAGGAATTGGGAGAAACACAATGGGAATAAGATTGATGATAGTGGTCCCTCAACTCTTTCGAGAGGGAATCCGCTGTGAGGTTATGAGTGATTTGAAAATTTAACACTAAGGTCTAAATAAGATAAATGGCAAAAGATACAGAACTTAGCAATGCGTTTAAGGGGTGTTCAATTGATGAATTCGAGGAAACTTACGAACAGGATGAGATTATTAATGCAATTGAATCCGAGGATGAATTCCTATTGGATACACCCGATCCAGAAGTTGAGACTCAAAAGACTGATTCCCTGGGGGAAAGCAGGAAAGAAAGAAATTTAAATGAGGACGTTAAACTCCTGCAATCATACCTGAAAGAGATGGGGAGAGAATACCTTTTTACTCCTAAAGAAGAAATTCGGGTGGCTGCGAAGATTAAAAGCTGTGAGGCGAGAGTAAGGGAGATAAAAGCTGCTTTAGAGAAGCTTCTCGGTACAAACCGAGGAGAGGGTTCTAAAGAATTAACGGTGGAGAATCTTGAAGTGCTCTCGAATAGAGCAAGTAAAATTAAAGTATCGAGGCTTATTGCTCTTATGGGCTTATATTCAAAGGAGGTAAGAGACCTCAAAGCAAGGTTTATAAAGGCGAACCTCAGGCTGGTTTTAGTCTTTACTAAAAGATACTTGAGACGGGGACTCCCTCTTCCCGATCTAATTCAAGAGGGAAATATCGGCCTTATGAAAGCCGTTGACAGATTTGACCATACACGGGGATACAAATTTTCTACTTATGCCTCTTGGTGGATAAACCAAGGAATGACGAGGGCTATATTTGAGCAAACGGGAACTATAAAGGTACCGATTTATGTACTTGAGCAGGCAGCCAAGGTTCACAAAGCGAGTTCTATACTATCTAACGGGAATGAGAGGAAACCCCTTCCTGGGGAGATATCTAAGAAATCGGGAATACCTTTAAAAGAGGTAAAGCGAGTTTTAGAATCGACAAAATATGCAGTCTCTCTTGACCGTCCCATAATTAGTGAAGAGAAAACCACCTTTAAAGAACTTATATCCGACAAAAATTCTTCTACCGCCGATTCAATTGTAGCAGGGACCAATCTTTCAGAGAAGCTCAAAGAAGCCCTATCAACGCTTAACCCAAGAGAGGAACAGATAGTCAGGATGAGATTTGGTATTGGCTGTAAGACCGAACATACACTCGGTCAGGTTGGAAGCCAATTTAACTTAACTCGAGAGAGAATCAGGCAGATAGAGAAACGTGCCCTTGAGAAAATAGAAAACTCAGCGGTAGGGGTTGTACTCAAAAGTTTCCTCGAATGAAAGAATAATCCCTGATGAATATTGCTATGCCAATTACTATTGTCCACTTTTTCTCTTCATAGGTAGCTTCCGATATGATTAATCAGGTTTGTGAATCTCTGTTGTAAATCTCTCTCCTTTCCATTACTCTATTAGGATACCACAGCGTTTTTCAGTTGAGTGAATAGGTATAGCCGCAATGCCTGAACCAGCCACGAATATCTCCGGGTGTTACCTGTTCGATGGCATATCTTAGGGCGTTACCCAATTTTCGCTTCGTGCGGGCCTTGAGCTTGCGTAGAATCCCCCTGATTTTGGAAATGCACTCTTCAATCGGATCAAAGTCTGGCGAGTAGGCAGGCAGATATTCCACCCTTGCACCTGTAGCTTCGATCAGACTGACCGCACGCTCAGTGTATTGAAACTTCAAGTTATCAAGAAAAACAATGTCATCGGTTTGTAAACGTAAGAGGAGTGAACTTTATTGAAGATGCTGGCAATCTCATCAATAGTGCCGATCTGCTTGTCCACAGCCTCGACAATTCGTTGTCTGAGTTTGAGGGGACAAGGCTTCATACTATTATTTTAACCCCGCTGCCCCTCTTCAGTCAAACGAAAACCGCTGTAGGATGGAGTGGAACAATCCTTTTCTTTTAAAGCTACATTTAGTGCTCTTCCTGCAGGCTCTGAAATTGTATCATCCCTGTCTAGGTTTACATCTATCCCTAATTGGTAAGTATGTCCATACCTGTCTGGTATCGGAAATAAAATTTTGCTTGACGGGAGGATCCTCTTTGTGAGAGAATAGCAAATCGTGCATAAAATGGGCTAAAATATGTCTAAAGGAGATTCGCGGTGAAAAAAAGGATCGTTCTTATTCAGCCATACCCCGAGAACTCTACAGGAGTAGGCAGAAGTACTGGGTCGTTTCCTCCGTTAGGTCTTCTCATCATAGATGCACTTACACCGAAGGATAAATGGGACGTGGAAATCATAGATGAATCTAGAAGTAGATTTGATACCAGTATGGATATGTCTAATATCTCACTGGTTGGAATAAGCCTTTGGACTAACCAAGCCCCTAGAGCCTATAGGATTGCCGATGTCTTTAGGAGA
>JBLNAE010000265.1:0-4592 GCA_050259195.1 Ignavibacteriales bacterium
ACTGAGGTTCAGGGGGTCTCACGACATCACGAAGATGTCGTTTCCTTTGTAACCCGCCAGTTTCTCGATATCTTTGCACCTTCAAACTTTATTCTGACAAATCCCGAGATCTTAAAAGCTACAGCCGGGCAGAGAGGAGATAATCTGCTTAGAGGCATGTTTAACTTTATGGAGGACTGGGAGCGTGCCATATTAGGCAAGAAACCAGAGGGAACCGAGGCTTTCGAGGTTGGTAAAACTGTGGCGGTTACACCTGGCAAGGTGGTTTATCGCAATCGCCTCATTGAGCTACTTCAGTATGTACCGATAACCGAGACCGTTTATGCTGAGCCTATCCTCATCGTGCCAGCCTGGATCATGAAATACTATATCCTGGACCTCTCTTCCCATAACTCCCTTGCCAAATATCTCGTAAACCAGGGACATACCGTCTTTATGATCTCTTGGAAGAACCCGGGGCCGGAGGACCGCGATCTTGGTTTGGATGACTACCGCACCCTTGGCGTCATGGATGCACTGAAGGCAATTTCAGCAATCGTGCCAGAGCGCAAGGTTCATGCAGTAGGATACTGCCTTGGTGGCACTTTGCTCTCCATAGCCGCTGCGACCATGGCACGGGATGGGGATGATCGTTTAAAGAGCATTACCCTGTTTGCAGCAGAAACAGATTTCACCGAGGCGGGAGAGCTAATGCTTTTTATTGATGAGAGCCAGGTCAATTTCCTCGAGAACATCATGTGGGATAAGGGCTACCTGGATGCTAAGCAAATGGCCGATGCTTTTCAGCTCCTGCGCTCCAATGACCTGATCTGGTCAAATATGGTACAGCACTATCTGCTCGGCGAACCGGAGTCTATGATTGACCTAATGGCATGGAATGCTGACACAACCCGTTTGCCTTATCACATGCATTCTGAATATCTTAGAAGTCTATTCCTTAACAACGACCTTGCCGAGGGACGCTATGAGGTCAACGGGCGACCGATCACCATAACCGATATTCGTGTCCCCATTTTTGCGGTTGGAACTGAAAGAGACCATGTGGCTCCATGGGGCTCGGTCTATAAGATCCATTTGCTTTCCGATACCGACGTGACTTTTGTGCTGACCAGCGGTGGTCATAATGCAGGGGTTGTAAGCGAGCCGGGACATCCACATAGATCCTACCAGATAGCGACCAAGCGAGAGGCTGATAAATACATTGATCCTGAAAGATGGGAGGACATCACACCCAAGCATGATGGCTCCTGGTGGCCGGCATGGCAGGCATGGTTGGCGGAGCATTCGAGCGGGCGTGTACCTCCGCCGTCATTGGGCGCATCCAAACGGGGCTATCCTCCGCTTTATGATGCACCCGGCACTTATGTTCTGGAAGAATAGAGATGGGATGCTGGCTTAATTTTAATTACAGCACCGCATACGGTTGTGCAAAGCCATTCCGTAGGGGACTTAATACAGCTGGAGATGTACAAAATAAAAGAACGGTTGGATAGATAACAATGATAAAAAAACTAACCCAGAAGAAAACTGATAAGCCAAAGAAGAGGAGTAGTATACGGCTCTACAACCCAACTGAACCTGTGAAGGTGTATATGACCAAAAAGCCAACGGTTGTGCCTTCCGATACCGGTGTTCAAACAGCCTTCTGGATTTTACAAGCGAAGGGATTTAAACAATTTCTTGTAATGGATAAGGGAAAACTTGTAGGTATCGTTACTGACAGAGATTTTCGCAAGCCAGAATTTAGAGATAAGCCTGCAGATAAGGTTGAATATTGGGAGGAATATTACAGGATTAATGACTTGTATAAGGTAAAAGATATAAGGACGTCTAATGTCATCACTATTAATGAAAACGCTCCTTTAATTGACGCAGTTCGGATATTTAAGCGGAAGAAATTCAATGCCCTTCCCGTACTTTCGGATTCGGGAAAGCTGGTAGGTGTATTAACTGTGCATGATATTCTTTCTTCTTTAATAAACTCATTTTATGCATAGGCTTTACCGTTACAATTATCTCATAAAGGATAAGCCATTACCAAAAAATTGTCTCTAAGCGGGTTCTTAAAATTATCTATCATTATATGAGATGACAGTTCCTATTTTAAGATCTTTCCTGGGGATTGTTTTAGGGGTCTCGGTCAGGAGCTAAATGACCTCAGCGAGTAAGTGCCTGAGTAAAAACTTGATGATACTTCTGGAGATATTTCTCAAGTGTCCGCCGGCGATACTGCATGATGAAACGCGGATGTTCTAAAACATACACCGTTTTGAAAAATTTATGCTCGTGATTCAACTCCTCGAAAACTGATTTGTTTTTGCCTGAACCGAGCACGATCGCTGTCTTATTACTTCCTCCTAGTGCCAGCTGGGATCGAATCGATTGGATCAAAAATGGCTTGATCATCTCCAGAAAAGTTGGATGATCATAATAATTGAAATTGACGCCGTTCTTCACAAACCCCAGCGGCGAAACAGCAGTAAAGAAAAAATCCTTGTACAACCTGGCCGGTCCGCCCCAGTGCTGTGCAAAATCATATACAAATTCCGAGGAGACCTCCCGCCGTTTGGGCAGCGTGTTAGAAATACCGCAGAATGTCTCTAGCGCCACCGGGTCGGTGAAAGTTATACCTGTAATTCCGGCGCCAAATCTGCCAGGATTGATACCAAATACTAACACCCGCTTGCGGTTATCTGAAAAAAATTTATACAAAAATTGCCTTACGTAATCCTTTACCTCCGGACTCTGATACGGGTTCATAGCTACCACACCTCCATGCAATTCCTGTGGCAACTTCAAACTCCCATAGTAGTTGAGTACTCGCTTGGCGAAGGTTGATCGGTTCATATAAGTATTTCCGGGAGGTGCTGAGCGAAAATAATGATAAGTATAATTACTCATAGGGTTCTTCTAAGTGATCTTTGATTCTAATAATTTTTAAGATTAGCTAACTTCTTCCTTTGAATTTATACATGTCCCAGACTTCCTGCACCGTAGTAGCTTGCTCTGCGGATTTGTCTTCTCTAAAATGCAAGAATTTAGGAAACCGTAAGGCCAGTCCGCCTTTCTTAAGTTTGTCCTTTGCAACTGCATGTACGGGACTAATAGTCAGTTGAGCCCCTGAAATTTCTATTACCTTAACAGGCTCAAACCAAATGTCCGCTTCCATATTGGTTTCAACCTGCCGGTGCTTTTTTGAAATTATGTACGGTTTTAATATTTTTGGCAGGCTCTTTAAAACTGTGTCAGTCAAACCGGCGCCAACTTTAGTAAAAGAATAATATTTGTTGGTTTTAGGATCGAAACAGGCAACGAGCACTGACCCAAAGCTTCCTACTCTACGGCCGCGGCCGTAGAGTGCTCCTATTATTACAACATCAAAAGTATCAGCGAGTTCTGTTTGATATTCTCTTTTAAATTTGATCCAATACCAACCGCGTTTGCCGGCCTGATATGGGCTTTTAGCCGCCTTAATGATTACTCCTTCGGAACCGTCGGCGAGAGCTTTTTGAAAATAAACTCTCGCTTTAGCAATTTCTTCGGTTTCAATGTATCTGCCGATGTTGATGTTCTTGCCTTCTTTGATGGACTGGGCGAGCAGTTGTTTCCGGTTTGAGAGTGGCAGCTGTAGTAGGCTCTTGCCGCTTACATACAGCAAATCAAATAGGAACAGCGTAATCGGCACCTCTCTGCGATATCTTTCTATCTCGTGTTTGCGTTTGCGCTGCATTAGGACCTGGAAGGCTTGAAGTTTTTTTGTTTTTGGGTCAATGGCCACTACCTCTCCTTCGACAATCGCTTCTTTGGCTGACAAGCTTTTTCTTGCTTGCTCAATAATCTCCGGATACTGATTGGTAATGTTCTCCAGCCGTCTTGAATAGGCTGTAATGCCGCCCCTTTTTATCTTTGTGAATCTGCACCCGTTCGCCGTCATATTTGTACTCAACAAACATGCTACCAGTAATATGGGAGGAAACTTCATCCAAATCGGCCACGCGGGAAGCCAGCATCATCCGGATGGGAATGCCTGGTACTGGCAAAACTTGCTTGAGTGCGTCAAGCCCTTTGTCGGTCAGTCTAAAAGCCACTTCGCCTAAATCGGACATTATGTTGTAGGCAGATTCCAACACCGCTTTATTTTCCCTTTTCCCGGTAAAACCCTGAGCCAATCCAGACAAAAATGTCATGTCTGCCACACCAATCCTATGAGTGCCGAGTATGGTTCTTACAATGTACTTTGCTTCTTGACCTGATGCCTGTGACAGTAGTTCAACTAACCGGTCTAATTTTAACTTTTGTGAACCTTTGCCGCTTATGCGGGTAATCTCTTGTAAGCTGTTAAATACTTCAGTAATGGTAAGATGATCACCTTTTCGCTTGCTTAAATTTTCTGCCACTATCCCCAAGTCGCCAAATTTAAAGAGAGCTATTTTTATTTTTTGCTCGGGCAATTGATAAGCTTGTGTAAGTGCGCGTATGACCATGTTCTGCGCCAGGTTGAATTCAAGAGCCTCGAAGCTTGGCCCAACTTCGCCTCGAAGCAAATACGCAGTAATTTTAATTTCCTGAGGTGATAGGTTGGGCAAAAATTC
>JBLNAE010000266.1:0-7879 GCA_050259195.1 Ignavibacteriales bacterium
CACCCGAAGAAAGCGCACACGAAATCCTCAAAATATTTATTGAGTCCAATCGCCATCCGGGAGGCTACCTGCAAAGAACTAACCTCGACTCCAGATGGCGAAAGCGAGGGTTAAGTGTCACTGAATTTTGGCAAGGTATAGGCTACGCAGAATCCCAAGGCTGGATTGAAGTCAAAAATAATAAAATGACATTTTGCCTTACCCAAAAGGGTTTCACTGAAGCCGAGCTATAAGAATGTTAGAGTTCAATCTGGTTTTTCCTACTCTCGTGATAACTAATGTTTGATTAGCTTTCACAGAAATCACCAGGATACTACCGTTTTTTTGTATTTGTGGATTATGTAACTCCAACTCATTCCGATCTGTTTTGAAGAAGATCTAAAAGAACTACAATTAACCGAGTATACTCTACGATGTTACTGATGTTTGGCAGACATGCAGATGTGTATTTAATGGAGGGGAGTATGGCTAAAGGAAGGATAAGAAAATTGGTTGCGGATAAGGGCTATGGGTTTATAAAATCAGAAGAAGGAGGAGAAGTCTTCTTTCATCTGTCGGGACTTAGAGGAATTGATTTTAATGACCTAAAGGAAGGAGACCTATTGGAGTATGATATGGAGAAAGATAAACGTAGTGGTAAATTCAGAGCTGTAAGTGTCAGAAGAGCTTAAGGTAAATAAGCGAACAAAAGAGTTTTTTAGCCATAGCTGGCGCTTGTGGGAGTCAAATAGACATACCAAAGCCAAAGGTTCGTGAAGGTTTCACTCCTTCACCATGTCCTATGTGGTAGCCTTTTCGGAGCCTGGTTGTTAATCGACCTGAATAAACAAGCGTCATAAAGATAAAATAGTGAGGAATTTAAAATGTACTATAAAGCTATAACGAAAGAAGGTGGAGCAGTAGAAATAGACGTAGAGCTATTTCTAAGTGACTTAAGAGAGGAATTACAGGACACCTCAGGAATTTCAGGTGATGATATAAGGGGGATAGCCATTGCCAGTTGTGACATTCTTAAAAGTATTACCAATGATATTATCCTGAGGAGTCAACTCCACAATGAGGCAGCCATGTTTAGAAGAGCATTGGACAGAAAGATAATGACCATTGCGGAGGAACTTTTAAAGACAGCTTAGGCACAAGTCTATATTAAATTTTAGAATCCCCCGTTGAGCTCCTAAGCCGGATTTTGTCTGACCGAAATATTCCCAAAGATCACCAAAATACTACCGTTTTTCTGGCTTCTTGTGCTCTGGTCAGCTATGTGTGAAAATATACTACCGCTTTGTCATAAGAAGGGTGGAAGCTAACATAATAGAACAAGAGTTACAAGGTGTGACTGGTCTCTAGTAGCCTTGAAAGTGTAGGATCACCATATATGTGTAACATTTCTACCATTTCTAATTCAGCTATAACCGTTTCCACAGCAAGGCTCTTAGAGTTATATTGAATCAAAAGGACTCTACCGAGAGATGAGGATGAGAAAAGAGGCCTTCGGGATAAGATGAAGTCAATAATCGCTCTTGCATTACTTAGCTGCTTCTCATTCCGAATTGACATTACTTTACGTTGAGCTCACCTCATTTATGCAAATACCAATAATCCCCCAAATTTATCCATTATCTTGAGGTTCTCTCTATAGTCCACTGGACAATCTATAACAACAGGTTTATTTTTAGAAAAAGCCTCTTTCAAGACAGGTTTTATTTCATTTGCAGCTTTAATCCTATATCCAATGGCACCGAAGCTTTCTGCATACTTAACGAAGTCCGGGTTTCCAAAATTCACATGAGACTTTCTTCCAAAAGTAATCTGTTGTTTGATTTCTATCAAACTGTAGCTTTTATCATGGAAGATCAAACTCACGAAAGATACTTCTTCCCTTACTGCCGTCTCAATCTCTTGGGAGTTCATTAGAAATCCACCATCTCCTGTAACAGTTACCACTTTTCTATTAGGATAGAGGAGCTTTGCAGCAATAGCACCGGGAACCCCTATTCCCATTGATGCAAATCCATTTGAGATGATGCACGTATTAGGCTTATAACATGGATACACACGGGCAACCCAGAGTTTATGAGCCCCAACATCGGAGATAACTATATCGTCCTCTCCCATTATACCCCTTAGATCAGAAAGAATCTTTTGTGGCTTTGGAGGAAAGGACTTGTCGTCTTTATAAACCTGAGACTCCCTTAATATGTCTTCTCTAAGAGCCTTGGAGTAGTTCGCTTCATTCGGTGTTGCCTTATCGGCAATCTCCCTAAGCGATATAGATATATCGCCCACCACCCCAACACTTACTATATAGTGAGCGTCAACTTCAGCGGGAGACATATCAATGTGAACGATTTTTTTATCTCGATTTGGATTCCATTTCTCCGGGGAATACTCAACCATATCATATCCGACTGTAATCACAACATCCGCCTTGACCAATCCGGATGAGATATAATCCCCAGCTTGAAGACCAACCGTGAAAAGCGAAAGTTCGTGGTTATCGGGAAGCGCTCCCTTTCCCATAAATGTATGCGCTACAGGAATGTTTAACTTTTGAGCAAAATGTGTAAGGGCATCTGAAGCTCTTTCCCTTATAACACCATTTCCCGCCAAGATTATCGGATATTTAGACTCAGAAATTATCTTAGCCGCTCTTTCAACCTGGGCGGCAAGAGGCTCAGGTCTGAAAGGAAACTGCACAAAAAGAGGGTGTTCATCTCGTGCACCCATCTTCATACGTGCTATGTCTTCAGGAAAATCTATATGAGTGGCTCCAGGCTTTTCAGTCTCGGCAACTTTAAACGCCTTTCTTACCGCTTCAGGTATCACCTCTGGTTTTTTAATCTGAGTGTTCCACTTAGTTATAGGATGAAATATTCCTACAATATCAATGTATTGATGGAACTCTTTATGCATTCTATCGAGCGATGCTTGCCCAGTGATTGCAACAAGTGGAGCTCTATCCATGTTCGCATCTGCTACACCTGTAATAAGGTTTGTGGAACCGGGACCGAGTGTTGAAAGACAGATGCCTGCTTTCCCACTCAGCCGTCCATACACATCAGCCATAAAAGCAGCGCCCTGTTCATGGCGCGTTAAGATAAACCGAATCTTTGAACCAAGGAGCGCATCCATAATGTCAATATTCTCTTCTCCGGGAATCCCGAAGATATAATGCGCCTCTTCATTCTCAAGGCATTTGACAAGTAGTTCCGAAGCCTTCATCATTTCCCCTCAGTTTCTTTCAAAAAAAGATTCACTTAGGTTCTGACTCTGTCGTCTTTGAGTCTTTATTCACCTGCCAGATCAGTAGGAATCATATTTAAATTTACAACCATAAGTTTCAGTTCCGTCATCTCCTCTATTGCGTATCGAATCCCCTCTCTTCCAACGCCTGAGTCCTTAACACCACCATATGGCATGTTCTCTACTCTGAAGCTTGGATAGTCATTTACAATAACGCCGCCTACCTCTAAAGCCTTATAAGCATCAAATGCCTTTTTTATATCCTTTGTAAATATTCCAGCCTGAAGACCAAACCTGGAATTATTTACCTGCTTAAGAACCTCATCAAATTTCTTATACCGTTCCACATGCACCACAGGTCCAAACACCTCATCACAGCTTACCTTTGCTGCAGACGGAACATCCGTTAAAACCGCAGGCTTAATCAAACGACCGTCTCTTTGTCCGCCTGTAAGGAGCCTTGCCCCGCTGTCTACCGCCTCATCAATCCAGTTCACTATCCTATCTGCTGCAGAATCGTCGATAACGGGTCCAACATCCGTATCTTCAAGCATCGGATCTCCAAGCTTTAGAGCCTTCGTCTTCTGTATAAACATATCCATGAATTTATCAAAGATTCTATCATGCACATATATCCTCTGAACAGAAATACAACTCTGTCCCGCCTGATAAAAAGCCCCCCAGCAGTTTCTATCAACAGCAAATTCTAAATCAGGAACATCTTCATCAATTATGGTTGCTGCATTCCCTCCGAGTTCAAGCGTGACCTTCTTTTTAGAGAATTTTTTCATAAGTTCCCAGCCTATCTCGTCGCTTCCAGTAAACGAAACCTTTCTTACTCGCTCATCCTCCATTACAGGCTCAATCTGAGAACCGGGAAGAGGAAGAATGTTAAGCCCGCCGAGAATTAAACCCGCCTCCATAACGACCTCTCCGAGTTTAAGAGCCGAAAGCGGGGTCTGTGACGCGGGTTTAAGAATCATCACGTTTCCTGATGCGATTGATGGAGCAACCTTATGTGCGACAAGATTAAGTGGAAAGTTGAAAGGAGAGATTCCCATAACGATCCCAAGCGGGATCCGTCTTGTTATACCAAACCTCCCTTCATTTCCAGGAATAATATCAATGGGAATAAGCTCACCCCCGGAGAACCTGTTTGCCTCTTCCGCCGCAACTGTAAATGTCATCATAGCTCGGGTTACTTCCACTCTTGCAGTCTTTAGTGGCTTTCCACCCTCTTCCGCAAGGGTTCTTGCAAACTCCTCTTTTCTCTTTTCAATTCCGGCTACGATTCTCCTTAGTATCTCGCTTCTTTCGTAACTCGGACTATCTTTGAATTTCTCAAATGCTTTCTCAGCACTATCAACTGCCCCTTTCGCCTCTTTTGACGTAGGTATGTTTATTACACCCACAACCTCATCGTTGTAGGGACTTTTTATCTCCTTTTTTCTATCACTCTTTCTCCACTCTCCGTTGATTAAGTAGCTGTATTCTTTTGCCATAGTGAAGTTACCTCCCTTCCCCGAGAATTTAGACTTTACTTTAGAGCCAGACAATATAGGTTAACATAAGGAACCATCCTTTATAACAAGAAACATTGTTTACAAGCATATGAATCTACAGTTTTTTCTATTGATATTATCAACTTAAACAGAAATAGGCGATGGTGGCCTCATTATCTTGAACTGTCTCGAAGCAACCCCTACAGCTTATACCTGTTTACTGCAAATTCTGTTTAAGTTGATAATACCCAAAAGGTGGTCTAACAGATAAATACTACCGTTTTTCTGTCTTCTTGTGTTCTGGTCAGCTATGTGTAAAAATGTACTACCGATTTTCAGTCTTTCCGGTAGCATAGCATAGAAAAGGAGGGCACCAGTGTCTACAAAGAAACTTCCTAAGACTCTGACCAAAGAAGAGGTTCTTAAGCTCTTATCTCAGCCAAATAAGAAAGCTCCTACAGGACTTCGCAATCGGTGCATAATGCAGCTCATGTACAGAGCCGGGCTGCGGGAATCGGAAGTAATTAACCTCGGCCCAAGAGATATAGAGTGGAAAGAGGGGATTCTGAGAGTGTGGAAAGGAAAAGGAGCAAAAGATAGAACTCTGTATCTTGATGAGCATACCCTAGACCTGCTAAGGGCATGGAGCGACAAAAAACCGGGGAGCCGGTGCTTTTTCTGTACTCTTAAAGGTAAGAAATTAAATGATCGCTACATTCGTGAGATGATAGAACGCTACGGAGAAAAGGCAGGAATCGGAAAGCACGTAAACCCGCACATGCTCAGACATACTTTTGCCACCGAGCTCCTGCAAGAAGGGTACAACATCCGGGAGGTCCAGAAACTGCTAGGTCACACCGATGTATCTACTACAATGATCTATACTCACGTTTATGATTCCGATCTTGCTAATAAGATGCGGTTAAGAAAGCCGCTTGATGTTTAATAATGAATTGTGTTAGAACTTGGGTATGGGAGAATACGAAAGAAGTACTCTCATCTGTAGAAAAGAGAGCTACATAAATTCGGGTACAAAGGAGTCATTGAAGAAGATAAAAAGAATTTTATATATTCTTCCTTATCATAATCTTCTCGTTATGGTATCGGACATCCATTTACTCCCACATTCAAGCGTTTGTTTACATTTATACATGCTTCTGTAGATTTAGTAGCACCATTAAGATCAGTAGTGTTTAGTCCGCTTGTATTTACTGTTGCTCCGCATGGAAATTGACCGGTTGATTGATTCCAAAGTTTTTGGGCAGTGTTTAGATAAACCGCTGTTCCATTTTCTCCACCTTGATAACGATAAATAATATTAGCTCCTATATCCGCGCCATTCTTGCCTTTGCCTTTCATAGGACTTCCGGCAGGAATATAGACTTTACAAGCTCCGAGATTCGGGTTTATGGACATAGAGTTGGTAATGTTGGCATTGGGCATCGCCGGAG
This sequence comes from Ignavibacteriales bacterium, assembly GCA_050259195.1. Classification (GTDB taxonomy): domain Bacteria; phylum Desulfobacterota_D; class UBA1144; order Nemesobacterales; family CSP1-2; genus PSLL01. The sequence continues at coordinate 6,197 of JBLNAE010000266.1, forward strand.
AATAATTAGTTCCGTTGCCATAAGAATTGGAATAATCTATTTTCCATGTTCCCTGGCCAGACCAAGAAAATCCGGTTCCGGCATTTGATACGGCTAAGCAATTAGTGCAAAAAGTTGACGGACTGCCTGGATACTTATCTTGTTTATCCGCTGTGAATCCACTACTATGAGAATTAATTGCAGTGTTATTGACTAATTGCGCGTTAGTTTGTGACCGTAAATAAAAGTCGGTATATTTACCTCCAATAGAAACGTTATTTTCAGCATAAAAATTGGTTTGTGTATTTTGAGCGGGATTTCCAAGATTTGCCATTATACCATATGCTTCGTCATTCACTATATTGCCGTAGAATTTATTATCTGTTACGGTTCCAGAATAATTATTCCAACTCCAAATACCCATGGTATGTTCGCTAATATTATTTTCAGCAGTGCTATAGCTTGATTCATAGAAATTGAATCCGCCATCTCCGTTGCACACTGCACCGCTTGCCTACCCGCTCTCGTAGATGTGCCAGAGGGATAAAGAGGTTGGCCAGCGGCTGTTATGTCGCAATACCCTGTCGCGTTAAAATAATTTCTTCTTAAAACAATATGATTAGAAGGATTACTGCCTAAACCATAACGCCTGAAATAATAGAATTCGTTATCCTCAAAAAGAACATCAGATAAATTTCCGCTTGTAATTAAACTGATACTGCCAAGAGCCATACGATTATTATGCGCTAATACAATACGTTTTACATTGGCATGAGTATCGTAATTTAAATCCATTACGGCTGAACTATTGTTAGTCACAGCTTCGTTATCTCTAGCCTCAAGGTGCAGTCCTATAATATTCCAATAGGAGCAGTTATTCATTCTAACGGACGGAGTTATGCCATCGCCCCAAACAAACGCCTGTCTTTCATTTTGTGCTTGGATGGTAATGGGGCTTGAGAGCAAGCCGTTTTTCGCGTTAACCTTGCAATCGATATTTATCATACCCGAGTCAGACACCAAGTATGTTCCGTTTAATAATTTTAAAGTATCACCCGGCTGTAATTTAGGTATTGCATAGGCGAATGTTTTCCACGGAGTTGAAACTGATGTGCCGTTATTTGAATTAGATCCGGTTGGAGAAATGTAATACGTCGGACAGGTGCCAGGGCATGGAGTTGAGGTAGGAGTCGGCGATTCAGCAGGTGTTGGTGTAGCGGTGTAAGTGAAAGTTGGAACTGCTGTGGGAATAACAGTAGTAAGAAGCTGAAGCTTTACCCAATCAGTATTCCATTGGTACCAGTTATTGGGATCTTGCTGAAGAATATCTACAGCAGCCACTCTCCAGGCATAATAACCGTCAGCAAGGAATTGGGTGTCATAGGTATTTGTTTTAGCGTATTCGCTTGCCACTACCACCCATTTACCCTGTTGAAAATCCCATTTATACATGAAAAAATAGAACCAGATATTGGTTGTATCTCCTGTATATGACCATTGAAAAGTAATGCTGCCAGAAGGAATGGTATTAGTCCATGTATTGGGAGGATATGTTGGATTTGGAGGAACGGGGGTGGCGGCGTGAGTAATACTGATCTGTCCGAATAAAAAGAAAACCCCAAAAATAATTATGGAACATAGTAATACGGAGCGGGAACAGGAAAAGAAAGAGAGGGTCATAGAAGTGGAATAAAATATTAGTTA
>JBLNAE010000267.1:0-3160 GCA_050259195.1 Ignavibacteriales bacterium
GAGCTTTGAGTGTAAAGATGGTGCAAAACGGGATGGCACCCAAAGAGATTAGCCATCTGTTGAATGTCTCGCAACAGTATGTGAGCAAATGGAAAGGGATTTATGAAAGACAGGGTGTAGAAGGGTTACGTCTGGAGTATCAGGGCAAAGAAGCATTGCTAAAGCCACAACAACGAGCGGTGGTGGTACAATGGATTAAAGAGCACGAAACTCTGAGGGTAGAAGAGGTACGGGATTATGTTGAAAGTCACTATGGAGTGCTCTACGGGTCCAAACAATCATATTACGATTTATTATCAGAAGGAGGAATGAGCTATCACCACAGCGAAGGGGTCAATCCCAAAGGCGATGAGGGTCAGGTTTTGCAAAAGCGGGAAGAAATAAAAAAAACTGGCACGACACCACAGCGAGATTGAGAGAGGCGAAATAGTGGTTTTGTTAGAAGATGAATGTCATCTGCAGTGGGGCAATGTCTGCGGGTTGGTATGGGGCAATCGCAACAAGCCCATTGAGGTGTCCATCAGCAATCAACACTTACGGCAAACGTACTATGGGGCAATTAACCTCTACACCCACGAGTTTCACCTCAATGAGTATGATACAGGCAATGGTGTCAATACCGTTGCTTATCTAAAGTGGTTACAACGACTCTACGCTGGAGCAAAATTATGGCTTATCTGGGATGGGGCAAGTTATCATCGCTTCGCCAAAATGCGCGACTATTTAGCAGAACTCAACGCTGGCTTACCAGAAGAACAATGGCAAGTCAGTTGTACCTTGTTTGCCCCAAACGCGCCAGAGCAAAATCCTGTAGAAGACATTTGGTTAAAGGGAAAGAACTGGTTACGGAAGCGTTTTGCTCTCAACAAGACGTTCGCCCAGGTGAAACAGTGTTTTGTGGACTACTTGAAGGACAGGCTCTTTCATTCAGCCAAATTCGACTGGTATATGTGCCGTCCACAAATCATTTAGGAAAACTATAGATATATGGAGCAACTAGAGGTAGATAAGACAAAAAACGCGGCAGAAGAGTTAAAAGAATGAGATCCTTGAATACCTAATTTCTCTGCTATAGAAACCACTCTTGTCTTATGATTTTCCACAGCCTTTTCTACCCATCTATAGAGTTCGTGGTCAGGATCTCTGGAGTAGTCGTATAGTGCTCTTTGATGCATTTCAATTACTTGAATACCTACGGAGTCTGTCTTCTTAGATGAGGGGGTGACTTATCATTGAACCAAAGTAGCGCAAACTACAAAGAGCAGCAACTGGTGTTGATATGAGAATACAGATGGCTCAAAAGAAGATATAAAATGATAGACAAGCAGATTGTAGAGTTGATATAAAGAACACAACCCTAAAAGAACTGTTTGAAAAACTTTCATCTAGCTATAAGGGTCTTTCTGCTTCAGAGGTGGAAGAGCAACTGCAGGGACAAAATATATACAATGCCTAGGAGGGAAATTATGAGAGAAAAAAACACGAGCTCTTCAAGTTCCCTGAAGTTGGTGTTCCGTTTCTTTGGCCATTCGCATTCTTCCTCGGCTTGGAAGAGGCAGAAGTGGAGGTGCTCAGAGATAACATTAAGTTTTTAAAGGAAGTTGATAAAACACAGGTTGAAAGGTTGGAGCCTAAGTGGGCAACGAAGAATAAGATAATACTGAATCTACATACAATGAATTTGAGGGACTTCTCCACCGGAAATAAAGATATGTACACACTTATTGTTGCCCCTTTTGCGGGGCATACATCAATCATAGCCGATTTTCATAAGGGCAGACCCTTGTTGAAAATCTCCTTGAGAACGGGATAAAGAGGGTATGCGTTACAGAATGGAAAAGCGCGACTGAAGAGATGAAGAATTATGATATTGATATGTACCTGCGTGAACTAAACACCTGTGTTGACGATTTGGGCGGAGTCGTGAACCTCGTCGGTCTGTGCCAGGGCGGGCGGCTCTCTACAATGTATGCTGCGAGGTTCTCTAAAAAGATAAATACCCTCGTTCTTGCGGGAGCGTCAATAGAACAGAAGCCGGGGAAAATAAAATAAAGGAGTACGCGCATACTTTCACAATGGAATTCTATGAACAGCTCGTTGCACTGGGAGGAGGTATTTTAAAGGGGAAATTCATGCTTGAAGGGTTTAAAAGCATGTATCCAGAAAAGCAATATTTCGAAAAGTTTGTAGACCTATATGAGCACATTGATGATCCCAAGTACGTTAAAAGGTTCGAGACATTCGAAAGGTGGTACGAATATACAATTGATCTTCCTGGGAAGTGGTATCTGCAGGTAATCAAGGAACTTTTCAAGGAGAATAGATTATTCAAAGGAAAGTTTGTGGGGCTTGGAAAGAGACTCGATTTAAGGGATATCAAGTTTCCTGTATATCTGCTGGTGGGAGAAAAGGATGATATAACCCCGAAAGAGCAGGTTTTTAATGCCGAAAAACGTCTGGGAACTCCTAACAATAGGATTGTAAAGGATATAGCGGCTGGTGGACATATAGGTCTCTTTATGGAGTCAAAGCCTCTTAGAGAAAATTGGCCAAAGATTGCCAAATGGATAAGAAAGTATTGAGAGAGGTGAAGCTATGCCGAAAAGAATGTTAAGTGAAGCAGAAGGGTATGATTTACTCAAAAAATATGGTATCCCCGTTCCTGAATATAGAATTGTAGAAAGCAAAGACGAGGCGATAAGAGCCGCAAATGAAATAGGCTTTCCAGTTGTAATGAAGATAGTCTCTCCGCAGATAATTCATAAAAGTGACGTTGGAGGGGTGATAGTTGGTATTAAAAGTGAGCGTGAAGTTGAGGAGGCTTTTAATAGGATAATAAGCGGAGTAAGAGAAAAATACCCGAAGGCCGAAGTAAAAGGCATAATCGTTGAAAAGCAGTTGCCTTCGGGTCTTGAACTGATAATAGGTGGAAAAAGCGACCCATCTTTTGGAAAGGTCATTTCCTTTGGGATAGGTGGAAAATTAGTCGAACTTCTAAAAGATGTGGTTCTGAGGGTACTTCTAATAGATACGAATGAGATCAGAAAGATGATAAAAGAAATAAAGGCATATAGCTTGATAAAAGGATATAGGGATGAGCCGCCCAAGGATGAAGAGGAATTAATTAAAATTATCGAGGCAGCATCAAAACTCTTTTGTG
>JBLNAE010000268.1:0-6480 GCA_050259195.1 Ignavibacteriales bacterium
TTATTGCTATGATTGCTTATAAATCGGCTGAAAGTGCTAAGTATGCCATAGCAGTAGATCCAAAAGGAACGTCTCAAATATGCTCCAACTGTGGTTCTACAGTTCCCAAGTTGCTTTCTGATAGGACTCATAATTGCCATATTTGTCATATTACCCTCGATAGAGATTTGAACGCATCCAAAAATGTTCTAACGCTAGGACTTAGCGTTGTGCCTGCTACTGGCACAGAAGCCCCTGCCTTTAGGCTTCGGGAGTAGTCACTTTGCCTTTTTCCCTAAAAATGTGCTAAATATTTAAAGGGGAAATAATCATGCTAGAAACCTTTAAGAGAATCTTTAAAACCGGTGAATCCATAAGTTCTAAAGAAGACCAGAAAAGGAAATTAGAGATAGCAACCTGCGTGATTCTGCTTGAAGCGGCTACAGCAGATTCTAAACTCTCCAAAGAAGAATTGCAAAAAATTATTGATCTTCTGAAGACCAGATTTCGAATGACGGATTCATCAATAGATGAGCTTATCGAGGCCTCAAAGAAAGAGCGTGAATCTTCTGGCCTCTGGTATTTTACCAATCTGATTAACGCAAACCTCAGCATGGATGAGAAATATGAGTTAATAGAGATGATCTGGAGGGTGATTTATTCGGATAAAACGCTGGATGAGTTTGAAAATCATGTAGCCCATGAATTACTCTATTTACTTCGCCTGGATCACCCTAAGTTTATTGAGCTTAAGCTGAAAGTAAAAAATGCCAGCAATAGCAGATCCGACTGAATGACCTCTAGGTCTATTTTTCTCCATGTAATACCGCCAGTTTTCTGCCCCTTGTTTCAGGAAATGTCCATATCCAGGCCCCTGTGAGAAGGGCAAAAAGAGCCGCAAGAGATATGCCGCCTCCAAGCCCATACCTTTTGGCGATTACGGCTATGATGACCGGGGTTAAAAACTGTACGCCCCTTGCCAGGTTAAAGGCAGAACCCATAGCCGTGCTCCTGATCGTCGTTGGAAAGAGTTCAGAAAACAGAGGACCGTAGCCGCCGAACATTCCAGTACCGAATCCGACAAGGAACATAAAACCCAGAATAACTGGCGGGTATACGACAACCACATTCCACATCAGTGTAATCATCACAAGTCCTAATGCCATAATGCACGAATAAATTGAGTAGGCCGGTCTTCTGCCAAACCTGTCTGCGACAAATCCAAATGTGAAGTATCCGAGAAATCCGCCCGCCTGCGTCACAAGTATCCAAAGAGCAGATTTAGTCAGGGAGAACTGTCTTTCCTGGTGCAAATAACCGGGGAGCCAAGAGTATGTAAACCAGTAAGCTGACATATCAAAGATTGCCAGAATGAGAGACCGTATGAATATGCCTATATACATCCCCGAGAACAACGTGAGAAACCTGTTGCCTTTTTCAGCCTCAAGGGATTCCTTTCGTAACGCCCCTTCAGTAACTAATCTCTTTCTCTCCAACCACATATCGGATTCAGGAAGTCTTTCTCTTATGAAGACCACAAGCAGTGCGGGTAAAACGGAAATGAAGAAGCACCCTCTCCAGCCGATTGCAGGCGCAACGAACCCGCCAATGACAGACGCCAAGGCAATGCCGAGGGGAGCACCCGTTTGCATAAACGCCCCGTATCTGCCCCGGACATTTGGAGGAAACGTTTCGCCTACATAAGTCTGTCCTGTTGCCCATTCGCCACCCACGCCAAATCCCGTGATGATTCTAAATACAATCAGTGGCTCAAAACTCGAAGTAATTCCGCTGAGGAAGGTTCCAACACTGTATGTGAGTATTGTCCACTGAAGCACCCCTTTTCTACCATACCGATCCGATAAAATTCCAAATATAACCCCTCCAACTGCGGTTGCCGTTAACGATGCGCCAAGAATGTATGAAAGCATAATGTTTGAGAAATGGAGTTCTTTGCCTATTGGGATGAGAAGAAATGTGTAAAGAATGAGGTCATAGAAATCAAACACCCAACCCGCCCAGCTCGTAAGGAGAATTTCATAGTGCTGCTTTGTGGGCTTTTCATACTCGCTGAGAAGTAATCTTTTCATCTATTTTTGTGTTTCGCAGTTTAATTATACTAACTATATGGCTAAAAAGAACAGTCGGAACAATAAATGACGGTAGCCAAATAAATGGGAAATGAGCAAGCCCAATATTGGGTTGGTCAAAAGCAAATTTTTGAAATGGCGATGGGACTGATAACAGGGCATTGATAACAATGTTCAACAATAGTCCTAGTGACACAAGATTCCAAAGTAAAGCAATTTTTCTATTCATTTTTTCTTTCGTGAAGCAGTAGTAGCCTGTAAAAGGGGCAGTTATACCAGCAACAATATCGAAGTTCCTGCCTTCAAAAGTCATTAATTCGGGAACTTGTTTGTTTAAAAACAACCAATACAGCACTAATTCAACAGGAATTCTCACTGTATGAAGGTATGTAAGAGTTTCTATCGAAAGTCGGTCTACGAATCTTCTACTTTTGATAAGTAAAAGTATTACCGTTATAAGTGGTGGTAATATCGCTAATCCAAATCTTGGTGGAAACGCTTTAAAGTTCAAATAGAACCCTTTGTATGAAAGTACTCCCTGTGTAGAAAGCCAAATGAATAAAGCTAATCCGATAGTTATTTTAATATTTTTATTTTGTTCTGCATTTGGCCCTATTATGGATTGAAGTAAGAGAACGAAAGTCGTTAGGACTGTTAATAAAAATACAATTGGTACGTAAGGTTCCAGGTTATTTATCATTTTTCATGAGCTAAATCCGCAGCTTTTTCTTTCCTCGGATTCAACAAGAATATCAAAATCACTCTGATCCATTAGCTCTTTTCTCATAATCAAACCAGATAATGCTATTGTTTTAACTGTATGTTTCGCGCCAAAAAATATCACGGAATCTTATATGTATCAACTTTTAGATATTTTAAGAAATAAACTTTCCTATATCTCTTGCCACAGATAAAATAGATATAGATTTTTGATGAGGTACAAACTGTGAGAAACTTGATTAAAAACGGAAGACGGGTTGCAATTGTCTATGGACTGAGAACGCCTTTTGTAAGGTCGGGAACACTCTTTAGAAATCTCTCTGCCATTGATTTAGGGAGAATCGCTATGGTCGAACTCTTAAACCACACGGAGATTGACCCGAAAGAAATAGACGAGGTCATATTTGGCACTGTTGTTTTCTCTCCACAGGCGCCGAACCTTGGAAGAGAAGTTGCCCTTGGCTCTGGAATTCCGCCTTCAATACCAGCATACACAGTGACAAGGGCGTGCGCTTCGGCAAACCAGGCAATTACGAACGCGGCGGACAGTATAATGAGCGGAAATGCAGACGTCGCAATCGCAGGCGGTGCGGAATCTCTCTCCGACATTCCGGTCTTATTTTCCAAAGGGTTCAGAACAATTCTTTACAACTCGCACAGAGAGAAGAATTTCATGCAAAAAGTGAAACCGTTTTTAGGTCTTCATCTTCGCGATTTAGCCCCAGAGGCTCTTGGGCTTGTAGAACCCTCTACGGGTTTGACGATGGGAGAGTCGGCTGAGAAGATGGCAAGAGAAAATCATATAAGCCGCGAAGACCAGGATGCATTTGCATACAGGAGCCACAATCTCGCACATAAGGCGACGGAGAATGGGAGATTAAAAGAAGAGATTATTCGCACCTTGGTTCCGCCTGATTTTTCAATCGTTGCCACCGCGGACAACGGGATTCGCAAAGACACAAGCATTGAAGCCCTCTCCAAACTCAGTCCCGTGTTTGATAGAAGATATGGCACGGTAACCGCCGGCAATTCTTCTCCTCTTACGGACGGTGCATCCGTGCTTCTCCTTATGTCAGAAGAAAAGGCCAAGGCTCTGGGCTACGAACCCCTTGGATATATCCGCTCCTATGCATACGCCGCGCTTTCTCCTGATGATCAGCTTCTCATGGGGCCTGCTTATGCGACTCCGATTGCGCTGGAGCGCGCGGGGCTTTCTTTTGGGGAAATTGATCTTATAGAAATGCACGAGGCGTTTGCCGCGCAGGCGCTCTCAAATATTCAAGCCTTTGCTTCAAAAAAATTTGCAGAAGAAAAACTTGGGAGAGGCAGCCCTATCGGAGAGATTAATATGGATAAATTCAATGTCTCAGGCGGCTCAATTGCAATCGGTCATCCGTTTGGCGCAACCGGAGGAAGACTTACAATCACTGCCCTCAATGAACTCAGACGACGGGACCGCAATTTTGGTTTAATTACTGCCTGCGCCGCCGGCGCTCTGGGCGTAACGATGGTTGTAGAAAGAGAATGATTTTGTCAGCCGAAGCAATCTCAAGAAAAGGATTGCTTCGCTAACACTTGCAATGGCAAACATTAGGGGAGGCTCGTATGCCCGCTTTGCTCCTTTGAGCAATTCCCGATTAAATCGGGTAAAGGGTTGCCCCTACAATAAGGACAATTACCGGAGGTAATACGGTTAATTACAGTTCATCATATTCAACTAAATCAGAGGTGAATTAATGAATGCCTTTTCATTTGAAATAGATGCTCAGGGAATCTGCATCGTTACGATGGACCTACTCGGTGAGAAAGTAAACAGGCTCACCCGCGATGGCGTGTTGGAAATAGAGAGCATTTTAAACCGCATAGAAAATGAGAGAGAAATAAGGGCTGCTGTGATCATAAGCGGCAAAGAGGACAATTTCATTGCAGGTGGAGATATAAACGAATTCTTAAAAATCGCATCGGTTGATGATGGAAGGATGCTTAGCCTGAGAGTCCAGGAGATTCTAAATAAGGTTGAAAATTCAAGTGTTCCATTCGTAGCCGCGATACATGGGGCGTGTCTCGGCGGCGGACTGGAGATTGCCCTTGCCTGCAAATATAGAATCGCTACAGACGACCCAAAAACCGTATTGGGACTCCCTGAAGTACAGCTCGGATTAATTCCCGGCGCAGGTGGAACTCAAAGACTCCCCAGACTTCTGGGAATTGCTCAAGCCCTCGATATGATTCTTACCGGAAAGAGCGTAGATTCAAAAAGGGCGAAAAGAATAGGGCTTGTTGACGCGTTAGCACCCAAGGAAATTCTTCTTGATGTAGCGAAGAAAATGGCACTTTTGATCTCTTCAAACAAGTTAAAGCCGGTACGCCCCTGGATTAGAAACCTCAAAGAACTATTGTTTGAGAAAAACCCCTTTGGCAGAAAAATCCTTTTTGACAAATCGCGGAAAGAAATCGTAAAAAAGACTCAGGGCAATTATCTCGCGCCAATTATGGCGCTTGAGGCTGTAGAAATCGGAATCAATTCCGGCTTTAACAGAGGACTCCACGTCGAGTCCGCGCATTTCGGCGAGCTTTCCGTAAGCGACACCTCGCAGCAGTTAATCAACATTTTCTTCTCTACTAACGCAGTAAAAAAGGACCCAGTTATTGAAAACAGAGAAATAAAACCCAGGATAGTAGAAAAAATCGGAATAGTGGGAGCCGGATTTATGGGCTCCGGAATCGCCTGCATCTCTGCCGACATTGGCATCACAGTGAGAATGAAAGATAAAGATGATGCGAGCGTGGGGAGAGGATTAAAGAGCTGCTACGACTATTTTAGAGAAAGGTACAAAAGGCGGAGCATCACAAAAATCCAGATGGAAAAGAACTTTAATTTAATCAGCGGCGCGTCCGATTACACAGGATTCCGCAGAGCAGATTTGGTTGTAGAAGCCGTATATGAAGACTTGGAATTAAAACGAAAGGTGTTAGAAGAGGTTGAATCCGTTGTGAATGAGGATTGCATATTTGCCTCTAATACCTCATCTCTGCCCATATCTCAGATTGGAAGCCGTTCAAAACGTCCGGGTAGTCTCATTGGAATGCACTTTTTTTCTCCTGTTCACAGAATGACGCTCATTGAGATCGTAAGGACTCCAGACACCTCAGAGAAAACAATTGCCACAGCACTTGATTTCGGAAAGCGCCTTGGAAAAACCCCGATTGTTGTAAAAGACGGAGTCGGATTTTATACAACCAGGATTCTCGCTCCTTACATGAATGAGGCTATACATCTCCTCAATGAAGGGGCGGCGATTGATGATATTGACGGAGCGATGGTTGAATTCGGATTTCCAGTAGGACCGCTGATGCTCCTCGATGAAATAGGAATTGACGTAGGAGAAAAGATTGGGAAGGTCATTTATGAGGCGTTTGGCGGAAGGTTGGAACCATCCTCGCATATAGAGAAGCTTATCCTGGATGGAAGGATGGGAAGGAAGAACAGAAGTGGGTTTTACACGTATAACGGCAAAACGAAGGAGGTTGATAGGTCCGTTTATGACTTTTTTCCATTTAAACAGGCAAGAGAGCACCTTGCAAAGGAAGAAATTCAGGAGAGACTCTCGCTTGGAATGGTTAACGAAGCGATACTCTGCCTTCAAGAGGAAATAATAAGAAGCCCCAGGGATGGAGATATAGGCGCCGT
>JBLNAE010000269.1:0-2586 GCA_050259195.1 Ignavibacteriales bacterium
CTTTTATCTCTTATCTTCAAATCCTCAAGATATGTTTCTATGTTCATCGTTATTCCCTCCATTATGGTAATTTCTAAAAGTATATTGTTTGAATCTAATTTCTGTCCAGTTTTTAGTTCTAGACTAGCAATACAAAGGCAATTCATGAATTGTCCCTACCGTCCGGCTTCATCCAGCACGGATTTGATTTTCTCTCTCTGTTCTTCACTAATCTTGACCCTTCTCGAATATCCAATTTCGGCGTCGAAAAGAATTATATTGAATGAATCTTGGTCTTTTAATTTGCTAAGAAGCCTGACTTCTTCATCGGACTCTATGCCGAAGAAGCAATCAAACTGATATGGTTTGTTTTCTCTATCCCTTATCTCAAAATACATTCTCACAGACGGAAACTCTAGTCTTTTTATACACTCAAGCCCAAATAGTATTTGCTCGATATCTCTAAGCATTTCGATTTCACTTTGGGACTCCTTAAGGACGAAAGCCGTTTTGTCATCTATAAGGACGGCCAGGCATCCCGATGATATAAATGACAAACTCATCTTGATTTCGGAAGAAAGTTCAATTTGAGTTGTTTCTTCGCAAACTGTTACGCGAAACACTACAAAAAGCTGCTGCTTACTCCCATTCTTTCTAAAACGCCTTTCATCTTTTTTAAAGCGGCGTTTTCGATCTGCCTTATCCGTTCTCTTGAGAGATTGAGTTTTGTCCCGAGTTCTTCAAGGGTTAATGGTTTATCCGCAAGGATTCTATTTTCCAGCACAAACCGCTCTCTTTCTTTTAAAGACCTAAGAGCGATTTCCAGCCCTCTTTTAATCTCTTCTTCCTCTTCGACTTTTGTGATTACCTCTTCCTGATTTGACTCTTCACTTTCGAGGAGATCGGCGTGTGTTGTCTCTGAGCCTTCTTTTACTTGAGCATCGAGCGATAGGTCTTTGCCGCCCATCCTCTGTTCCATTTCAATGACGGCTTCATCTGAAACGCCGAATTCCTCGGCAAGGCTTTTGTAATCTTCGGGACTCAGGTTTTCATTCTCGATATCCATCTTATGCTTTGCCGAGCGGAGTTTGTAGAAGAGCTTTCTCTGCGCTTGAGTGGTTCCGAGCTTTACAAGACTCCAGTTTTTGATTATGTAATTATGAATGTACGCCCTTATCCACCAAACGGCGTAAGAAATAAGACGGTAACCCCTCGTTGGGTCGAACCTTTTTACAGCGTGCATAAGCCCGATATTTCCTTCTTGAATTAAGTCCATGGGATTTAAGCCATAGCCTCTATATTCATTTGTAATCTTTATCACGAACCTTAGATTAGAACTAATGAGCTTTCTTGCTGCCTCCAGGTCTCCATGCTTTTTATATCGCATCGCGAGTTTATACTCTTCCTCTCGGCTGAGGATGGGATAATTGCTTATCTCAGCCAGGTACTTCTCCATCGAGGTTGTTGGAGCCGGAAGCGACTTGTTAAAACGCTCCTCTTCTTTTTCTACTATGTCTTCTTTATCTTCAGCCATGGTTTCTAAATCCTAAATAAATGCTCAGTGATAAGCTTTTGTATAATTATACTTTGAGAAGGGGATTCCTTCAATGAAGGATGAGCCTTCGGAATAAAAATATTTTGTCTGAGCTTGACAGAGTGGATAACCTTCTTTCAGATGAAAAAAAGGAGTAATATAGAGATCAAGATTCGCAACGCCTTAAGTGGGATTCTTATTCTTTCGCTTAAATGTAGTGAGGAGTCTGCACTCCTTTACTTGATCTTCCGGTTCTGCCAGTTTATAGATAAAAAGGGTAAGAGTAAGGTAAGGCTCACAGATTTATTGGAGCATCGGGAGAATATGGATTGGGTGCGGCTCAGTTGGGCAGAGATTTCAGAGAAATTGAGTTCTCTACACATTTTTGAAATAGATTCGGATAATCGCATTCGAATTGAAAGGCGATTTGAGAATTTCCTTCCCTATATTTGTATTAGGGTTAAAAGATATTGGGAGTTCATCTCCGATTTATATTCTAGAAGGGAAGAATTTAAATGCGGAATCGAAGGCGAGATAAAAAAGGGTATCCTTCTATTCAATGAGGGTTTTTACTTCGAGTGCCATGAATTTCTTGAAGAAGTGTGGAGAAAGGAGGAGGGGAAAGAAAAGTCTTTTCTCCATGGATTGATTTACTCTGCGGTTGCTTTCTATCATATGGAGTATAAAAACTATGGAGGAGCGGCGAGCTACATAAAGAGGGGCTATAGCAGACTCAAGGAGTTTGAACCTGTGTTTTTAGGTGTGGATGTTGAGACCTTCTTAGCTGATATGGGGAATTATTTAGGATTTCTTGAAAAATCAGGCTTTGACAACATTGACCTTTTAAAGAGTGCGGCCCCAAAGATCGGGTTGATGGAATAAACCCTGAATTGTACTTGACTCTATTAAAGGTTCGGTTTAAATTTTTAGTGTTTGGAGTATAATACAGCGAAATATATAAATAAAAATTTAGTTGAAAAATCAGCAAAAATCAATTCCGGCGTAGCTCAGTCGGCAGAGCGAGTGGCTGTTAACCACTGGGTCGGGGGTTCGAATCCCTCCGCCGGAGCCAA
>JBLNAE010000270.1:0-17173 GCA_050259195.1 Ignavibacteriales bacterium
CCGATTGCGTTGCGCCCGCAGTTTATAGTCTGAGAGAGGTCTCAGACACTAAAAAATTTGTCCTCATTGATACGGACTGCCATCACGGAGATGGAGATAGGGAGATGTTCGAAAATGACCCGAACCTCCTCCATGTCTGCTTCTGTGATGCATCATACGTGAGTGAAACAAACGTCTGTGTGAATGCCGGTTGGAGATCAAGCAATGAGGACTACCTCGACCTTGTGAGAAGAGAATTCATCCCCAGAGCTAAAGAGTTTAATCCCGCAATGATTTTCCATTTTCTGGGACATGACACGTGTCAGGGGGATTACGGTGACATCGGATTAACGGAAGATTTTTTTATAGACCTCGTAAAGGAAATAAAGAGGTGCGCTGATGAGGTTTGCCAGGGAAGATATTTAATCATCACAGGCGGCGGCTCGCGAAGGGATGTAGCAGAGTATATTTTCCCCAAAATTGCAGGGGTTCTGGCAACTTAGAAACCGGTTTGAACGATCGGATTTGATGTGATACCCTATCGTCAAAGAGATTAAAGAAAGATACGGTGTGGATTTACTCAGAGCAAACATGAAAAGTTAGCTCAGTAGATAATAAACGTCAGAGAGAAATCGGGAGATTAGAATGTTCGGTATTGGAACGAGCGAGTTGCTTGTGATTCTTTTAATTGCCCTCATTGTCCTTGGTCCAAAGGAGATTCCAAAGGTCGCAAGAACGCTTGGGCGCGCAATGAGAGAATTTCAGAGGGTTACAGATGAACTTAGGCACACAATAGATATGGAGATTGAGAATGACGAAAGAGCAAGCGCAAAACCCCAGGAAAATAACGTAGAAGAAAAGAAAGACGGGGTAAAAGAAGATAAGCCCTCAAACCTGGATGCAGAACCGAAAAAAGAAACGCTTTCTTAAATACCTTCCTATTTTTATTCCCTTCAAGGTTGCAGATTCAACTGGGGTCAGATAGAATCTTTGAAGAGGTTTTATATGCCCAAGCTCACGATAGACGGAATAGAGACAGAAACCGAAGATGGAATAAATATCATTCAGGCGGCGGCGCAAATTGGAATTGAAATCCCCCATTTCTGCTACCATCCCGGACTGAGCATCGTAGCCCAGTGCAGGCAGTGTCTTGTAGAGATTGAAGGCGTTCCAAAGGTTATGCCCGCATGCAATACACCTGTAAGAGACGGACTCATCGTAAAGACCAATACCCCTAGAGCAGTCAAAGCAAGAGAGGCCGTAGTCGAATTTACGCTGATAAACCATCCGCTCGACTGCCCTATATGTGATAAAGGCGGCGAGTGCCCGCTTCAGCTTACGACATTTAAGCATGGTCCTGGGCACAGCAGATTCGACGGCCCGGAAGAGAAAAAGGTAAGAAGGAAATACTACCTCAGCGACAGAATAATGTATGACCCGAACCGCTGCATCATGTGTACGAGGTGCGTGCGGTTTACAGACGAAATCACCAAAACCGGAGAGCTAGGATTTGACGGGCGGGGATTCAGAAAAAGGATTGTGGTTTTTCCTGAGAAAAAACTGGATAATGAGCTTGCGGGAAACGTTATTGACCTCTGCCCCGTAGGAGCGCTCCTTAGCAAACACACGCTTCATGAAGAGCGGGTTTGGTACTGGAAGTTCACCGATACCGTGTGCCCGCTTTGCAGCAACGGCTGTAACATCACCGTCGGGGTTGACCCGAGAAAAGGCCACGTCTCAAGGGTTCGCCCAAGAATAAATCTCGATGTAAACGACTACTGGATATGCGACAGAGGCAGATACGGATTTAGAGAGGTTCAAGGCAAAAATCGCCTAAGAGAGCCGCTTCGAAGATATGGAGAGAGCTTTGAAGTTGCTACTTGGGACGAGGCGCTGGATTTTGTCACATCCGAGATTAGCCAGGCAAGAAATGATTTCCCCGACTCTCTTGCATTCATAGGTTCTCCGGTGCTCACAAATGAGGAGTGCTACATTCTTAAAAAAATCGCAGAGGTTTTGGGTGTTAACAACCTAAACGCCCGCACTAGCAAAATGGAAGGAGAAAAGAAATTTGGGCTAATAAGCACAGACCCATTTCCAAACAGTACCGGCGCGAGGGACATGGGTTTAGCCTCGAACCCGGATGGGCTGAGCGAGATAATAAGCTCTCTTTTCAAAGGAAACATAAAAGCCCTCTATGTTGCGGATGAGGACCTATTTAGCATCGTCTCTGAAGAGGAAAGGGGAAAACTCACAGAGGCTCTGTCTAAACTCTCATTTCTTGCGGTCGAGGATTTTAAACTCACTGAAACGGCCAAACTGGCCCACGTGATCCTTCCAGGAGCAAGTCCTTATGAAAAGGATGGAACGTTTACGAATGATGAGGGAAGGGTACAGAGAATTAAAAAGACGATTTCCCCGCCGGGAAATGCAAAACCCGATTGGGAGATCCTCACCCTTCTTGGGAAAAGTATCAGACAGGAAAATTTCAAATACATAAACCCGTCTCAGGTTATGTTTGAGATTGCTGAAAAGGTTTCCGCCTACAGAGGAATGAACTACGATAAAATCGGAATGCTCGGCATAAAGAAGATGGGATAGAAATGGAAGAGAAAAAGAAATGCTCTGGGTCGGAATCGGAATCTCGGTTGTAAAAGTAGCTCTGGTTCTATTCGTTGTTCTTACACTCGTCGCCTATCTCACTTATGCGGAGAGACGGATAAGCGCATTCATTCAGGATAGGCTCGGCCCAAACCGCGTAGGCCCCTTTGGACTTCTTCAGCCCCTTGCAGACGGCGCAAAATTCATATTTAAAGAAGATATTATCCCCGATGCCGCAAATAAACCCTTTTACATCCTGGCTCCGGCCGTTTCTCTTGTTACGGCGATAATCGCCCTTGCTGTAATCCCAATAGGTTACGGCTTTGATACGACGCTCTTTGGCCTTCTTGAAGAGCCTATTCGTATAAAGTTCCAGATAGCCGACATAAACGCCGGGCTTCTCTACGTACTTGCCATAACCTCACTCGGCGTCTACGGAATAGTCCTTGGCGGCTGGTCGTCAAACAGCAAATATTCGCTCCTCGGAGGGCTTCGCTCTGCGGCGCAGATGATAAGCTACGAGCTTTCTCTCGGCCTTTCGATTATCGGAGTAATAGCAATCGCAGGCTCCCTTAGATTGAATGATATAGTTGACGCTCAGGCAAAGGTCTGGTTTGCAATCCCTCAGGTTTTGGGCTTCCTGATATTTCTGATCTCTTCTTTTGCGGAAACAAACCGCCTTCCTTTTGACCTTCCCGAAGCCGAGCCTGAGCTTGTCGCCGGATACCATACGGAATACAGCAGTATGAAATTTGCGATGTTCTTTATGGCTGAATACACAAATATGATAACCGCTTCAGCCCTTACTGTGTGCCTTTTTCTCGGCGGATGGTATCCCCTGCCCTTTGGCGGTTGGTTTGGGATTGATGTAAATAAATACTGGTTTCTGCCTCCGATTGTCTTTATTGGAAAGGTTCTATTCCTGCTATTTTTCTTTATCTGGGTCAGGTGGACTCTTCCGAGATTTCGATACGATCAACTCATGCGCCTTGGCTGGAAGGTCCTTTTCCCGCTTGCAGTCCTCAACTTGATTATCACGAGCGCTATTTTGGTGTTTGTATATAAGTGAGAATCTTTTATTAGCCAAGAGAACGCAGAGCCTGTCCTGAGAAAAACCGAATGGTTCGCGGAGGAAGAATTCTTAAATCTCTTCTCTGTGCGCTCTGTGGTTAAAGAAAAGGAGACAAAGCATGGTCTTATTTCTAGGAGAAGAAGAAGGCGAACAAGTTCTATCTATGGATGATGCCGTAAGAGTGCTAGAAGAAACCTTTAAGCAACAGGGTTCGGGAAATATAATCAACCATCCGAGGCTAAGAATACGAACGGGGAAGAGTATGCTTCATTACCTGGCTGGCGCGATTCCACACATGAAAGTAATGGGCTACAAAGCTTATACGTCCTACAAAGGGGGCGTTAAGTTCCGGGTTTTTCTCCATAGTATTGAAACCGGAGAGCTTCTTTCCATTATGGACGGTAACTTCATGGGGATGATTCGCACGGGGGCGACGACGGGTGTCGCTACAAAGTACATGTCAAGGGCAGATTCAGACGTTGTTGGAATATTTGGCACGGGCTGGCAGGCAAGGGGGCAGCTTATGGGGGTTGCGGCTGTAAGAAAAATAGGAAGGATTAAAGCCTACAGTCGCAACACCGATAAAAGGGAATCATTTTGCAAGGAGATGGAAGAGTTTCTCGGAATAGAAACAGTCTCCGTAGATAGACCGGAAGATGTCATAGATGAGACCGACATTATAATCACGTCCACCACATCGGCAGAGCCTGTCTTTAAAGGCGAGTGGCTCCAAGCCGGGGTTCATATAAACGCAATAGGGGGGAATTTTCTGTTTAAACGTGAGATAGATGAAACGGCGGTAAAACGGAGCAACATCATCGTTGTTGAATCAAAAGAGCAGTCAAAGATTGAAGCGGGTGAACTTCTTCCGCTCATTGAAAAGGGTAGGCTTCAATGGGAAGGAATTCATGAACTTGGAGAAGTAGTGGCGGGCAAGATCAAGGGACGGAAAAAAAACGAGGACATAACACTGTTTAAATCCCTTGGAGTTGCTATTGAAGACATCGCCGTTGCGGCCCACATATATGAACTTGCGAAGGCTAAAGGAATAGGACAAAGGTTGGAAATCCCATCTATTTAAGGAATCTAATTCATGAAAAGAAGAGTCAAAATAGGTTGGGATATATCTCATCTGGAATTCACAATTGAGGACCACTACTATTTTTCTATTTTAAAATCTAGCCTTAAAGAATCGGGAGCAGCGGTTAAAGAAGTGGATTCTTTCAAAGACATAACCGGATACGATGTGACGGTATTAAACTATCCTGAAAAAACATTCACGAAAGAAGAAATAAAGCTTGTGAGAGAGTATCTTCATAAAGGAAGAAGAGTCATAGCCGCCGGATACTACAATAATGAAGACAATATAGCCGGATGCATTAATTCCCTCTCTTCCCACTTCGGACTTTCTCTAAACGGCGATAAGGTAAGAGATAAGTCAAACAACGATGAAGGTGACGACCTTCTGGTGGTGACAAAAAGGGTTTTATCCTATAACGATTCTGTTGAAAGGGTTCTTTTCCCCTGTTCCGCTTCTATAAATATCCAGAAGGATTTTGGAAAGCCAATAGTAATCGGAGAAGATTCTTCACGTCCGAGAAAAAAAACGGTAATCGGCGCCGAAGCTCAGGTGGGCAAAGGGAAATTCATACTCCTTGGCACATGCGTTTTCTGGGACAATTTCGCAATCAGAAAGTACAGCAACCTTAGATTCTCGTTGAATTTGCTTCTCAAAGATGCAGGGTCGGGGTTACCCCGCCCTACTTAAAACCTTGACCTGGGTCTATTTGAATGTTAGTTTAAGACCTTCAAAAACAATGAATATAAAAACCGTTGGAGTAATAGGCGGAAGCGGACTCTATGAGATGCAAGAGCTAACTGATGTTCGCTTCGTGCATGTGGAAACTCCGTGGGGACATCCATCAGACGATTTCCTGGTGGGAAACCTGGGCGATATCAGAATGATTTTTCTTCCAAGACATGGACGCGGCCACAGGATTATGCCCTCAGAGATAAATTTCCGTGCAAATATATATGGAATGAAAAAACTGGGAGTCGAGTGGATAATATCCGTAAGCGCGGTGGGCAGCATGAAGCAGGAAATCGCTCCCGGTCATGTCGTAATCCCATCTCAGTTTTTCGACCATACAAAGAGGAGAGTTTCAACATTCTTTGGAGACGGTATCGTCGCGCACGTTTCAATGGCAGACCCCGTGTGTCCCGTGCTCTCCGATGTTCTTCACCGAGCCTCTCGAAAATCGGGAGCTACAGTGCACAAGGACGGAACGTATATCTGTATTGAAGGGCCGCAGTTTTCATCGAGGGCGGAGAGCAACATATATAGAAAGTGGGGAGTTGATGTGATAGGAATGACGAATATGCCAGAGGCAAAACTCGCGCGCGAGGCTGAGATTTGCTACGCGACCCTTGCGCTCTCAACCGACTATGACTGCTGGCATGAGGGACACGCAGATGTTACCGTTGATAAGATAATTGAGACGCTCACAAAAAACGTAGAACTCGCAAGACGAATTATAAAAGAGGCTGTTCCTATGATTCCCGAAAAAAGAAGGTGTACCTGTTCCAATGCCCTTCAAGATGCAATTATCACAACAAAAGATGCCATATCGGAAGAAGCAAAAAAGAGGTTTAATATCTTAATTGAGAGGTACATCAGATGAGCGTATTGGTTGTAGGCTCTATGGCGCTGGATACGGTCGAGACCCCATTCAAAGAGGTCAAAGAAGTTCTCGGTGGCTCGGCATCCTACTTTTCGCTTGCCGCAAGCCTGTTTACGGATGTAAAAATCGTAGCCGTAATAGGCGATGATTTTCCAGAGAAATACATACAACTTTTTAAATCCAGAGGAATAGAGCTAAATGGAGTCCAAAGGGCGCCAGGAAACACCTTTAGGTGGCACGGACGGTATGGGTATGACCTCAAAGACCCTGAGACCATCGCAACGTATCTTAACGTGTTTGAGAATTTCGACCCCGTAATACCCGAGGATTACCGCGAAGCGGAGTATGTCTTTCTTGCAAATATCAATCCCGAGCTTCAGATGCACGTATTAAAGCAGGTTAAAAAACCAAAACTTGTCGCATGCGATACGATGAACTACTGGATAGAGAAAAAGCCCAGGGAATTAATAGAAGTCCTAAGCCACGTAAACTTACTTATGATTAACGACTCAGAGGCAAGAGAATTAGCACAGGAACCGGGAATTATGAAAGCCGCCAGAACTATACTTAATATGGGTCCTCAAATTCTCATTGTAAAAAGGGGCGAATATGGCGCTCTAATGTTTTCAAAAGGAGGAATATTCTGGGCGCCCAGCTATCCGCTTGAAGACATAGTTGATCCCACCGGAGCCGGCGATACATTTGCAGGCGGATTTATGGGATACATTTCGGGCGATGATTCTTCCAGTTCAGGATTCAAAAGGGCCGTTGTCTATGGAAGCGTGGTTGCCTCTTTTACTGTAGAGGACTTCAGCGTAAATAGATTGACCGATCTACGCAAGGAAGAAATAGAGACCCGGTTTTCGGCATTTCTGAAGCTTTCCAATCTGGACTGAACATGAGGGCATTTATCTTATCTTCAATAATCTTCTTTTTACTCTTTTCATGCGGCGGAAAGGAGGTTGAAAATAGCAAGAAAAAGACCTTGAACGATCAAAAGGGCCTTGCTACAGCGTCGCTCCTCAGGGGTAATTTTCAGCAGGCACTTATAGACATTAGAGAGGCTGAGAAGATTGATGACAGCGACCCCGAGGTTTATAACATCGAAGGGCTCATATACTTTGGTCTGAAGGCATACAAAGAGGCCGAGAAGTCCTATAAGAGGGCAATAAAACTCAAGTCAGATTATTCCGAAGCGAGATATAATCTGTGCGGTCTATATCTTACTCTCAATGAATTGAACAGTGCCATTGAGCAATGCGCTAAAGCGTCATCAGATCTGATTTATAGATCCAGGGATAAAGCCCTTACGAGCCTGGGGGTAGCATATTTCAGAAAAGGAAATGTTGATAAAGCAAAAGACTGCTATCAAAAAGCGCTCGAAATAAATCCCGCGCTTGTCTACACGCACAATGAGCTTGGAATACTCTATATGTCAACCGGAAAAGAAGAAGATGCTATAGAGGAATTTAAAAAAGCCGTAAATGGTTATAATTTATACGACGAGGCCTATTATAATCTGGGACTTGCCTATTTAAAGGTAGAGAAGGTTGAGGAGGCATGCGCGTCGTTTAAAAAGGTGACTGAAATTTCCCCTGAAAGTGTTCTAGGAGCAAACGCAAAGGGCTATTTAACATCTTTGTGCAAGGAAAGGCTCTAAACCTTAAATTCCATCTCTTATTTTACTAACCAAAGCCGAGGTTGACACGCCTTCGATAAGAGGTATTATGCAAACCCTCCCACCGTAGCTCTCTACAAAATCCCTTCCGACAACCGTGTTGAGAGTGTAGTCACCCCCTTTTACAAGAATGTCGGGTTTTAACACCTTAATCAGCTCAAGCGGAGTGTCTTCAGCAAACAAAGAGACGTAATCCACGCAGTCCAGTGCGGCAATGATGTGCGCCCTATCGTTTTCCGATATAAGCGGCCTGCCCTCCCCTTTTAACGCCCTTACGGAGCTGTCGCTATTGATAGCTACAACGAGGACGTCCCCCAGCTTCTTCGCCTCCTTAAGAAGCCTCAGATGTCCTATGTGAAGAAGATCAAAGCAGCCGTTTGTAAAAACTATTCTCTCTCCTTTTGCCTTCAGCCGGAAAATGGTCGCCGAAAGGATCTCTCTTGAGAGTATTTTCCCCCTAATTAAATATTTATCGTCTTCAAAGTGTTCAATCAAATCCGCCTGCGTAACGGTCGCCGTCCCGACTCGACCGACTACGATCCCTGCCGCCAGATTTGCAATCCCCACCGAATCCTCCCACGATTTTGATGAAAGATAAGAAAGGGTAGATACACTTACTACTGTATCGCCCGCTCCTGTAACATCAAAAACTTCCCTCGCATCCGATGAAATCGTTTTTACCTCGCTCCCCTTAACACAAAAGCTGATTCCCTGTTTGCCTCGCGTGATTAAAACGCAATCGGCATTAGTTTCTTCCATTAAAATCTCAATCGCCCTTTTAAGCGTCCCCTCATCTTCGATTGAGAATCCGCATACCTCTTCCGCTTCTTTCTGGTTAGGCGTAATGACATTCGTTCCACTGTATTTAGCAAAATCCTTTCCCTTAGGGTCTACGGCGATAAAGATTCCCTCCCTTTTCGCAAGCTGGATGATTTCACCGGATATGTCCACTCTGATTAAACCCTTTGCGTAATCAGAAATTATTATTCCATGAGGGGGGCGCTCCTCGACCAATCTTGTAATCATCTCCATAAGACGGATTTTTAATTCGTCTGAAATACGACTTGTCTCCTCTCTATCCATTCGAGCAATCTGCTGAGTTCCGGCAATAAGCCTGGTTTTTGTGGCTGTGGGTCTTTTAGGGTCAAGAATTATATTTTTTGAATCTATTCCAATCCGTTCGAGAAGCTCTAGCAGCTTTTCTCCTTCATAATCCTTGCCAATAACTCCACAAATCTCTACATTCGCGCCCAAGCTCCTCAGATTTGAACCGACATTTGCCGCGCCGCCTGGCAAAAGGTTTTCGCTCAAGATTTTGAGCACTGGCACAGGCGCCTCAGGAGATATTCTCATAACCC
This sequence comes from Ignavibacteriales bacterium, assembly GCA_050259195.1. Classification (GTDB taxonomy): domain Bacteria; phylum Desulfobacterota_D; class UBA1144; order Nemesobacterales; family CSP1-2; genus PSLL01. The sequence goes on from JBLNAE010000270.1 coordinate 9,370, forward strand.
TCCCCCAGGCATAGCGATCGAGCATAAGATCGCCTATAACAAGAATCCTCAGTTCCCCAAAACGCTTGATAATAGATGGTATAGACATTCTTTTCGGAATTAAAATATTAGACACCGAAGAAAAACAAAGATATTTTTCTTTTATCCTTCTCTGCGAACTCCCTGGTGAAAATTATTTTTTACCCCATATTATAATAGAGTTGTGAAAGGGTGTAAATCACAGTAAATTTATGGTTTACACATAGGAGGACTTATAGAATATGATAGACATTCACTGTCATCTGATTCCAAATGTAGATGACGGACCGAGCTCATGGGAAGAGAGTTTAGAGATGGCAAAAATAGCCTCACAGGATGGAATACGAATAACGATTGCAACCCCACACTGGATTCAAGGAACAAAGTGGGAGCCAAATCCAGACGCAATCAAAAAGAAGGTGGATGAATTAAATAAGAAGCTAAGGGAAAATGAAATACCTCTTGATGTCCTGCCCGGCATGGAGGTTGGGATTTCAGAGAATTTACCCAAGATTGTGTCATCGGGCGAGGTTTTAACCTTGGGAGGAAGCCGTTATCTCCTTGTTGAAACCCCTTTTGTTTCTATTCCCCGCGGAATCGAAGAGATTATTTTCAATCTCAAGGTTATAGGAATCTACCCGGTCTTAGCTCATCCGGAAAGAAACCAGGAGCTTCAGAAGAATTCAAAAAAGATTTTAGAACTGACCAGAGCCGGAGCCTTTATACAGGTCACATCCGGAAGCTTCTGCGGAGATTTCGGGGAAAAGGCTAAGCGATGCGTCATGCAATTCGCAAAAGACGGAGTAATTGACGCCGTAGCCTCCGACGCTCATTCTACGGAAAGGAGACCCCCTGTCGTAACAAATGGTTTAAAAGTTTTAGAAGAACTTATTGGAAAAGACCAAACCCAGGCGCTGGTCGCAAACACATACCGCTTTGTTGACGGGAAACCGTTTCAATAGACCAATTAACCACGAAGGTACATACATGGTTAGAAGAAGTCTCATAAGAGGGTAGTCTAAGTTTCTACTGCCATTTATGTGATTGCTTCTAATCAACCCTTCTTCTCAGGCTGAATATCTTTAATATACTTCATTCGCAGGTCAAAAATCACGTCATCGAGTAGTTTCTCTTCCTCGCCGTCCAAGTTCCCCTTTGTTTTTTCCTTGATTATCTCCAGAATCTCGATTGTGTGTTTTGCCGCAGATAGACTCACTGTCCTCTCTTTGGATGCGGGGTCGGGGATTTCACCCAGATGAATCAGGGCAGAGGCATTTAGAGAAAGCACAAAGGTAGAAAAATCCATTCTAAAACCTTCACTCTGAGTATTTTTTTTCTTCTCTTCGGCCATATGTTTCTCTCCTTTTTATTCTCTCGGGCTTATATTCTCGCTTATGTATTTAAGAAGTCTGTGCAAAGTCTCGTCTGCCTCTTTTCTTATTGTTTGCATGCGTTCGCTCATATCGAGGATTACCTCGATTCCCGCGAGGTTAACTCCCATTTCTCTAAGGTCTTTAGCGAGAAGGAGCTTTTTCACGTCACGCTCAGTGTAGAAGATTTCATCCTCTTCTACCATCGGTAGTATAAGCTCTGCTCTCTCGAGCCTTTTTACAAAACCCGGCGTAACCTCAAAAATCTCTACCAAAGCTTTTAAAGAATAGCGTTTCATCTCAGATACTTCTCAAGATATACTCTCGGATTGTAGGGAATCGTTCTTGCTAGCTCTTCAAATTTCTTCTTAGCGTTTTCGTTTATCTCTTCCGGCATGACAATCTTTACTATAACGTACTGATCCCCTCGTCTCTCGTTCCTCAAATACGGCACCCCTTTTCCGCGGAGTCTGAGCTTCGTTCCGCTCTGTACTCCGGGCGGAATCGTCACTACTGCCGTCCCATCAACTGTAGGAATGCTGATTCGAGCGCCAAGCGCGGCTTCATAGATTGTAATTGGAAGCTCAACGTAAATGTCGTTCTGTTCACGCCGAAAAATAGGATGTGGCCTTACCTTCACCGTAAGATAAAGGTCGCCCGCGTTGCCGCCCTTTCGCGCCTCGCCCCCTTTTCCCGGAACCCTGATCCGCGAGCCGTTATCAACCCCCGCAGGAATCTTCACAGAGATTGTTTCAGTAAGAGGCTTTCCACCAACATCTCTGGTAATGCTAATATCTCTGGTTCCGCCTTTGATAGCCGTTTCAAAGTCTATCTCTATTTGATACTCAACATTTCGGCCCCTTCCCCGTCCTGTCGCTCCCTCTCTGGCGCCGAATATATCGCCGAGAATATCCTCAAGCCCTGAGAGGTCGCCAAAATTAAATTGAAACCCTTGGGGTGAACCCTCTTGCCATCTCCATGTAGTTCTTCCCGCTCCGGGTCCTGGCTGAGGCTCAGCACTGCCAAAGGTATCATAAGCCTTTCTCTTCTCATCGTTGGAGAGAACCGAATATGCCTCTTGAACCTCTTTAAACTTCTCCTCGGCCTCTTTATTTTCGGGGTTTAAATCAGGGTGATAACGCCTTGCAAGCTTCCGATAAGCCTTTTTTATATCTTCCTTGGAAGCGTTCTTCTTTACGCCCAGGACTTCATAGTAATCCCTCTTTGGTGCCATATCTTAAAAAAGCCGCCTCTTTATGGTAGGTAACCTAAAACTTAATCTGGTAACTGCGGTAGTGTCAAGATATCGTGTATTTATTGTAGAGACAACCGCAGAGGGTTGCCCTTTTTGTTAAGGGCAGACACAGAGGTCTGCCCCTACTTTTTTAGCTAACCTCAACTTTTATCTGTTTAGGTTTTGCCTCTTCTTTCTTTGGAAGCGTGAGTTCAAGAACGCCATCTTTATAAGACGCTTTGATTTTCTCCGCATCTACGTTATGTGGAAGTGTAAAGCTACGTATGAATGTTCCGTATGCGCGCTCGGTTCTTATGTAGTTGTCTTTTGAGACCTTCTCCTCGAACTTCTTCTCTCCCTTCAGAGTGAGGGTGCTGTCTTTTAAGTCAATTTGAATATCCTCTTTCTTCAATCCGGGAAGATCGGCTTTTACTATATAACCATCTTCAGTCTCACGGATGTCCACAGCAGGCATCCATGCCCCCCTTCCAAACTCTTCACCTTCTTGTGGATAAAGCGCTCTCATCGTGTCATCAAACATTCTGTTTATTCTTTCTTGGAGTGAACCAAAATCCCTCCAGGGATCCAATATTCTTAAACCTCTAGCCATTTTTATCTACCTCCCCTTTTATTTTTTCTCTTACCCTAAAGATAATCACCATCTAAAGTGAGTCAAGGTAAATTTTTTATAAAAAAGGAGGTGTAAGATAATGTAAATATTTAGCTACAAATACACCAATAATACCAAGATTAGAAGTCAGAAGCCTGAATTCAGAAGTTTTTCTTCTGTCCAATTCACTTTTATAACACCCCTTCTTAGTAGCTGAGTAATCATGCAGACTCTATGGTTTTCAAAACCCTATCGGCTACATCCATAAACGCCTTTGCAGCGAGGCTTTCAGGATGAGATATAACTATCGGACTTCCCTCATCCCCACCCTTTCTGATTTCCGGGTCAATTGGGACCTCACCTAAAAAAGGCACGTTGAATTTTTCAGACATCCTCTTCCCGCCGCCTCTGCTGAATATATCCACCTCACCCCTGCAATGAGGGCAGACTAAATAACTCATATTTTCTACTACGCCCAAGACCGGAACGTTCAACTTTCTAAACATCTGCACCCCGCGTCTTACGTCAATAAGAGCTACATCCTGAGGGGTCGTAACAATCACACCCCCGCTAAGGGGCACGGTTTGAATAAGGGAAAGCTGTGCGTCTCCCGTGCCCGGTGGAAGGTCAACTACCAGATAATCCGTCCCTCTCCAGTCCACATCTTCCAGAAACTGTTTTACCGCCCCGTGAACCATAGGACCTCTCCATATCACCGTATCGTCATCGTCTATGAGAAACCCTATAGACATGAGTTTTAATCCGTATTTTTCAAGTGGAATAATCTTTTTCTCAGGTGTCGCCACTGGTCTTTCGTTCAAGCCCATCATAATGGGAATACTGGGTCCCCAGACATCCGCATCCAAGAGACCTACGTTTCTTCTCTTTTTAGAGATTGCGAGGGCAAGGTTCACCGCCACAGTGGATTTTCCAACACCGCCTTTGCCGCTCGCAACGGCTATGAAGTATCTAATCTCCGGGCCTTGCGTTCTTCGGGCTGCCTCTGTCTGCCCTGTCTGACCGGATGCCCTTTTTAGCTCTCTTATCCCTGTGCGAACGTCTACCTCAGAAATCCCAGGGGATTCTAGAAGCGTCTTTCTTACGGACTCTCCTATTTCTGACTCAAGTTTTTCATCGGGTTTAGGAAGAAGAAGCAAAACTGTAACCTTGGAGCCTTCTACGCCTATGTCCTTTACAATCCCAAATGAGACTATATCCCTTGAAAAGCCGGGATACTTTACCTTTTTGAGGATATTTCGGATCCCTTCAGGGTTTAGTTCCATATTAACCCTCCCATGAATTTCACTTACTCCATGCGTCCCCCTGAGCCATCCATCTAAATCAGGATAAACTCTGCTAAGGATCTCGCTTATTATGCTAAAAGAAGTGAAGAAGCCTCGATGAAATATTTGGTGATTCTTCTTCAATCACAATGACGCACACTATTGGCCGGACTTGAAATTACTTAGCCTTCGAGAAATTACGACACACGTATCTAGCAAAGCAATATACATAAATAACAACCTTTTGCCATTTAAGCATCTAAGCACGGCATCAGTTATTAACTTATGCCCAGACTCTCTTTTGCCTGATCGCTCATCATATCCGTATTCCAGGGCGGGTCCCACACAATTTCAACTAAAACGTCTTTAGCTCCAATAGATTTGACTGCACTCTCCGCCTGCTTGGCAATAGTTTTGCCCATTCCGCATCCGGGAGTAGTGAGGGTCATCTTGATATAAGCGTTTCTTCCAGAGACTCTCACGTCATAAATGAGTCCCAGATTTACAATATCTACAGGGACTTCCGGGTCGCGAACCGTCTTTAGAGACTCCAGTACCTTTTCTTCGGTCATTTCAACCGCCTCATCAGGCTCTTGAGAGTGCTGAAACGTAGTAAGTGTAACCTTTTTCTCAGCCTCTTTTGTTTCTTCTTTCTTTAAAAGAATCTTCTTTATTGCCATCTCTTGCCTCCCCAAAGATTCAGAAATAACTTAAAAAAGTCTCATTAATACATACAAAAGCTCGCCGGGTCGCTTGAGGTCAGGATTCTTTCTATTTGATGAGTTTTCTTTCGGACACACAACGATCAAACACCAACAACGACCTAGTTTTATTTAATCACGAAAAGGATAGTGTGTCAAACTTATCCATACGCCGGGCAAATACAAGATTCGTACTTGACACTTGACACCCAGCGGCAAAGACAATAACCTAATAAATCCAGGATGAGACAAACAAGACAGATTGCAATAGGAAATATAAAAGTCGGCGGCGGTGCGCCTATAACTGTCCAATCCATGACAAAAACGGATACGAGAGACATTCCTGCTACGGTAGCGCAGATAAAAGAACTAGAAAAAGCGGGCTGCGACATAATAAGACTTGCTGTTCCCGATATGGAATCCGCAAAATCCCTGGGCGAGATAAAGAGTCAGGTAAACATACCTATAGTTTCGGACATTCATTTCGATTACCGCCTGGCTCTTGAAGCGATAAATCAGGGAGTGGATGCGCTGAGAATTAACCCCGGAAACATAGGATCAAAACCCAGGATTAAAGCGGTCGTTGATGCCGCTAAAGAGAGGCATATTCCAATAAGAATCGGTGTAAACTCCGGCTCCCTTGAAAAAGAAATACTCAAGCAATATGGAAGCCCCACTGCAGAAGCCCTTGCCGAGAGCGCGTTTAAGCACGTGCGCATCCTTGAAGATTTAGATTTCAGAGACATAAAAATATCCGTGAAATCCACAGACGTAAGAACAATGATAGAGGCCTACCGAATTATCGCTGAAAAAACCGACTACCCGCTCCACCTTGGCGTCACAGAAGCAGGAACAATGAAGATGGGAACAATAAAGTCAGCAATTGGAATAGGAACCCTTCTTGCTGAAGGGATTGGAGATACAATAAGGGTGTCCCTTACAGGCGGCCCTGTTCAGGAAGTCTATGCCGGGATAGATATATTAAGGTCATTGGGAATTAGACAAAACGGCGTAGAAATCATATCCTGTCCAGGGTGTGGAAGGCTTGAGATTGACCTTATGAATTTGGTGGATGAAGTCGAAGAAAGGGTAAGAAACTTTCATTTTGATAAGCCGCTCAAGGTTGCAATCTTGGGATGCGTTGTAAACGGCCCCGGAGAAGCCGCAGAAGCCGACTTGGGCATAGCAGGAGGACGCGGGAAAGGGATGCTCTACAAAGAAGGCAAACTCGTTAAGTCCGTAAAAGAAGAAGAACTCGTTGACGCACTCCTTGAGGAGATTGAGAAGGTAGCCGTTAAGCAGTAAAGCTTCTATTTTTGATTTTATCGCCCAAGTAAAGGAACCTCTATTACTAAAATGTCCGTTTCTTTATTCGCTTTGATTTTAATGACATCGGTATCTGTTATACCCGCGGCATCACCGTCTCTCAAGTTTTTTCCATCTATACTACCACCGCCCCTGATAACGAAAACGTAAATGCCATGATTTGGATTGTTAATTTTGTGAGAAACCGCAGTGCCCTCATCAAGGCTTCCGATTAGAAACGTCGCATCTTGATGTATGTAAACAGTCCCTTCACTCTTTATTCCAGATACAACGGGAAGTAATTTGTTCTTACGTAATTCGAGAGGGAATGCTCTTTGCTCATAGCTCGGCTTAATGTTTCTCTCTTTGGGATAAACCCAAATCTGCAAGAAATGGACAACGTCCGTCTTTGAATGGTTAAACTCGGAATGGGTGACTCCCGTCCCAGCAGACATTCTCTGAATATCGCCTGCGGGTATTATCCCGTGATTGCCCATGCTGTCTTTATGTTCCAGGACACCTTCAAGCACAATAGAGACTATTTCCATATTGTCGTGTGGGTGTGCGCTAAAACCCTGTCCGGGTTCCACTACATCCTCATTTATAACGCGAAGAGTCCCAAACCCCATGCGGTCCGGATTATAATAGCCAGCAAAACTAAAGCTGTGTTTGCTGTGCAACCAGCCGTGCTCCGCAATTCCCCTTTCCGACGATGGATGAATTTCAACTTTCATGAAGGCTCCTTCAGATTTCAGTATCTGGCATATTCCGGGTCGAGATATATGTAGACGCGCTGGATTTTACCGTTTCTAATCTCAAACACGTCACACCATTTGCTATCAGTCCACTTTTCACCGGTCTTTAATTCACCCTCACTCGATCCCTCGGCCACTACGAAATCACCCTGAATTATCCAGTTTATGGAGGCGTGGTGGTGCCTAAACTTTGCCACTTTGGCACCCAGGTCAGAAAAGAGCTTTTTATACCCTTGTGCTCCTCGTACAACGCCCGACCTAGGAAAGAATACCTCTGCGTCTTCGGCAAAGAGATGAAAGAAATCTTCACCTGTATCAAGGCTTTTCAGATACTCTGAAGCTATTGATTTCCTTTCTTCATCGGTCATATCTCGCATATCCTCCTTTTTCTTTCTTATCCCATCCTACTAAGTGAAGACTCCCCGTGGCAGAGCCACGGGGCATCTAAAGACTAAAAATCAAAAGCTAACTGCTTACTGTTATGATACTCAATATAACGTCTTATAATCTCTGTGGTTACTTGATCTC
>JBLNAE010000271.1:0-3077 GCA_050259195.1 Ignavibacteriales bacterium
TTTCTGCATCCTTGTATTCTTTTCTTTCTTGTAGAGTTCTGTCAGCTCTTCTACAGAATAAATGCTTCTATTTGGTTTGATACTTGCTCTTCTTCCCATTCATATATTTTAACCATTTTTACTCTGAAAATGGTATTACTCTCAATAACAACCCTACTCCCTGATGGGGTGCGACACCAAGTGAATATCTTGACTGGATAAAAACTCGTAGGGGCGAACCATTTATTCCTAATATCCGTACAGGGATTGTAGTACTCAAGATGCATTCGTTTTTCCTGAATTTTTCACACCAAGTAGTTCCAGCATCTTATTCACGTCTGTCGTTGGGAGCTTACATACGTAGTTGAGGCAAACGTATGCGGTGGCTTTGCCGCCCAGGCTCGATTGGTTCTTTGTAAATTCCGCAATACGAATAACATCAGGCGATTCTTTTTCAGTTGGACGGAGGAGCACTACCTTGTTGGGCACAAATTGCTTTCCTAAGGTGTTCAACATGGCTTTTGTATCTTCTGATTGAGAGTTGCCGGCAATAACCACTTCGTAGGAGGGGCCTATTCCAAAATCTACGGCAACCATAAGTTGGGTGAATGCCCCGGGGAACTGTTTGACCCTGTTAGAGAATGCGCGCCCGATTTTTGCCGCCCTTTCTTCGAAATCGGAATTCCCCGTCATCCGGCCCATGCGAAGAAGGTTTAACATTGCAACAGAGTTGCCGGATGGAATAGCGCTGTCATAAATCTCCTTTTGCCGGACAATAAGGTTCTCGCCATCATCCGGTGTAAAATAAAACCCGCCGCTCTTATCGTCCCAAAAGTGTTTTATCAGATCATTGTTTAGATTAATGGCAGTTTGAAGATAGTTGACATCAAACGTGGATTCATAGAGTTCGATAAGTCCCCAAATCAGGAAAGCGTAATCATCTACATTCCCTCCGATGTCTGCCTGACCGTCCCTGTAGCGGTGCAAGAGCCGTCCATCCGGCTTTCGCATGTTTTTAAATATGAAGTCCGCAGCGCGTCGGGCGGCCTCCGCATAACTCGGCTCATTAAAGACCTGCGCCCCTTTTGAGAGCGCGGCAATCATAAGACCATTCCAATCGGTAAGGATTTTATCGTCTTTATGGGGATGAACGCGCTTTTCACGCGCTGCAAATAACTTCTGCCTTGCCGTCTCAAGACGCTTCTCAAGCTCCCCTTCGGGTATTTTTAACGGGGAGGCAATCTCATGGGGTGATTTTTTTAGGTGCAAAATGTTCCCGCCCGTTCCTTTCCCGGTTGCCTCTTCTCTGAAATTGCCTCCCTTTTCAACATTAAAAACCTTGATAAATAAATCCGCCTCGTCTTTGTCCAGTATTTGTCGGATTTCTCCCTCTGTCCAGAGATAAAACTTCCCTTCTTCTCCTTCGCTGTCCGCGTCCTCAGCAGAGTAAAAACCGCCTCCCTGCGATGTCATATCGCGCAGGACATATGTGAAAATCTCACGCGCAGTTTTTTCATATTCCTCTTTTCCCGTTGCCTGATAGGCCTCTATGTAGGCCATTGCAATCATCGCCTGGTCATAGAGCATCTTTTCAAAATGAGGCAAGAACCACTCCGCGTCTGTGGAATAGCGGTGGAATCCAAATCCGATGTGGTCATATATACCGCCCTGCCGCATCGCTTGGAGGGTCTTCTCTACAATCTTGAGAGCCTCGGCATCACCGCTCCGCTTCCAGTATCGAAGCAGAAAAAGGAAATTATGGGGGGTCGGAAACTTTGGGGCATTTCCAAAGCCGCCATAGTGTTCATCAAAACCTTGGACAAGCTGGTCGTATGCGGTTTTCAGAGTGGATTTATCCAGTTCTTCGCCGTGCGATTCCTTCGCTCCCTGCTGGAGAGCGGATGTGATTTGATTGGCTGAGTCGAGCACCTCGTTGTGCTGTTTTGTCCAGACCTCTTTAATTCTCGGCACCAAGGTCAACATCCCGGCGCGTCCAAACCGGTCTTCTTTTGGAATGTACGTGGCGGCAAAGAAGGGCTTTTTGTCCGGCGTCATGACGATATTAAGCGGCCACCCACATCCCCCTCTTGAGATCATCTGGCATACCATCATATATATACCGTCAATATCGGGGCGCTCCTCTCGATCCACTTTAATCGAGACAAAGGCGTCGTTCATGAGTTTTGCGACATAATCGTCCTCAAACGACTCCCTTTCCATCACATGGCACCAGTGGCAGGTTGAGTATCCGATAGAGAGAAAAATCGGCTTATTCTCTTTACGAGCCTTCTCAAAAGCCTCCTCCCCCCAGGGATACCAGTCTACAGGATTGTATGCGTGCTGAAGCAGGTACGGACTCTTCTCATGTATTAGACGATTGGGTTTCTTCATCGTTTTTGGCTCAGGTGTTTGAGACATCGCCCCTTGGCTTACTAAACAGGATAACATTAATACCGTGATAATCCCAGCGGAAAATGATGGTAAGCTAATTATTCTCTTTAGTTTCATGTTAATTAACTGTTGAGATGCTCATCATTTAAAATATTTCAAAATATCATACGGGGATAGATAATCCGTCTTCCTCTAATGCTGCAACGTACCCCCGAATCGCTTCTTTAATGTTAGTAGTTGCCTCTTCTGTGCTCTTTCCCTGACTAATGCATCCAGGCAGGCTGGGGCATTCAGCCACCCAGTAACCATCTTCGCCAGGGTAAATCGTTACTTGTCTCATTGTTTCACCTCCATCAAGTTGCTCTTTTGGATAAGGCATTTGATGAATGAAGCAAATAACAATATGATCTTTCCCTCATAGGTAATATAACACTAACTCATTCACATCACTAACAGCAGCAAAACATAGTAAAGTTAGATTGCTTCGTCGCTTCGATTCTCGCAATGACTCGTTCAGTTTGTCATTGCGAACACATTCGCTTCGCTCAGTGTAAACTCCGTGAAGCAATCTCGTATTATTCAACTGACTCTAGTAGTCAGTCAACTTGAAGATGATGGCATTAGCGCCGTTCTATGGTTCGACAAGCTCACCACGAACGGCTTGACTCAAATACCGTTCACCCTGAGCCTGTCAAAGGGTGTATTTG
>JBLNAE010000272.1:0-7478 GCA_050259195.1 Ignavibacteriales bacterium
GACAAGAACATGCCACTCGGTTGTTTTTCTTAAATTGGCTCGCAGCGTATATAGCTGAACATGGACTCAAGGTTACCACAGTCTCATACGCACTTCAGAAGTAGCTAAGGTCATATTACCATCCGATCCTCCACTGTTTATTAGGATACGTTCGACATTTTGTGAGGCGATGAGGATATTAATACCATGAGACTCGCATATATAATTTCGGCATACAAATATCCTGAGCAACTAATACGCCTTATTCTTAGACTTAATACTGATACAACATCATTTTTTATACACGTCGATAAAAAGACAGATAATGAAGTATATCGCCTCTATTGGCACGACCGCTGTCCGAGGACGTCTTTCCAGCGGCAAATGTTCAGGTCGAGGCGTATGGGAATGTGCTTGCGGCAATCGCCTTCGTATGGGTTGGCAACACAAGAACTGCGTCAAAAAGAGCTGGACCATGGTGATCCCGACTATGAGGTCGTCATTATGGTCAGGGCGATGAGACCCGAGGTGACACTATGAGGACACGTGGGATCGGAAGCTTGCAGCGGGCCGCGCGGTGGAACGACTACTTTTCCTCCCTTCATTCTGTTTCACGTTCTGAATTCTTCTATCTGTCGATGGTTCTAGTCTTGGCCTTGCTACTCCGACTCCCTCCTATTAATAGAGGGCTGGGAGAAGATGAGCTTGATACCGTCTTCTATGTCCTGAAAACTGGTTCCATTTGGCAGATCATGTCGTCTAGCCTTTCTTTTAATAATCACATTGGTTACTCACTTATGGCCTATTTTTCTCAAGCGCTCTTTGGCCACTCTGAATGGGCATTCCGGCTGCCTGCTTTACTGCTTGGCCTTGCAAGTCTCTACTTGTTTTGGATCTTTAGCCAATACCTATTGGGTCCTCGTCTCGCCATGGTAGGCACCTTCATATTTGCGTTCTCTCCAGCTCATATAATTTGGAGCATATCAGGTCGCGGATATTCTGGACTGATTCTCTTCACCCTTCTCTCCAGTTATTTTTATCTTAGATTACTTCATCATCCTACGCGCCGTGATGCATTTTTCTTTATTGTTGTGAGCGTCCTTGGAATATACGTCCATTTGTATTCAGCCTTCGTCACGATAGTTCAAACTCTGTTTCTTCTTTGTCTTACTATAACCCAGCAGGTTGGTAGGCAATCTAATCAGCATATAACCGGAGCATCCTTTCGAATTCTTTGTGTCTCTTTTATAGCTATAGTTGCATTATCGCTTCTTTGCTACATACCCGCACTTCGGCAGCTGTTCCACGATATTGGGGTAAGAGGTCGAAGCGATTTCAATCCGACTTTCCCGTGGACAGTAATCGAATTCCTATCTGGAAGTGAGTGGTCGCCACTTGTTGTTGTGGTTTTCATAATATCCGTTTGCGGCTTGCTTTCACTTCTGAGGTCACATCCTCAAGAAGTACGTTATCTTACCTGGTTATTCGTCGGACCTATATTGATTATGTGGCTGGTTCGACCTTTCGACCTTTATCCACGTTTCTTTTCCTATTGTCTCCCCTACTACCTGGTGTTTTTCGTAGCAGGCCTTCGCACACTTTGGGATTCAGCAGCGAGCAACTATCTAAGACTTACCAGTTATTCATCTCGCATATTAGCCGTTGTGATTACAGCCACCGTTCTATATCATTGGTCGATGAACTGGCATAATTGGATAGCCGACGAGGGTTATCGCGATGCGAGTAGAGCTATAGCAATGAATGCTCCAGGGTCGGCTACTTTCTGTGCGATTGGTGGAGATGCTGAGGTGTTCCAGTACTATTTTGATAGGCAAATAGTAGTGCCAAGATCTATGACAGAGTTTCTGGAACTTAGCAGGACTCACCCCGAAGTGAGATGTGTATATTATCAGGCATCATGGGAATCTGTAGAACACACAGAAATTGCTCAGTTTTTATTGAAACATAGCTCATGGTCAAGAGTTAAAAAGATGACGTTGTTTATATACCGAAGGTAGCTAATATGAAAATAGCATATATAATTTTGGCATACAAATATCCTGAGCAATTAATACGCCTTATTCTTAGACTTAATACTGATACAACATCATTTTTGTACACGTCGATAAAAAGACAGATAGTGAGGTATCAATGCTGTCCGTAATTATCCCGGTCTACAATGAGCGAAATACGATTCTCAAGGTTATTCAGATGGTCAAAGCGGTGCCGCCCTACGAGAAGGAAATGATCGTCGTGGATGACGGTTCGACCGATGGAACCCGAGAACTATTGGTCGGCTCTCGCAATATAGGTGTGGACGTTAAACTACACGACCGGAACCGCGGGAAGGGTGCTGCATTACGTACTGGGCTTGAATACGCTAGTGGGGATGTGATAGTTATCCAAGATGCTGATCTGGAGTATGATCCCCGTGACTGGGCTGAGATGCTTCGGCTAATCGAGGAGGACAAGGCTGATGTGGTCTTCGGGTCACGGTTCTTCGGCAAGGCCCACCGCGTATTGTTTTTCCACCACTACATGGGTAATCGTTTGATCTCCTTCCTGGTCAATCTCCTGTATGACCTGAACCTTTCGGATGTCGAGGTCTGTTATAAAATGTTCCGACGAGATATCCTGAGAGGGATAAAGTTGACCTGCGATGATTTCGGATTCGAGGTCGAGTTCACAGCCAAGGTGGCAAAGCGACGATACCGAATTTATGAAGTGGGAGTTCATTATTATGGCCGCACTTATGCCACAGGAAAGAAGATAAACTGGCGGGACGGACTCAAGGCATTGTACTATGTTATAAAATTTAGGTTTTGGGATTAACTGCCAGGCCACCTAACTCGACTGTTTTGCAAGCAAATTCATTAAGTATGGATTGTTAAAACGGTTTTAGGGCGATTAAGCTCTCAATATTTTATGATGAATCATAAATTACTAAAACTAAAGATATACAATATTAGGTTTTTTCCTAAGCATTATTTTTATGTATCTGGCTCTTAGAATGGAGAGAGAACCTAAATCTGGCTAAGTTAAGGACAATTAATAAGGCAGTGCAGACATGATAATATCACTTGTAGATTTATACCTTGAGCGGAAGAACAACCGGACCTGAGAACATTTCTTAACAAAAACTATCCCCCGATAGTTCAGAATGAGGATTACTTGATTTTCGATCTCCGGCGAAAATAGGAATGGCAGGCCTCCAGGCAGCGACTAGCAGGTGCGAAAGGATCATGCCCAAAATAAAAACGGCCTTGAAGTTAGTCAGGCATCCTGAGAGCATCCCTGGCGTACTCGTCCACAGGGTAATGTCGCACAGGAGCCTCAGAGGAATACTATATCGCTATGTTGACTGGCGAGACCAGCGCTACAGTAAACGGAGCGACTTCGCCCACGTACCTCCGGCTGCTCTACGCTTTCGTGTTCATGGTGACCTCAGTCTGCACAGCTTCCTCGAAACGGGAAGACAGTGCCAACAGGATATTAAAAACGCTCTTACGAAGGTCGGAAAGGATCTGGACTCGTTTCAGCACATTTTAGATTTTGGTTGCGGCTGCGGACGCACGCTCATCTGGTTCTCAAGCAATGCGAAACCATCCTGCCTTTATGGAACTGATATCGATGCGGAGGCCATTGCATGGTGTCGCGGCTATCTGAACTTCGCTAAATTCGACACTAATAGGCCATTACCACCGCTGAACTATCCTGCAGAAACATTCGACCTTACTTACGCCATATCGGTCTTTACTCACCTGAACGAGGATTACCAGTTACGTTGGTTGAGCGAACTGCAGCGTGTCACTAAACCGAAAGGCTATGTGCTGCTCACTATTCATGGATTCTACTACTGGAGCAATTTATTGGCTCCGCAAATCGAAGAAATCAAGCGGGCCGGATTTCTGTTCATCGAAAGCCCCAAGTCCATGCAGGGGATATTCCCGGAGTGGTACCAGACTACCTACCATTCACAAGAATACGTCCTCTCGAAATACTCGAAGTACTTCAATGTTCTGGATTACATACCGACCGGGTTGGATCAGTGCCAGGATGTAATCGTTCTGCAAAAGCGTTAAAGGAAGATGCCTCGGCGTTGGTAGAATGGGGGCTACCTCATAGCGGCATGGTCCAGTTGTGGAAGTGATCCATTACGTCCAGGGTGGGAGACGCCACCGTTTTTATTAGAACTGAATCAATGAGGATATTAATCCTTGAGACTCGCATATATTATTTCGGCATACAAATATCCACAACAGTTGATACGCCTCGTTCTTAGACTTTATACCGATACAACATCCTTTTTTGTGCATATTGATAAAAAGACAAGTGATAGAGTTTACCGCCAGGCAGTTGATGGTCTTAGAAACCTTCCAAATGTTTACTTCCTGGAGCGACATAGGTGTAATTGGGGCGATTTGGGTCATGTTAAGGCGACTATTAAGGGGATAAAAGCTCTATTTGCTAATAATGTTCATTTTGATTATGTCATACTTTTAACTGGGCAGGATTATCCTATAAAATCAAATGAACAAATTGAAAGATTTTTACAGGAAAACGAAGGAAAGTTATTTATGGAATATTTTCCACTGCCATGCGATCACTGGCAAAATTTAGGTATTAGTGGCGGTTTGGATAGGATAGAATACTGGCATTTTCGCTTGTTTAATAGGCATTTCAGTTTTCCCAATAAGCGTGGCTTCCCTATCAAACGCAAGTTTCCTGAAGGCTTCAAACCCTTTGGCGGCTCTTCATACTGGTGTTTTCCGAGAGATTGTATAGAGTTCATACAGGAGTTTATAAAACAAAATAGATCGTTTGTAAATTTTTTTAAGTATGTTGATGTTCCAGATGAAATCTTTTTTCAGACAATTATTTTAAACTCACATTTTAAAGAAAGTGTTGTCAACGATGATTTGAGATACATAGATTGGAAGGACACAAACTCAGGCAGTCCTGCGATTTTGTGCAAAGATGATTTCGAAAAAATTGCAAGATCTTCAAAATTGTTTGCCAGAAAATTTGATATTACCGTAGATGCAAATGTATTAGATATGATTGATCAAAGAATCCTATACGGGTCGTTCAGTGTTGAATAGCTTGTCCAATAATAAATCAGCCAGTATTACAGCTCTCGAACTTATAGCCCTTGGCTGCATTTGGGTATTGATGGCGCTTTTGGTAAATCCTACTGGAGAATTCCCCCTTAATGATGACTGGTCTTTCAGTCGAGCTGTACAATCTCTTATTGATCATGGTCGCTTACAATTTACAGGTCTTGACAGCATGACGTTAATTGCTCAGGTGTTTTGGGGTGCGTTGTTTTGTCTTCCATTCGGTTTTTCGTTTACAGCACTGCGGTTGTCGACTTTAGTATTAGGATTAGTAGGCATTTTTGTAACATATGGCCTTTTTAGAGAGGTAAAGACGAATAGAACAACTGCTCTTTTAGCAGCTCTGACAGTTGCAATAAACCCATTATATTTTGAACTTTCCTTCACTTTTATGACAGATGTTCCATTTTTCGCTTTTTCAATGTTATCAATTCTTTTTCTCATGCGCGGAATACGCCAAGAAAGCAATATCGAGCTCCTAGCGGGAAACTTGTTTGTTTGCTTAGCAATCCTCATTCGCCAGCTGGGAATTATAATTCCCTTATCATTTGGGATTGCTTATCTAGCCAAAAACGGTGTTACAAGAAAGACACTTCAAACTGCGTTACTACCGATTGTATTATCGGTTGGTATCCTTATTGCGTATCAGATATGGATGCAATCGACGACTGGCTTGTCCCCTCTCTATAACAGAGGATATGACTCGATTTTCGAGTCGTCGACTGGCTTTCTTCAAGCGATTAAACTTCTTTTCTACAGGTTTTTAGTGGAATTAGTATATCTTGGATTGTTTACTCTTCCCTTTTTGATAATACTAACTATAAACAAATGGAAAACGGCCTCTCATAGAGGAAGGCTCTTGTCTGTTCTTACTTCATCTGGCTTTTTTGTGGCAGTAATGGGAGCATTAATATGGAAAAATCGAACGATGCCATTATCGGGTAATGTCTTGTTTGATATTGGACTTGGACCTGCAACCCTACGTGATGTATATAACTTAGGGCTCCCACATCTGTCAAATGCTCCAAAAGCGTTGTGGCTAGTTATAACAACCGCAGGTGCATTTGGTGGTGCGCTAATGCTCCGGTATTTGTTTTCAGCGCTAGCTCAAGTCCTCCTTAAGCTTAGCAAATTTGAATCTATAGCTGACAAGTGGCCACTAATCTTATTCCTTTCGGCCTGTACTTCTTATTCTGTTCTAATCGGAGTAATAGGATTTTTTGATCGATACCTTATTCCCCTCTTACCTTTATCCATGATTGCCATGATAACTACAGGAAATTCCTTTAAATTACGCGTAAGTCGGTCGCCAGTTTTTATTGCTGCCGTACTTCTATTTGTTTATGGATTTTTCGCCTTAGGGGCTACTCATGATTACTTATCGTGGAATCGATCTCGCTGGAAGGCCCTGCACTACTTAATGGAAGAAGCCCACATCTCATATAAAAACATCGATGGCGGATATGAATTCAATGGTTGGTATTCTTTCGACGCTAAATATCGTGTAAATCCCTCGAAGAGCTGGTGGTGGGTTGACAATGATGATTATATCATTTCGTTTGGGCCTATGATTGGTTATAGTGAAATGAAACGCTATCCTTATAAGAGATGGATTCCTTTTGGGCAAGGCAATATCTTTGTACTGCATAGGCTCGCTGACTCTAAGGCCAGCGAATCAGCCCTTGATGAGAACCCGCTTCAATAGAAAATTATGCCCAAGGAATTCAGTTTCGGTGCGACTTATCACCAGTGCTTCTCAGAACATGTTCAAATTATGCACGGATTGGCAGTAGCGGTGAGATGAGGTAAACATCCCCAAGCCTAAAGGCAGGGGCTTTTGTAACTAAGCATGGAGAGATACACATTGCATCAACTCACTACTTGCTACGATACGGTTGTTTACAGAACCGCTAAAGGCGATATTCCGTGCACCATTTCTGTCAGGACAACTCCAATATCCGCACAGACACACAAAGAGCCTTTTTCTTCGTGTTCCCAATTGTCTACAGTTGCTACAACTCTTAGAAGTATTACGAGAGTCAACATAAACCACATCTATTCCCTTTTCCCTAGCCTTATATTCAATAAATGTTTGAAGCTGGTAGAAAGACCAACCTCCGATCATGCGGTTAAACAGCTTGCCTCTATCTTCATCTCTGATACCACTAAGGTCTTCAAGGGCAATCCGATAACCAAGCCTCGATGCCTTCTGAACCAATCGTTTGCTGATTATGTGGTTTACGTGTTTCATATAACGTCTCTCTTTGCCGGAGAGCTTCTTCAAATGCCTTTTGGCACTTGGAGTACCCGTTGCTTGAAGAGAACGTCTCAGTTTATAAAACCTGCTTTTAATCTTTTTAACTTTAGTTCCTACAAACTTTT
>JBLNAE010000273.1:0-17219 GCA_050259195.1 Ignavibacteriales bacterium
TCTTCATCTTCCTTTTTAATCTTTTTCTTTTTTTTCTCACCGAAGAGTTCCTGCGAGATTATGTAATTTGTAAACATTCCACTAAACGCCCGCGCCGCAAGGTGAGAATCCATGTCCTTAAAAGCTCCATCCGATATTCGCTCATCAATGTAGTCGGAAAGGAGCGTTCTTAGATGCTGCACATAGGTATCGAGGAACATATCTGATAGCTCGTGTCCCTCAAGCGCACTGAAATGAAGCAGCCTCAAGAAGCTCGGGTCTTTCTCCACGCATTCAAACATCCTTGCGCCAAGGGACTTAAAGATCAGCCAATCGTCTTTGGTCCCTTTAAAGGTCTCAAGCGGCAGTTCAATCTTTGGGTCTTCTTTAATTTTTCTCTCAATAATCGCGCCATAAAGATCTCTTTTAGTAGAAAAGTATCGGAATATCAACGCCTCATTCACCCCCGCTTTTTCCGCAATCTCTTTTGTAGTGGTGCCGTTGAATCCCTTTTCGGCAAAAAGCTTGATTGCGGCCTCGAGGATTTTATCCCGCGTTTTACTCACCTTTACCTGCTCAATTGACATTCCTTATAATCCCTGTATATTAAGTAATTACTTACTTACTTTACCATACCCTATGTAAGATGTCAAAGAGAAGGGAAAAGGAATTTAGGAATGGAAAAAATGGAAAAAAAAGGTTAAATATTAATTACCGAAGAATTAACAGACCTAAGTTCTTCTAATAAATTTTATATCCGCAGAGGACAGACAATGAACGGAATCATATTTCTGGTATTTCTTTCCCTTGTGGGAGCCGACCAAACACTTAATCTCTCTCTTCAAGACGCAATTAGAATAGCCCTTGAAAATAACAGAGACATTCAAATACAGAAGGAAAACGTAAAGATAGCGCGAGGAAACATACTAACCCAAGAAGGCATATTTGACCCGCTTCTAAATCTTAATTCATCCTACGAGGATGCAAAAATCCCCACGACAAGCAGTTTAATTCCAAACGGCGCTATTGAAACCAAACAATTTCTCCTTGGAAGCAATGTAACAGGGACATTGCCTACGGGTACGTTCTATAATATATTCAATTTTCTCTTAACAAGAACCACCACTAACTCTCCGCTTGATTCCTTGAGTCCGAACCTCTCTACATCACTTAGCTTTAGTGTTGGGCAGAACCTTCTTAGAAACTTCGGGTATGGCGTGAATGAGACCCCTATAATTATAGCAAAAACGTCGAGCGAGATTTCGGTGAAGGAGCTAGAGCGGACAATCTCCGACACTCTTCTAAATGTTGAGACAGCTTATTGGAACCTTGTTGGAGCAAAAATGAATCTCGAGGTTACAAGGGCTGAACTTGAGGTTTCAAAAGACCTTCAGAGGAGAAATGAGATTCAGGTGGAGGTAGGTACGCTTCCTTCTCTTGCTGTTACTCAGGCTAAATCAGAGGTCGCAAGGGATGAGGTGAATGTAATTCTCGCCGAAAATTCCCTTAAGGCTGATGAGGACAACCTGAAGAATATCCTTGCAATTCCCCTTACACAGAATATTGTTCTAACAGACGAACCAATAACCGTTATTAAATCATTTGATGAAAATGAAGCGTTTAAAGAGGCATTAGAAAAAAGACCGGAGATGACAGAAGCAAAACTCAACATAGAAAACAATGAAACTGAAAAGAGGTTTGCTTCAAACCAGAGGCTTCCTAACCTGTCTATTCAGGGTATAGTAACGCTTCAGGGATTGGGCGGCAGTGAGAACCCAAATCGGATAATATTTGGAGGAACCCCTGCACCAATTCCAGACCAATTTACCAGCTCTTTAAATTCTTTTAGCCAACTGTTTGCAGCAGACTTCCCGGTTTGGGAGGTTCTCGGTGTTTTTAGCTTTCCCATTTTTAACCGAACTGCCAGAGGGAATTATATACAGGCCTCGGCGGCCGTTGATAGGAGTGTTATTACACTCAAACAGACTGAAGAAAGCGTTGAGCTTGATGTAAGCAACGCTTTCAGGCTGTTAGAAAGCAGTACCAGGGGTATAGATGCCGCAAAAACCAGTGTAGAGCTTGCCGAGGAGGTTTTAAGGGATAATCAAGAAAAATTGAAAGTAGGCGTTGGAACAACAAGAGAAGTGCTAGACGCACAGAGAGACCTTGTAACTGCAAGGACCGAGTATATACTGGCAATCGTGAGTTACAACATTGCTCTTGCACAGGTTGAACATGCAAAAGGAACGATTCTAGAGGCAAGAAATGTTAAAATAAAAGAATAATAAAGGAGGAAAAGAGATGAGACTCAATGGAAAAACGGCGCTGATTACAGGAGGAGGAGAGGGCATTGGCAGGGCCACTGCTCTTCTTTTCTGTAAAGAGGGAGCAAAGGTTGGGATTACAGGAAGAAAAAAAGAAAAACTCGATGAGGTTGTAAGAGAAGCTGAAGGAAAAGATGAGATTGTTGCCTTTCCGGGAGATGTGTCCAAGGAAGGAGACGTAAAGAGAACGATAGATGAATTTATTAAAAGGTTTAAAAAGATTGACATACTGTTTAACAACGCAGGCGTCCTTGAGGTCGGGACTGTAGTTACGACCTCCGTCGAAGCATGGGATAGGATAATAGACATTAACGTAAAAGGCACTTTTCTTATGAGCAAATACGTGCTTCCCCACATGTTAGAAAACGGCGGCGGTTCTATAATAAATAACTCTTCGGTTCTTGGATTTATTGGCAACCCGAATTGTGTTGCATACAACACAACAAAAGGAGCGATAATGCAGTTTACAAGAAGCCTCGCCTTGGATCATGTAAAGCAGGGTATTCGCGTAAATACAATCTGTCCGGGATTTATCAAGACGAAGATGAATGAGGACTTTATCGGCAATCCGCCGGACGCACAGAAAAAGCTCGATGAGATAGCCGCTCAAGTAATTCCTATGGGTTATAGAGGAGAACCTGATGACATAGCCTATGCCCTTGTTTACCTGGCAAGCGATGAAGCCAAATACGTTACAGGCGCTCACCTCGTAGTAGATGGCGGTTGGACGGCCTATTAAAAGAGGGATATAAAGATAGGGGCGATTCACGAATCACCCTAATCCAGCAAAGGGCGTACAGCGGCACACTCTACATCTCTTGCTAAAATATATAAGAGTATCCTACAAATATGTCCCATTTCATAATGAAATTAGTATAATGCCACATCCTCTATCTAGCGGGATTTAGCATTATGTGAATTCCAGTGCATGGAGTAGAATAATCCTTAATGGTATTGAATATAGCTTTATTAGTTTTCTTGGTTGTGACATGGGGATACTCATGGGTATTGATGAAAATCGGACTAGGATTCATGGGGCCCTTTACGCTTGCAACATGGCGGTGTGCAATTGGAAGTTTAGGAATGTTTCCGTTGCTCAAAGGGATTCCCTGGCCGAAGAGAGAAAAATGGCTGTATTACGTCGCGGTGGGACTGTTTCAAACAACGGGGATGTTCGGGCTTATGCTACATGGAATGAAATTTGTTACTGCGGGAAAGACATCGGTTCTTCTCTACACCATGCCCCTGTGGACGAGTCTTCTTGCCCATTTTTACCTTAAGGAGAGGTTAGCTATTTCGCGGTGGCTTGGGGTTATCAGCGGTGGTATAGGAATCCTCTGCATCCTCGGATGGGATACACTCGTAAACCAGAATGCCCAAATTCTATTTGGAGAGTTTCTGGTTATCGCAGGAGCGGTTTCATGGGCTATTGCAAATATTGTAATTAAAAAACAAATGCCCAACGAAAACGCATCTATGGTAAACGGCCTACAGATGCCTATAGGGACTTTAGGTCTTGCACTTATGGCCCTCCCGGTTGAAGGGCTATGGCACATTAAATGGACCTGGGTATCTATTGGCGTTATCTTATTTACAGGTGTAATTGCTTCTACAATAAACTTTACCATCTGGTTCTATCTTCTAAAAAAGCTAGATACCCATACCGCTACCTCCGCATCAATGCTTGTGCCAGTGTTTGGACTTTTATTTGACTGGCTACAATTGGGCAAGACATTAGATACAGGCGTTATCGTTGGCGGAGTGCTTATTCTAGCCGGAATCTACCAGGTGTCCAAACGCCAAAAAGTGGATAAAGATTATGGCAGACGTAAAGAAGCGGTTCTCTAACAATGTAACTGGCGAGTTTTTTGTAGACTCGACATGCATCAATTGCGATACGTGCCGCCAGATTGCCCCTGAAACATTCGAAGACTCAGGGGATTATTCGTTTATCTATTCTCAGCCTAAGACTGAAAAAGAAAAGCGGAAAGCAACGAGGGCACTTCTGTCCTGTCCCACAGGCTCGATTGGGGCACTGCACAGGAATAATGTAAAGGAAGTAATGAATGATTTTCCTCTTCACATAGAGGACGAAGCGTATTACTGTGGGTTTAATTCTCCGAAATCATACGGCGGAAATTCATACTTCGTCCGTCGTCCAGAGGGCAATTGGCTTGTAGACTCGCCGAAATATATTTCGCATTTGGTGAAGAGATTTAAGGAGATGGGTGGAATTAAGTACATCTTCTTAACACACAGGGACGATGTGGCTGATGCGAGAAAGTATGCCGAGGAGTTCGGAAGCCTAAGAATCATACATCGAGCCGAGCTATCGGCACAGCCAGACGCAGAGATAATCATTGACGGCAAAGAGCCTCTACAAATCTTCCCTGATTTCCTGATTATCCCTACGCCCGGTCATACCCGCGGCCACTGCGCGCTGCTCTACAAAAACCGTTTCCTGTTCACAGGCGATCATCTATGGTGGAGTAGAGACGATAAGCAACTGTCCGCCTCAGAGGATGTGTGCTGGTATTCGTGGCCTGAGCAGATAAGGTCAGTAGAGAAGTTGCAAGACTTCACATTTGAATGGGTGCTTCCGGGTCACGGCCAGAGGGTGAATCTTCCTACTAATGTGATGCGAAAAGAACTGATAACGCTGATTAGTCGAATACAATCGGTGACATAACTATGGAACTTATTTCCAAAGGATAATTACAGCATCAGCGTTAAGAAAGACAAATGAACCCGTATGCATCCACAGCCTCATTGAATTGATTAGACTAGTAGCTTATGTTACATTTTGGTACGGTGATAAAGGGAACACTTTATCTATGGAGTAACAGGAATGGAATTGTATGATTTACAAATTACAATTGAGGAGCTTGATGATGGGGAAGATTATCGTTATATGGCTACCAGTCCCGATTTGCCTAATTTGATTGTTGTCGGTGATACGGTTGAGGAAGTCCTATCGTTAGCCCTCAAGTAGCAGCGACGCTGATTGCCTCTATGAAAGCGGCAGGTGATAAGTTACCAGATACCCTAAAAACTGTTTCTTCACTGCCTTTTGTCTCTCGGCTGGCAGTAGCCATAGGAAGTATGCCGATTGGGGGTGATTAGACAGCAAAATCGTCAACCTAAATCTGCACTGTTTAATACATAGTTGGGTGGCAGGTTCTCCTCTTTGTTACGAATGCCCACTCTCGTATTATGATATGCTTTCAAGCCGAGTAGCACATCAGGAGGAAATGCATGCCCAAGCGAACAAATGTCTCCCAGAAATTGATAGCCAAGATATATGACCAACTGTCAACTCCTGATGAAAAGGTGGTCGAGTCCGCGATACTAAAGGAGCGAGGCAATGGAGCAGAGCGCGAGGTTGACATTTTGCTCCAAAAGGATATTTTTGGGACTCCTATTCGTATAGCTGTCGAATGCCGCGGAAGAACTAATAAGGACGATATTCAGTGGATTGATGGCCTAATAGGAAAATATCGTGACCTTCCAATCGACAAAGTTATCGCGGTATCGAAATCAGGTTTCTCAAAATCTGCGACAGAAAAAGCTTAGGCTAACCATATTGACACTTTGACTTTGGTAGAGGCGCTAGAAACGAACTGGCCCAATGAGTTTACACGACTTGGGATAGCGAAAGTCGCTCGTCATGATCGACCACATAGAGTGCAAGTAATTACAGATGAAACACTTGAGAATTCAATAAGCACTTCCACACCCTTGTTCATAGATCAGGGAGAACAGGTCGGTACTCTTGAAGAGGTCGTGAGGATATTATACGAACACAACAAAGACAACATCACGAAAGAGATAGATAAGCATTTCCTGTCGTTTTTCAAGACACTTGATGATTTGAAAAAACATCAAGTGTTAGTGGGTATACCAGTTACTCCTGCAAATCCAACCTTCATTGCTGATGGAAGTAGGCAACTTTTGGTTAAGCAGGTGATATTGGAAATGTTGTGCTCTTTCTCCTATGAACCTGTCAATACGAACCATTACATTTTAGGCAATAGGCAGGTAACTCAAGCTACCATCCACGATGAACAAAGCGAGGGCGACTTCATCATCACAACCATACAAGAAGTGAACAAGCCCAACCAAGCCAATGTCCGCGTCGAGAAAGTCGATGTTCTAGCCAAAAAGAGTGGCAAAAAAGGCTCCAAATAGCCCTGCTATCCAACAAGCGGTGCTAGCCGACTGCTCCTATTCAACCAAGCTCAGAATGTGTTAACATCTTAGCCAATGGATTATAAAAGGTCATCACCATTGAGCCGAGCAAACATTGATTTACTCATACATTAATTTTTAACCGATATAAGTCTGGAGGGTATTAAGCAAGTGACTAGGCAGGAGATTTTAAGAATCCTTCATGATCTTAAAAGAGAAGTTTCTGAAAAATATAAGGCTGAGATTAAAGGGATATTTGGGTCTTATGCCCGTGAAGATTACAACCAAGAAAGCGATGTAGACATACTGGTCGAATTTCATAAGGGCGCAACATTACTGGATTTAGTAAGATTAAGCAACTTTCTTGAGGAGAAGCTACAGATAAAAGTAGATGTTGTTTCGCAACGTGCCGTACGTAAAGAAATTAAGGATTATATTTACAAAGATTTACTAAGTGTATGAGAAGAGAGCGTAATCAATTTACATTTCCCAAATCAATATCAATTCAAATCTACAGCATTAGAATCAATGCCTGAAATGTCTCACCCCGGTAAATATCA
Source organism: Ignavibacteriales bacterium (assembly GCA_050259195.1). Taxonomy (GTDB): domain Bacteria; phylum Desulfobacterota_D; class UBA1144; order Nemesobacterales; family CSP1-2; genus PSLL01. The sequence continues at coordinate 7,052 of JBLNAE010000273.1, forward strand.
TCGCAATTCCATACTCGTCTGCGGCGGCGATGGTTTCCTTGTCTCTTAAGGATCCGCCCGGCTGGACTATGGCGGTAATTCCCGCCTTTGCCGCTTCGTCAATTCCATCACGGAATGGGAAAAAGGCGTCGGAAGCGAGCACGGTTCCCTTCATGGGAAGTCTAGCCTTCATAACTGCGATTTTAACAGAATCCACACGGCTCATCTGCCCCGCACCAATTCCAACTGTCTGCCCCTCGCGCGCAAACACGATGGCGTTTGATTTTACGTGCTTGCATACCTTCCATGCGAATTTAAGCGCCTGGATTTCTTCATCCGTAGGCTCGCGTTTCGTCACGACCTTAAAATTCGTAAAATCCTCATCGGCTCTCAGGTCTCTATCCTGAATGAGAGCACCACCTGTTATTTTTTTTAAATCAACGCCGCTCTTTGGCCTGCTGAGAGGAAGGGTTTTCATAACCCTCAGATTCTGCTTAGTTGAGAGCAAGTTAATCGCCTTTTGTGTGTACCCCGGAGCAATTACAACCTCAAGAAACATACCGGCAAGCTCCTCGGCTGCGGTTTCATCAACTTCGGTATTAAAACTGACTATCCCTCCGAATGCGCTTTCAGGGTCGCATTCCTTTGCCTTGAGAAAAGCCTGAAGGGGACTTTCCGCAGTTGCAACGCCGCAGGGGTTGTTGTGCTTCACTATAACGCATGCAGGCTCCGAAAAATCTTTTACCGCTTCAAGAGCCGTGTCCGCGTCATAAATGTTATTGAGCGAGAGTTCTTTTCCCTGAATCTGAACTGCATTTGAAATGCATGGCTCCTCTACACCCGGCTGAGTATAAAATGCCCCTTCTTGGTGAGGGTTCTCGCCATATCTGAGTTTCATCCGCTTTTCAAAATGCATGGACAGACTCGCGGGGAATTTAGTCTTCTTCCCCTCTTCAATTGAGTTCAAGAAATTCGATATTGCACCGTCATATCGCGATACATAAGAGAAAGCCTTTAGAGCGAGACGGAAATTGGTTTCAGCCGATATTGAGCCTTTATTCATTTTTAGCTCGTCTATTATGGTTTTATAATCCTCAGGGGAAACCAGAGGAGTTACGTATTTATAATTCTTCGCCGCCGCGCGGATGAGCGTGGGGCCTCCAATATCAATATTTTCAATCGCCTCGCTCAAAGTCACCTCTTCGTTTTTAATCACGTCCTCAAATGGGTAGAAATTCACGACCACCATATCTATGGGTTCAATCCCATGTTGCTCCAACTCTTTGACATGAGCCTCATCATCTCGCACGGCGAGAATGCCCGCGTGGATTTTAGGATGGAGTGTCTTTACTCTGCCACCTATGAGTTCTGAGAATTTGATGTAGTCCGAAATTTCTGTTACCTCAACCCCCGCGTCTCTTAACAGCTTTGCCGTGCCTCCGGTAGAGAGTATCTCAATATCAAACTCTTTAAGTTCCTTTGCGAACTTACTTATTCCCTCTTTTTTCCACAAGCTTATAAGCGCCCTTTTTACCTTTCCCATCTCTTCACTGCTCCTTCTTATAGTGTCAGGATAAAATATTCAATCAGGTAATAAACAATGGGCAAACCCATGGGTTCACCCCGTTAAGATAAACTGCAATTACTCATTTAATGAATTAAGTCCAATAATTCTAACTGCATATTTATAATAATCCAGACGGTGCTACCCCTACATAACAATCTCCATCAGGGTCTTCTTTTATGGCAAACAGATTGTGAATTGGCAAAATGAAATTAACACAGCTTTTGAGAAATTGTCAACTCTTGCATATAATATTTGAGTTTATTTAGGTTGGCCGAATGATCCCTGATAACTGTCATTGCGAAAGGTGACACGACAAATAATAAATAAATATAGGATTATTTCATTAATGCCTGCAATACGGGCATAGTATTAACTTTAAGAGGTGGTATATGAAAAACCAGAGGGTGATAAACTTAAAGGTCGGAATATTCGTCTTAATCTCGCTCCTTATATTCGTGGTTTTTGTCTTTGCTCTCGGCGGGAAGAGCAGCCTGTTAAAAAAAAGCTATAAGGTTCGAACCTCTTTTACAAACACGGCCGGGCTTTCCGAAGGAGCCCTGGTCAGGCTTTCGGGACTGCGAATCGGGAGCGTTAAACGGATTGAATTCCCCGAAAGCCCTGATAATAACTTCATAATAGTAACTATGGAGGTGAGCCAGGAAGGCATAAGAAGAATAGGTTCCGACGCCGTGGCAACGATTAGAACCGAAGGACTCCTTGGCGATAAATACATAGAAATTTTAAAAGGAACAACCAGCTTGCCTGAGAAGATTCCGGATGTGGTGACGATTAAGAGTTACACCCCTCCAGAGCTTGAAAAACTCCTTGGACAGTCTGAAGAACTGGTAAATAATATTACGAGCATCTCGCAAAACCTGGACGAACTCGTAAAGGCTTTTAGCAAAGAGGAAAATATTCAGAATATATCCAAGTCCCTTGCATCACTAAGGAGAACTTTAGAGGGTATCGAAGCCGAACAAAAATCCAGTGAAACCACCCTTAAAAAGATTGATTCAGCCGTCGTCTCGCTAAATACCCTGCTCGCAGAGGTCAAAACGGGAAAGGGGGTTCTTAACGCCTTGGTTTATGACAAAAATCTAAGGGCGAAGTTAGACCAGGCCATTGCAAACGTAAATTCAGCCGCTCAGGAAATTGGGGGCGAGGGCGGAATAGCCATCGAGCTAAAAAAGACCTTATCAAATTTTAGAGAAATATCGGAAAAGCTGAACGGCGGGGAAGGAACACTCGGCGCGCTCATAAACGACCCTGCGCTCTATGACGAGGTGAAGGGGCTTGTAGGAGAATCGCAGAGAAGTAAGTTCGTGCGCACGTCTATCAGATACTTGATTAATAATAAGGGCAAAGAATCAGACCAAAAGAAGTAGATAATGGAGCGGGCGACGGGATTCGAACCCGCGACCCCAAGCTTGGGAAGCTTGTACTCTACCAGCTGAGTTACACCCGCTCTAAAGAGAAATTTAGTATAGCATCACACAAAAGTCAATAATTTTCTGCAACTGTTTAATTTATACCTCTTAATCAAGGTTGAGATATAATGCCTCACGTGACAAAGCGCCGTAAGACCGGGCATCTTATTACAGAGAAAATCAACCCTAAAACGGGGTATATTGATGAGTGCTCCACCCTTGAAATTATAGAATTGATTTCAGAAGAGGATAAGAGGGTCGCAGATGCCGTTGCCGAGCAGAAAGAGAATATAGCCAGGGCCGTTGATTTAATTGTTGAAAGGCTCTCCGCAGGTGGGCGTTTGTTTTTCATAGGAGCGGGAACAAGCGGGCGCTTGGGTATCATGGAAGCGGCTGAATGTCCGCCGACGTTTGGAACAAAACCGAGTTTAATCAGAGGTATCATTGCCGGAGGTAAAAAAGCGTTGTGGCGTTCCATAGAAGGAACAGAGGACTCCAGAACCGAATCGCAAAGGACGTTAAGTAAACTGGGATTAAATAAAAAGGATATAGTCATTGGAATTGCGGCAAGCGCGACAACTCCGTTTGTCGAAGGCGCGTTATCTTATGCTAAAAAAAGACGCTCGGCGCGAGTTCTTATTACATGCAACCCCGTTAATTCGTCTCTTTCGAATGTTACTATCTCTCTTCTTGTAGGCCCCGAAGCTATAGTAGGCTCTACAAGGATGAAGGCAGGAACGGCAACGAAAATGGTTCTAAATATGCTGACTACGGCTTCAATGGTTCGGCTAGGCAAAACTTATGGAAACCTCATGGTTGAGGTCAGACCAAATTCTGAAAAACTAAGAGATAGAGCGAAGCGAATTGTTATGCATATTCTAGGAGTTAATCGCCAAAACGCAGAGAGGTTACTCAAGAAATCCAATTGGGATATAAAGGTTGCCGTCATTATGGAAAAGAAGAAAATAGGCTACATAGAGGCAAAAGAGCATTTAGAAAATCACAGTGGATTTTTAGGCGCGGCGCTGGAATCAGAGTAATTGTAGGGGGGGGTTGAAACCCGCCCCTACACGTAAACAAAATGAATCAGCTAAACTCAATTTCCAATAAGCAAGAGAGACTCGTAGTGGGTTTAATGTCGGGCACATCTATGGACGGAGTAGACGCCGCCCTAGTAAAGATCAAAGGGCACGGATTAGAAACTAAAATTGAGTTGATTGAGTTTATTTGCCTGCCTTATCAACCTTCTCTTCTTCAGAGTTTAGAAGAGGCGACTCTAAAAGGTTCAACACGTCAAGTTTCAGAAATTAACTTTCTCGTAGGCGAAGCCTTTGCAGAGGCAGCCTTGGCCGTAATTGGGGAAGCTGGGCTGCGAGTTACAGATATTGACTTAATCGGCTCTCACGGTCAGACTGTCTTTCATAATCCTCCCTCTTCAAAAAAGGGCGTTCCTTCCACGCTTCAGGTTGGAGAATTGGACGTTATTGCAGAGCGCACGGGAATAACCACGGTTGGCGACTTCAGAACCCGTGACTTAGCAGCAGAGGGTGAAGGCGCGCCTCTTGTTACTTATGTGGATTACATTCTATTTCGCAAACCCGCAGAGGTCCGCATCGCTCAAAACATTGGCGGTATTGCTAACGCCACAGTAGTTGCCGAGGACGTTACCGATGTAATTGCGTTTGATACGGGACCGGGGAATATGCTCATGGACAATGTGGTGAGCTTGGCTACGGATGGAAAAGAAAGGTATGACCTGGATGGAAAGCTTGCTTCCCAGGGGTTGGTTAATAAAGAGCTACTGGAGGAGTTTCTATCCCATCCATTCTTCCTTCAGCCCCCACCAAAATCTACAGGAGCAGAAGTTTTCGGAAAGGAAAGGGCACAGGAACTTTATGCCCTCGCTAAAGAGAAAATGATTTCACCGGGTGATTTGATGAGAACGCTTTTGGAACTCACGGTTGAATCCATTGCTCTTTCTTACGAGCGATTTATTTTTCCCAAATGGAAAATTGATGAAGTAGTACTGAGCGGCGGCGGCGTTAGAAACCCCGTCCTGGTAGAGAGATTAAAGAAGAGATTGAATCACACGGAGTTTTCAAATTCAGATGATTATGGAATCCCGATAGATGCAAAAGAAGCCATCGCCTTTGCCATTCTAGCAAACGAGCTTATCTCAGGTAATTTTACAAATCTCCCCTCCGTCACAGGTGCAAAAAGGCGTGTGCCATTAGGAAAGATCATATTGGGCGGGGGGAATCTGTAGAAATTTATGTAGAGATATTTTCATGAATTGCCACTACCAGTTCTAAACCAATTATGAATAATCTCAGCTTAAAAGAACTCACTATATCCCAAAAAATCGGGCAAATTGTCATGCCCAGGCTGAATTTTAACAACCCGGATGCTTTGCCCTATGCGAAGGAGATTGTCCAAAAATTCCATGTCGGGGGCTTTATTATTTTTGGCGGTGAGCGCAAACAGGTAAAAAAGGCGACAGAAGAGCTTCAGGCGACTTCTACTATTCCTCTCTTATTTGCATGCGATGCTGAGCGCGGCGCGGGGCAGATAATGTCCGGAGCAACTCGATTTCCCTTTACAATGTCACTTGGAGCAATAGGAGACGAGGAGCTTGTTTATAGACAAGCCGGATTTATCGCAGAAGAGTTGAAAGAATGCGGATTAAACCTCGTCTTTGCGCCGGTTATGGATGTGAACACAAACCCGGAAAATCCGATTATAAATATACGTTCTTATGGAGACGACCCTTTTCTTGTATCGCGCCTTGGAGCAGCTTTTATCAAAGGTTGTCAGAACAGAGGCGTATGGGGCTGTGCCAAGCATTTTCCCGGACATGGGGCAGTTGCGATTGACTCCCATATAACCCTGCCTCAATTAGCTCAAAGCCGCGAGAACCTTTGCACGTGCGATCTAATTCCGTTTGAGAAGGCGATTGAAAATAATGTTGCCTCCATCATGGTAGCTCATATCGCCGTACCTCAAATTGATTCTACCGGGGTTCCGGCAACAATTTCCAGAGAAATAGTTCAAGAGCTTCTTATTAACGATTTGGGATTTAAAGGTTTGGTTATAACCGACTCTTTCGTCATGGATGCTCTATCCAATTTGGGTAAAGAAGAAAATATCGCGCGTCTCTCTATCCTTTCAGGATGTGACATAATTCTCGATCCTAGGCGACCCGTGGAACTCATAGAGAGATTGATCCAAATGGTTAAGGCCGGAGAAATCCCCAAATCACTTTTAGACAGCGCAGTGGAAAAGATAATTGCGACAAAAAGAAAATGGCTGGGCACTCAGCCCTGGGAAAACCCATTTGATGGAACTTATGGCCGGAATCTGCTCATTGAAATTGCCCACCGCTCCGTTTGCCTTTTAAAAGGCGGAAGGTTGCGATCTAAAACGGCAACGATTTATGTCCTTGATGTAACCCAATCTGAGGAAGATGTTTCAGAACCTTTTGTTAATCATTTAACCAAAGCTGGAATAAAACTTGAGGAAAAGTCTTTTACCCTTCAAAGCATAGAGACGTTTTTACCCCGATGTGAAATCAATGACGGAGCAATAATTTGTCTCGTCTACACCTCTGTTGCCGCATGGAAAGGGCACACAAAATTACCAGAATCATTCAGGGAACTATTAAAGCAGGTAAGCAGTCTACAATGTGAGAGGATTTTAATTTCGTTTGGGTCTCCTTATATAATTCGGGGTTTTGAAAATTTTGATACGATTCTATGCGCCTTTGATCGTCTGGATGATTGCCAACGCGCTGTAGCCGATGTGCTTTTAGGAAGGCTCGAAGCTCAGGGGAAATTGCCTGTGAGATTGAGTTCGTTGTATTTATAGTAGGGGCGTATGGCCATACGCCCCTGCAGTTCGAGTTGCTTAGTCGTTTCACTCCTCAGTAATAGGCTCCGTTGACCTTTTTTACTTTTTATTCAAAATTATTCATTTTCTAAATGAATATAGATTTATCTACAAGACGCTATAAAATAAAAGCCAACCATAATGCCTAAATCTATCCAAGCTATCCTATCCGCACTAAGCCTGACTGATTGGCTGATTGTTATTGCTTATTTGCTTCTATCACTTGGAATTGGCATCTATTTTACAAAGCGCGCAAGTAGGAGCATGTCCGATTACTTCGTTTCGGGAAGAAATCTCTCCTGGTGGATTATTGGAACCTCGATGGTTGCAACAACCTTCTCGGCAGACACGCCGCTCGTTGTGACAGGGTGGGTTCGGACAGATGGAATTTGGAAAAACTGGTTCTGGTGGAATTATCTCTTTAGTCACGTCTTTATCATATTCGTCTTCTCAAGGCTCTGGAGACGGGCGGAGGTGATTACGGATAATGAACTTATAGAATTGCGTTACAGCGGAAAACCAGCGGCATTTCTTAGAGGTTTTAAGGCGTTTTATTTTGCGACCATTTTCAACTTTATCGTAATGGGCTGGGTAATAAGCGCGATGGCAAAAATCCTCAAGGTGTTCTTCGGGTTTGAAACGACCTTTGCCGTCATTATCTGCATATCAATTGCATTCATATACACAACCATGTCGGGACTCTGGGGCGTAGCGTTTACGGATTTCTTTCAGTATTTCGTCGCCCTTTTTGGAACGACGGCGCTTGCCCTGATTGTAATAAATTCCCCCGCCGTCGGGGGTTTCGCTGGTTTCCAAGAAAAGTTGGGCGGGCTTGGGAGCCGCCTTTCATTTTTTATGACACCCTCGGGCGGAAGGCCCGTGAGTGAGGGGTTCTGGTCTTCCAGCTTTTTCGTTTTTCTCGTTTACGTATCGGTCATCTGGTGGTCTTCGCATAATTCCGACGGTGGAGGTTATTTCATTCAAAGGATGTGTTCTGCAAAAAACGAGCGCCACGCCATATTGGGAATGGCATGGTTCTCGCTTAACCACTATGTAATCCGCCTTTGGCCCTGGGTTCTGGTGGCCGTTTTTTCTTTGATTATCTATCCTACGGCCAAGAGCGCAGGCGGGGATCAAGAAGCTATGTATGTAATAATCATTCGGGACTTTCTGGGGCCCGGGCTTAAAGGCCTTCTCTTTGTATCCTTCCTTGCCGCATTCATGTCCACAATAACGACACAGCTCAACTGGGGAGCCTCTTATTTAATGAACGACGTTTACAAACGGTTTATCAATAAGAGTGGAAGCGAAAGCCATTATATTCTTGTTTCGAGAATATGCACATTAATACTGACTATTCTTGCTGGGTATTTCGCTTTTCACATAAAGAATATTGGAAAGGCATGGATCTTCCTCTGGGCAATGAGCGCGGGAATTGGGCTTGTCCTCATACTCAGATGGTTCTGGTGGCGTATAAACGCATGGTCCGAAATTTCTGCTCTCGGCGCGTCTCTACTCACGATCTTCATTTTAACTCTATACGCGAGATTTGCAAATATATCGTTAGAACTCAGACATCAAATCATTGTTGTTCCCGTCTCAATTTTCTCCTGGCTAATCGTTACTCACTTAACTAAACCCGAACCGGAGGAAACACTTCTTAATTTCTACAAAAAGATTCGTCCCTGGGGGTGGTGGAGTCCCGTTGCAATGATAAGCCCGGAGATAAAGCGTCCTCCATTTATGCCCATAATTATCAACTGGTTTCTTGGAATCAGTTTCATATTCTTTGCGATGATTGGTATTGGAAAGCTCCTTCTCGGCGCTCCTCTTGTCGGAGGGATTATGATTTTAATTTCCATCTGCTCCGGGGTTTTGATTTATATAAATATGAAGAAGAATTGAGAATGACAAAGCAAGTCGCCATAAAGGAAATTTCATACATTAGAAATACACATTAAATCTAATGTTTGTAGTTAGTTATGTCAGAAATCATATAAGGAAGAAAACAGCGTGAGAAAGCAGCCCAGCTCGCATCATGTGATGAATTAAGATGACCTTTTGACATCTTCTGTAAGGAAAAGGTAAAATTAATCAGCCAATGATATTTCCTACTATCTTAAGGATTTGAAATTAAAAGATTAATTTGTTAGAATTAGTGCTTAGAGCTGAATAAGGAGAGTCATGCTATGAGTAAGGAAATAGAGAAATTAGAAAAAGTTACCGTGAAATTCGCAGGAGATTCAGGAGACGGGGTGCAGGTTTTGGGGGATCAATTCGGCAATGCCACCGCCGTTGTCGGCAACGACTTTGCAACTCTGCCTGATTATCCGGCGGAAATAAGAGCGCCGCAAGGAACGACCTACGGCGTCTCGTCATACCAGATTCAATTCGCTGCCTACGACATATACACTCCCGGCGATATTCCCGATGTCCTCGTCGCTTTCAATCCGGCGGCTTTGAAAGTGAACCTGACATCTCTTAAGCCCGGGGGTTTAATAATAGTAAATGAAGACGAATTTACAGATCAGAATCTCAGGAAAGCCGGATTTGCCTCAAACCCTTTGGAAGACGATTCATTGCATTCATTTCGCCTCTATAAGGCTCCTATTACAAAGCTCACAATTGAATCTCTCAAAGACGAACCAATCGGACACAAAGACAAAGAGAGATGCAGAAACTTTCTTGCCCTTGGCATGATGTGTTGGCTCTTTTCACGTCCGCTTGATCCGGTCATAAGCTTCCTCCAAAAGAGATTCGCCAATAAAATCCAGATCTTTGAAGCAAACCTAAAGGCGCTTAAAGCCGGATACAATGTGTGTGAGACGATGGAGATATTTCCGATTCATTATCAGCTTCTGCCCGCAAAACTGGAGCCTGGAAGATACAAGAATGTAAACGGAGCAATGGCAAGCGCATACGGGCTTGTAGTTGCCGCACATAAGGCGGGTTTACAACTTGTGTATTCGGGATACCCTATAACGCCTGCAAGCGAGGCGTTGCACAACCTTGCGGCCTTAAAGCAATACGGGGCGATAACCGTCCAAGCGGAGGATGAAATAAGCGCTATAACTATCGCACTGGGAGCAACCTATTCCGGAGCGCTTGGCGTGACGGGAACAAGCGGTCCCGGACTTGCTCTGAAGAGCGAGGCGCTTAACCTCGCGGTTATGACAGAGCTTCCGCTCATAGTATTTGATTTCCAAAGGTCTGGACCCTCAACGGGAATGCCAACAAAAACCGAGCAGACGGACCTGCTCTTTGCCCTTTTTGGAAGGCCTGCCGAATCGCCGGTTATAATACTTGCCCC
>JBLNAE010000274.1:0-5024 GCA_050259195.1 Ignavibacteriales bacterium
CGTTCTGTAATATAATAGTCGCCAGACTTAAGCCAACGATAACCCTCAAATAAAGTAAGTGCAATAACAATGGCAGCAAGGTTCAACCATAACGCCTTTAGTGAAGGACTACTGCTTGTTAATGAAAGAAATACTGCTATAACAAACCAAATTAATCCTATATATACATAGGGTGCGATAGAGAGTTCTAAAATTAAGAGGGAAGTAATAATGGCCAGTATTAAAAAAGAGAAACGAATTAAATTAGAATTTTTTACCTTAATCCCGTACATTTTTTTCAGTGGGCAATCCCGGGAATACCGTGTATGATGTACTGCTCAGGAGCGCCTGATTTTCTGTTTCATACAAACTCCAATAACTGCTTTGAGTACCACTTTAAACAAGTTACTGGTTTAAATGTTCTCCACGTTTAAATAAACTATGTTCAGCATCATCGAAAATTCCTATTAATTCATTCTACTTGATGCACAAAGCTTCTCTATTCCTGTTATCTCACAAAGGATAAGCTTCTCGTTCCTCCTATGAAGCAAAATAAGAGATGAAAACTTCGACGACCTGGTTTCTTCGAATTGTACTCAACTGACGCTCTTTGCTATAGTCATCAACCCCGGCCATCTTTTGGAATACCCTATCCAGCCTGAGCACTAGTGTGTCACTTTGTCTCTCGAGGCCAAGGATTACAGCATATGGTCTGGAATTTTTATTATATGGTTTATCTTCTTAGGTCCAATTCTTTAGGGAGCTCAAGCTCAGTATTTCCTTTTAAAAATTGAGACATCAGAACCATCAGGCTCATGGAAGGTTTTCAAGGGCTCGAAATCATCTTTATGTGAGTAGAAGAATTTATTCATATCATCTATAGATTGCTGAAAGGATGTTACTTCTATATTTGAGGAGCTCTTGGTCAATATGTAATCGTATCGGTGAAATTTCTCAACGAACTCCTCAAAGGCTGTACCCGTGTAATTTTGTAATTTTATAACATTTAATGGTAGCTCTCTTAGAGTTACGTAATAACGAAGAGTTTGACCATTGATATAATAATGATCAGGTATGACACCCAGGTACATTGGTATTTGGGTGGAATGGTTGGTCTTACTCTTAACCATATTCTCCTCAAGCACAGAAACCATTTCATTAATTTTCCAATTCTCTTCCGAACTATTAATGATAGAATTTGTTAGTCTCAAGTCTTCTTCGGAAAAGAATATAGCAAATATAATTAAGGAGAGAAAAATAGCATATCTTTCAAGCTTAATAGATCCACCAAGAACATTGATGGAAGCAATCTTACTTATACAAAAACAGATGATCAGTGAAATTGGAGTTAACCATGGCATCATATATCTGGGGACTTTATTCTGGATTACAAACGTAAAAATAAAATAGGGAACAAGTGTCCAGACAAAAAGGAGTGTTTTGTAACCACTCTTTGAAAGGGATAGCAGCACCATTCCTATAATAAAAAGTATGAAACCAAAGGGGGTTATCATATCTTTCCACAAGGCAACTGGATAGAATAAGGCGGAAGCAAAGGAGAATAGAGAATCCGGGCCGTGTGCAAGTGCTCCGTGGGAATATTTAAAGGTTTCTTCTATGAGGGCAGGCAGAATTGGAAAGTAATAGGGTCCGAATGTAACAATTGAGATAATAACAAAAAGAATTATATTTCTGAGTGATTTTCTTAAGTACCAAGGCTCCTTAACCCCATATTGTTGAGAGCTTTCCGAATAAAAGGCCTTGAATACTGCATAGAAGATTGGTCCTAGAACAAAAAACAAGTAAGTCCATTTAGTAAGCATTCCAAGGCCAAAGGAAAGACCGGAGATAATAGAGAATTTAGTATTCTTAAAATAGTCGGATTTAATAAGAGTAAACATGCTAAAGGCAACCATTGATGTCAAAGGGAGATCCGGCATATATAATACGCTCTGTGACAAAACTAATGGAAATAATAGGATTAAGACACAAGCCAGCAGGCCGGCATGTCTGTTAAACATTAGAGTTCCTATTTTATAAATAGAGAGGATCAGGATGAAAAGAAAAACCATATTTGACATGATAGCCACTTTAACAGGCGTTCCAAAAAGGCAGTACAGGAAGGATGTCAATATTGGAGCGAAGGGAGGATAATACCCCGAAGGGCGAATAAGCGGATATTTTTCAGACTTACCTATAATATCCCTAACGACTTTAAGGTTTATCTGAGATGGATTGCTCAGTATGTTATGGAATACCAAACTATCTCTCAAATGAACTGCTTCGTCCCACATAGGCGGTGCGGAATCTGCATTAGTTAAATAGTAAATATTGATCCCATAAAGGGTGAGAGCAAATAAGAGAAATAAACAATCGACCAGCCATCTTGTAGGGGTGATTTCATTTTTCATTTTGGCGTTCCATTTATTGAATAAGTTGATAAACTTTCTCTATTGGAGAAGGCGGAAGAGATCAAGACAATCGGTGATTAGCAGTGTCACTGGAAACTATAATTTTGTGTCTTTGGTTCTGATTTCACGTATTATCTAGGTTTAATTCTAAGACTGTTTTCGTGTACGCGTTGCCTCAAGATAAATTACTCCCTCCTTAAGTCCCCCCAAAAGTCCACCCACAACGTAAGCCCCATCTGCTAGATAGCGGATTCCCGAAAATAAGAGCGATTTAAAGGGTTTCTTAGGATCAAACCGCATCCCAAAGTACCAGACAGCTGAGAAAATAGAAATTAATAGAGCGGCAATTCCAAGCTTGGTAAAGGAAAGCAAAAAAGCAATGGTCGCAGACAGAAGAGCAAAATGTATAAGGTGATAGCTATTTAAAAAGATCATTCCGTAAATGGGAAAAGGAATATCTAAGATACAGGCGATCCCGAATGGATTTTCATTCTTTGGAGAGAGATGGTAGCGATAAAACTGGAGCCGACGTTTCGGACTGTGTTTTCTAAACAGATATGCGTGACCGTAGCCATAATCAAACCATTGTTTAAAAAGCCCTTTTAAGGTGTAACGATGAAAATGAGTGATTTTGGCCGAGGGTTCAAACCAGAGTTCATAGCCCGCTTTCGCAACACGTATTGAGAGATCAATATCTTCTCCTGTGTTACAGTGTGAGTCGAATCCACCAGCCTTTAGAATGGCCTCTCTTCGAAAAGCCGCATTCGCCGTTGCAAAAAAAGGATGAAATACTCCCACTCCGGTTTTTGGAAGATATCCTTTTTGATAGCCACTCTTGGTTATATCAATGATCATTTGCCTTTGTCCTGGCGTCCCATTCGCATCAACGTTTCGGAAATACAAAACTCCTCAACTAGACTTCCAGTTTTTTTTGCTGACAGAATTTCACCCCCTACCACTCCAATGTAAGGATTTTGATAAAAGGGCTTTACCATGTTTTCTACCCAGAAAGGGTCCGCCTCACAATCATCATCGGTAAAAAGAATGATGTCCCCACTGGCTTCCCGAATCCCACGATTCCGGGCTGCTGGAATACCTGGCGTTGTCTCCACAACCGTCTGAAGTGGCAAAACACTCTTGAATTCGTTAAAAACAGTCTCATAACTTTTGCTTGAGTTGTTGTCTATGACCAGTACTTCATTTGGTTTCAGTGTCTGTCCTACCAAAGATTGGAGGAGGTTTCGAAGATTTCCTGGACGGTCCTTAGTAATGATGACCAGAGAGACCGTTAATCGAGTTGTTTCACTCATGAGTTGATTTCCTTAAGATAATGAATCGCTGGAGGTATCAGGCTAGCAATATCGAGCGTTTTCCCCTCGGATTCATCTCGGTAAGCGTCTGCCAACGGTTGTAGGCAAGCGGGAAGTGGAATATCCCCCATGGCCATGACCCGTTCGACAGCAGGCAGCGTGAGTGGATAAAGAATAAGATTTTTTTTCGCTGAACGGTTCATAAGAACAAGCTGGATTGTTTTCCAGAATATTCTCAAGAAATCGAGGTTGTTTAGTTTGTAAATCGAAGGATTTTCAAGCAGTTCATAGAAAAGCATCTTCTCTTCCCAAAAAAAATGTTCGACGAGTGGTGTCCAAACGGAAGTAATGGTCGGCTGGTAACCTCCTCCGTCGAGCGTGAATTCAGACCGGCCAAGTAATTCAAACACATCTGGGTTGCAGGGCGGGCATAGAATGGACTGCCAGCTTTTCTTAAAATCATCGGGATCAATTTGGAAGGCAGCGTTTGGCAGCAGCAGAAAAAGTTTAATTCTGGATTTTAATACAGGCTCTGCTTTCCAGCGGAACAAGTTGAGTCCTGTTAGCTCCTGAACTGTGGGGAGTTGTCTCGGATTGACCTCAATCATAAGGAGGAACTCGTCCATGTTGAAATAAGCGCTTGGAACCAGATAAGCTCCACGGTATGTATGTGACCACCTTTCTTTTACAAAACGGACAAGATTCATGATATGGGCGCGATCCTTTTCATCCAGTAACCATTCATCTTTTGGACAGTCAACTACCTGGGTGGTGTTATTCAACGATCTGGCGTATGGATGAGTCTGAAAGTCTCCATAAAATCTATCAAGGTAGTTGATAAGAAAATCCTTAGTTTCATTCAAAATGCCTTCGTCATTGATACGAAAACGTTTCTGCGCCGTGTTCTCCAGTTTATCGAGCAATACCCGCTCCTTTCCGTTAAATTGTGGTTTGGATCTTCTGAGAGCTTCCCTTCTGTCAAACTCCAGGATTCCATGGTTCAGGGCCAGGCTCATTTTCAGGATTTCGCTGACCGCCTTATGGCAAACATTGTTCCGGGTCAATATTTCGCCATTATATTTTCTTTCCTGAAAAAACCGCCAGGCAAAATGTGTCCACCACACTTTGATCTCAGTGTAAAACCCACCATACATTTTTTCAACCGGAAGCTCCGGAAGATGGGCCACATAGTCTTTCCCGTCTAGGAGCTTCCAGGTTTTTTTCCCTTCTATGAAACGGTATTGGAAGTAATCATTAATTTCGTAATTTTTATAAAACGTCTCTTCATCAAAAACTTCAATGTTCCGATCCAGCAATGTTGTAG
>JBLNAE010000275.1:0-14049 GCA_050259195.1 Ignavibacteriales bacterium
GGTTATGGCTCACAACGACAACTGTTCCCTCAGGGTATCTTTTATATATTTTCTCTATCGCCCTCAAAGCTCTCTCTTGAAGCTCCTTTAACGATTCCCCTCCAGGGAGTTTCACCGTTTCGGGACTCTGTCCCCACGCGCTTAAAAGCTCAGCGTATTTCTCTCTTATCTCAACAAATGTAAGCCCTTCGAGTTCCCCTTGATTCATCTCTCTTAGGTCCGGGTCAAACTCGACTGAAAGTTTATGGCATTCTGCAATCGCCTTTGCCGTATCAATTGCCCTTTTTAGGTCGCTTGAATAAACGGCAGAAATGGATTTATCTCTCAGGGATTTAGCCAGTTCCTCGACCTGCCTCTTTCCGCTATCACACAATTCCACATCGGCAAACCCCTGACATCTGCCCACCCGGTTCCACTCGGTCTCTGCATGGCGAATGAGAATTAAGTTCATTACGCGATCCTTAGTGTAATATTAACCTCAAATAAAGGAGTTAAGAAATTCCGATTGATGGCACAAATCTTACGAAAATTAAGATCGATCGTTTGTAAAAGGAACCTCTACGCCGTCTGTTTTTGCCTCCTCTAAAAGTTCAGAAGGAGGAGGCGTGAGAGGTGATGCTCTATATATGGCTTTAACACAAAAATCATCAAATGCAGGATTTCCAGAAGATTTTTCCACCCTAACATCATGAACCCTTCCTCCTTCGTCAATCCTGAAAACCACCACTGTCCTTAGAGACCCGTCTCTTGGAATGTTTTCAGGAATTCCCCAACTATTTTTTATCTCCTCGCGCACTCTGTTTATAAATAAGGCGGCAAGCGCCGCTCTAGCCCCAGGGGATTGCCTGTTTGAGCTGCCACTCCCTCCCCCACCAATCCCTCTTTCCTCGTTTGAAGGGTTCGCCTCAGCTATTCTTCCTTCTTCTATTTCTCTGATGACTTTTTTCTTTTCTATCTCACTCAGAACTCTTTGTCTATCTTTTTCTTTGTCTTCTTTCTGAACCTTCCGCATATCTTCAAGAACTTTATTTCTTACATCCTCAAAACTGGGTTTTCTTGGCTTTTCAACCCTGGGCTGTTCAGTCGGCTTTGGTATCTCCGCCACCTGTTTTTTCTTCTTTGTTTCTAACGCTATTACATCCTTGGGTTTTTCTTCTTCGATCTTTGGCGGGAGTTCCTCTTTTTTTAATTCAGCCTTTTTAGGCCTTTCTACTTTAATTTGCGGCGGTTCTTCTTTAACCTCGGCCTTTTTGGGTTCTTCGGGAATTTCAGTTTTTGCACGCTGAGGAGCTTTTACATTTTCCTCCTTTTTTCCAGGCCCTATATCCTCTTTCAGTGATTGCTCCAGTTCAGAAGGCGATACCAATCTTCCCTCTATAGATTGAGTCTCCCCTGATTGCTTAGGCGAACTAAATCCCCAGAAAATCGCCAGCAAAAAGATAATCGCATGAAGGGAAAGTGAAAGAACTATTCCCCTAAACCAAGAAGCCTCCAAAGCTCCGCCCTTAGAAGAATTCATCTTTTCTCTTCATCCCCCAGAGGCTCTGTAATAAGCCCCAGTTTCTTCACGCCCGCCTTTTTGACCTCAGCCATTACGTCCATTACGGTACCATAAGGCACATTGGCGTCAGCCCTAAGAAATATATCCTCATCTTCCACTTCCTTTCCCTGACTCCTAATAAGAGAGCGAATTTCGATTTTAAGTTCTCTAAGGGTGTATTGCTTCTTTTCTATAAATATCTCCCCCTTGTCGTTTACAGTTATCATAATCTTTTTCCCCGTCTCGGCGGCAGGCAATGGTTTTGATTCGACTTTGGGAAGATTCACATTTACCCCCTGATACAGAATTGGCGCCGTAACCATAAAAATCACAAGAAGCACAAGCATCACATCAACAAACGGAGTAACGTTAATCTCTGAGAGCACGGTGCGCCCTTCGTTATTATTCTTTATACCCATTGTGCACTCCTTTTAAATGTTCGCAAGGTGTCTCTCCACTATGTTTAAAAGCTCCGCCGAAAAATTCTCCATCTCCACAGAGATTCTTCTTACCCTGTTTAAAAAAAAGTTATAAGCCACAACTGCCGGAATTGCAGCCGCAAGTCCGATGGCAGTCGCAATCAGAGCCTCTGCAATTCCTGGGGCTACAGCCTGAAGAGTGGGCACTCCTCCACGGCTTGCAAGCCCGATAAAAGAGGTCATTATTCCCCAAACGGTTCCGAAGAGTCCTATAAAAGGAGCCGTGCTTCCGGTAGTCGCAAGAAAAATTAAAGAACCCTCGAGCCTCGATATCTCCGAGGACATTGTTTTTTTCATTGCCCTTTCTACAAGCTCTGCGACTCCAAGCTCTGCTGCAACCGCTTCTGGATTGGTTTTAAACTCCGGGTTTTGCGCAGGCCCGCCCGTCCTCGACCTCCGAGTCCTCAGAAGCTCTCCGTATCCCGCCCGGAAAAGCTCGGCGATTGGACCTCTGATATTGCGCGTTGATGAATAGAGATTGCCAAGATTAGTGCTGGTCTGATAGAAATCCAAAAACCTCGAAGATTCATTCGCGGCTCTTCTAAGGGTAAAGAGTTTTGAAAATATAATCACCCAGGAAACTAAAGACATAAAGAAAAGCACCGCAAGGACAACCTTTACCACAGGGCTGGC
The DNA here is from genome assembly GCA_050259195.1 of Ignavibacteriales bacterium. Taxonomy (GTDB): domain Bacteria; phylum Desulfobacterota_D; class UBA1144; order Nemesobacterales; family CSP1-2; genus PSLL01. Next base: position 2,653 of record JBLNAE010000275.1, read on the forward strand.
TGTCATAATAAGGCTAATTACCTTAACTTCTTTTCCCTCTACCTCATTCGCAGTCTGCAAAACAAAATATATCCAGTTTATCATATTTGTTGAACCTTTAATTATTAATACACTATTACCATAAATATACAGTACAGCGCAAATAATCCATTCAATTTCGGATTTTAGACTTAGGAGTTCGGATTTATCCAACCTACAACCCGCAATAAGCCCTGTGCAATCCGAAACCGGATGGAAATTATAAAACTAACTATGAATATAAAGTTTTCCATACGCATAGTCCAAAATCAATTGCCGTATTCAGCCCCCTCGTATCTCCTTCCCTTCCACACAACACCCTTTCCGCTTACAATCTTATAGGTTGAAGAGATCGCAATTCCTATAAAAGCCGCCATACTAATCGGAAAGAGGATAGCATAGTAGGCGGGAATGGTGTAGGCCTTTGTTCCTTCCCAGGAGAGATAAATATTAAGAAACACAAGCCACAGGCTCTCTAAAAAAATAACTACCTGTATAGGGCTACCAGCACCCGAAGAAATGACTAACGGGGATTGAATAAGAAGAATAAAAGGCAAGAATCCTCGAAGAAAAAGCATGATTATGCCAATGATAAGGCGCCTCCAATTCTTATCAACGCCAAGAAATATGTTTTTTGTCCAGCCTTCCCATATCTCTTTTAAGTTCCTGTACATCCTTGTTCTTATCAGGTGCCTTCCTCTGGCCACCCAAAGCCGATAGCCGCTACCTTTTATGAGCTTAGCAAGAGCAAAGTCTTCAACAATTTTATCTTTTATAGCTTCATGTCCTCCTACTGCCTGATACGCATCGCGACGGATGAGAATAAACTGCCCGTTTGCGGCGGCCTCCTTATAATTCGGGCTATTAACCCTCTTATGCGGAAAAGTGCTGGCAATTGCGGTAAATATGATGGGCTGAATAATCCTCTCCCAGAAAGAGCCGAGTTCCTGAAAAGGAAAAATTGAGAGCATATCCGCCTTATGCTCCTCGGCATAAGATAGAGCCGACCTCAACGTATACGGCTCGGAATACGTATCAGCATCAACAAAAAGGAGCCAATCTCCTCTTGCCTTCTGCACCCCTTGCCAGAGGGCATGATTTTTTCCCACCCAGCCTTGAGGCGTAGGAGAGCCTATTAGAACCTTTAGGTTCGGATATTTAGCCGAAAGCACTTCCAAAATGGGAAGTGTGCCATCCGTTGACATATCGTCAACGGCAATAATCTCGTAATTGGGATAGTCCTGATTTACTAAACTCCCTATGCAACGCTCCACGTTTCTTTCCTCATTTCTCATAGGAACTATAATTGATACAAAATAGTTTCGCCCTAAGTTTAAATCTTGAGCCTTCACCTCTTCAAACTCCCTCGCCCTCCTCATGTTTACAATCGAAGACCAGGTGAAAAAAATCGTAAGGAGGCTTACCAGCACGAGTTCAACCATTTTCACTCCTTAATATCGATCCCATTGGATAACAGTGTTCAACGAGTTGTTATTGCAAGCATCAGCGAATTCCACCGGCGAGACTCGTGACCGCTTCTGCGACAACAGGCTCTGTTATACAATATCAAAAATCAAATCGGTATTAAATATACCTGTAACTAAAACCCTGTTTGGTGTAGAATAACCAGAACACAAACATGGGGAAAAATCTGGAAAATTCCGTAGCGATCATCACGGGAGCATCGAGCGGAATTGGACGTGAGACGGCGATTCTATTCGCCCAAAAAAAGGTCAAAGTTGCGCTTGCAGCAAGACGAGAAAATAGGCTTGAGGAAGTGGCAGGAATAATAAACAGGCTCGAAGGCGAAGCCCTCATTATACCTACAGAGGTATCGGACCAAACCCAAGTTGAGCGCATGATTGAAAAAACCCTGGAGCGATTTGGGCGGATTGACATTCTTGTAAATAATGCGGGATTCGGACAGATCGCCTCAATTGAAGAGACCTCACCGGATGATATGCGCGAGATTATAGACGTAAATTTAATGGGAACCTTTTGCGCGACCAAAGCAGCGCTCCCTCAGATGAGAAAACAGGGAAGCGGACACATAATAAATATCTCTTCAGTTGCGGGCAAGCGCGCCTTTCCATTGATGGGGGCGTACTGCGCCACTAAATTTGCGATTAATGCAATTTCAGAGGCTATGAGAGTCGAGCTTATGGGAACGGGTATTTACGTGAGTTTAGTTTATCCCGTTACGACTACAACCGAGTTCTTTGACGTTATAAAAAGTAGGGCGGGACGAAGGTTTGAGACTCCGAAAATGTTCACTCAGTCTGCTTATCAAGTCGCCGATGCAATCGTAAAATGCGCCGAGAATCCAAAGTCCGAAGTGTTTCCCTTTCCGCTTGCAAGGCTTCTAATCTTGATGAACGCCACTATGCCGGGCGTTCTTGACTTTTTCCTGAAAAAGTACTATAAGTCAAAATCAATGATAAATAGATGACCATACTTACAGATTCATCTAAAACTCTTGCGGAGGTGATAAATGAAACGGACTCTGTTTCTAGCCTTTATTGCCTTTATCGTACCATCTTTTCCAAGGGTATATTGCTTCGCTGAGGAAGGCAGATACCAGGTCGTTATAGAAGAAAGTTATTACAAAGTAAGACCGGAGCACCAAGATGAATTTCTTGGGCTTTATAAAAAGAAGGTCTTTCCCTTCTGGAAAGAGATAGAAAAAATGGGCTTAATTGATGGCGAGATAAAAATGTATACGCAGAGAATTCACACTCTTGAGCCATCATGGACTTTTAAAACCGTTGTCAGGTTTAAAAACTATACCGCAATAGATAAGTGGCTTGAAAAAAGGGACGAGGTCTTTAACAAACTCTTTCCCGAAGAAGAGGGGTATAAAAAGTTTGGAAAAAAATCATGATAATTACTCAGGAACATTGGGACGAACTTATAAGGGAAACCCCTATGGAGTAGAAAAATATTCAGAAAATAATAAAAATCAAACCGCTATCTCCACAACGCTTGCTCCCTTTTCTTTCAGCTTCTTTGCCGCATTTTTAAAATCGTATTTTGTCGCATGGATGTAGTATTTTCTTCTACCCTTCCCCTCCGACATAACGGATAAAACCTTCCCGCCGCCAATTTGAATTGTCTGAATTATCTCCCAAAGGGGCAGGGAATCCCCTTCAGGAGCTTCAACATATACCCTAGTTTGAGCTTCTCTAAAGCCAAGAAGATTAATTAACGCATCAAGTACATCGGTCACCGTGATAATTCCGATAAGTTCTCCGGACTTAGAGACTACGGGAAGGGCGTTGAACTTCCCTTTTTCGAGTATTAACATGGCAGCCTCAAGGGAGGCGTCTTCTCCAATCGTTACAGGATTAATCGTCATAATGTCTTCTACAGTGAGATTTGGTCGCAGAAGCGTCGTACGGAGATCTCTATCCGTAATGATTCCAACGAGCTTGCCGTCTTTCAGGATAGGAAATTGACGAAACCCGTGCTTCTTTAGCAGCTGAAACGCCCTTCTCACTTCAGTCTCAACGGAAACTACTAAAGGATTTTTCGTCATATAATCTCTCACAAGCATGGCTTTTCTCCTCAGTTAATTCCTAATATTATAACAACTCTATTCGTTTCTGCTTAAATAATTTTTGTTTATCCGATAGTATAGCAATAAAACCGTATTTGGTTATATAATAGGTTTATACATAAAATAGAGCAAAATTGATTTCATCGCACTTTTTAGGTATTTAGAGGAGAGTTGTGATGGCTATCAAGATTCATCCACATGCTAAAGAACGAATGCAAGAACGCGGAACAACCGAGGAGGAAATAACAAAAACCGTGGAAGAGGGAGAACAGTTCCCTGCAAAATTCAATAGGACTGGATTTAGGCGCAATTTCACTTTCGAAGATATATGGAGAGGCAAGAAATATAAGACAAAACAGGTAGAAGCCTATGCCGTTAAAGAAGGTCAAGATTTCGTTGTAATTACAGTTGTAGTAAAATATTTTTAGGGGGTGAAAACATGAAGGTAAGTTATGACCCAAGATACAACATCGCATATATAAGGCTTAGGGAAAAGGCTACGGAGGTCGAAACTATCCGTATAAGCGATGAATTGAATATTGACGTTTCTCCCGATAGGAAAATCTACGGCTTTGAACTCCTCAACGCCAATGAACAGCTTGAAATTACTAAGGACGGTAGCCTCGTTCTAACAGATGAATCTACAGGCAAGACAGTTAGGCTGTCTATAGGATAACCAGAAAACCATAAATACATTTAGACAGTCTAAAGAGAGTTGTTTGGGAATAAATTATGATAGACGTAGGTTTTTAAAAGATCAAACTGAAATTGCTTTTTGCCATTACCTCACAGAACTATTGCTGACTAATCCGAATCTAAAATCTTATCCCTTGTGACAAAGTTGAGGTCAATGTAATGTGGTATATCGGCATTCTCCAAAACTCCAAGCTCATCGGGTAGATTGTATTGTCCGAGTTCCTTAATGTTTCCCCAGCGATTTACAAGTTCGATTGCCTCTCTTATATCCCCCTTGGCAAATATTTTAAGGAGATTTGTAGTTAAATTCTCAATATCGCTCTCCAGCTTATTGAAATTGATTTTAAACTTCTTCGCATCTTTGTCGAACTCAACCGAGCCACTTTCTTTAAAGTACATATACGCCAAAAACGCCGAAGCGGTGTCTGCGTAGTTATAGAATTTGCCCCTCCTTATGTATCTAAACATCTCAGAAACCGCAACTATATATGCTTTCGCGAGCAGGTCATCCTTTAGCAGATCATCAGCAAGGTACCTCAGATTGTAGAATGCTACCGCATCGGATTTAAGCTCCTGGAGAATCAAATAGGTTTTATCCAGTTCAGACATCTTCTTCTCAAGGGAATCCACTCCATAGAAATGCCCAACGTCGTGGCCTCGAAGCCAGAGGAGTAAAAGCCTGGCAATAGTTTCGTAATCAAGGGTACCTATGGTTGAATAACTCTCAATGTAGTTCCTCGCAATCTCCTTCGATATAAGCTCAAATCTGCGAACGTATATATTTATAAACACGGTCACCATTGAAAGAGTAGATAGATTCTCGGAACCGCCGCCTGAAAAAAACACGCAAATAGGTTTATGTCTAATATTGAGTTCTCCGGCAAGGGAAAACACATCAATGCACCTCATAACAGGTGTGTTGTCTCTAACGGAAGACCCTTTATACTCTTCGGGAATTGGAAGCTTTTGAAGAAAAAAATCCATTTTCTCATCATAAGTCCGAATCAGATTATCGAATGATTTATTAATAACCCCAATTGCTCCAGAATAACATCCGCGATTATTTTTATCCGTGGAGAAGATTTTGCCTATAGTTAAATCAATGTAATCTTCTCCTCTATGTCTCAGCGTAATAGGATATAAATCATATATGCCACACGCAATTGAATCTATCTTTTTTTCTAAATCGAGCCTCTCCTCGCCGGATAAATAAAGCGCTCCCTTTTTCAGAGTTTCTACTATTCTTCCAAAAAGATTATTTTCCAATACCAAGGAAGTCTCCTTAGCATTTTGGAGATGATACAGTGCATCAACATACTCAAGAGCATGGAGGAATGAGCGAATTGTCTCTCTTAATTGCTCATTAAAATTTACAAATACATCAAATACGGCACTTCGCCTGGGCACGCTCACAATACACTCCTTCGCAAAGTTCACCGGATTAATATACCTTCACCAACAAGAACTGAATGAAATTCAGCTTAGCGGTGGTTTCACAAATCTAAAGAAGCTTAACTGTGAAAATGGCTCTCATGAGGAACTATGAATCCTCCTTAGCGCAGGAGATACGAGATTTGGATGGTACTTATGAATCTCTTCGGCAAGGACTCTTATAATGTTTTTAATGTCCCACTGCGCTCCCTCAGACATTCTGAGATTAACGAGATGGTAGAGCTCCCACAGGTCGAAGCTCCCCATTACACCCCTGTTATGGGCATTTGTGACAACGTAGCTTGCAACTTCAGTGAGATTTTCATCCATCAATTTTTCATAGAGCCTTTCGCTCATTTTTGCGGCTTCTTGAAGCAATTCTTCTCCTCCCGATTGCCTCACATTTGGAGGCACGGTGATTCCATTTGAAACGCTTGGCTCCTGGGCAATCCAATTTACCCTTCTATGTCTTAGGAGCTGATGCCAGCAGGCTTCGCTTACAACAAATTCAGCCTCGTAGCCAATGAGCTTAAAAACGTTTATTGGATTATCGTACTTGCCGAGTTTTTCTATTGCTTTTCTAAGTATGATTAACTTGCTTTCCCAGTTCGCGCTTTGAGCTTTTTTCTCTATATTCTCATATTTCAAATCGGAATGCTCAAAGAGAATCGCCCTTATCATTTTATCCACTGCCACCTTTTCAGGATTATGCACACCTTTTCCAGTCCAGTCTAGTAATCGGATTTCACTCCTACCACTCTCCTCCTTTGGAATAGAACAAGACAAATATTCAAGCTCCTGCCTCGTCTCTTTAATGTATCTACTTTCGTTGGCGTATTTCACCAAAGTAGGGACGGAGAACCTCACTTCTTTTTTTATTTCCTCGGCTCTTTTTCTTGCCTCCGTGTATTTGCTCGAAAGGAGCTTTGTAAGTGACTCTTCAATAGCCCTCGCATTCCCGGTCATTCCTAAATTAGTATAGGTTCCAAGACTAAGGGCATATCTCGCATCCTCAAAAGCGACTTTTTCTAAAGCCCTCAGATGCGTTTTTTCATCCGTTCCTTCCGGAGCGGAAATTTCTCTCTTTAGAAACTCATAGAGCTTATCATTTATCTGAACGTATGTATCATACAGATGATTGTTTAAATCCACATATTCACGGAGCAAAGATGGCTTTTTCTCAAGTTCCTCAGGAACATAAAAATCTCCTTTCTTCGGCTTCTGGTATCTCTGTGAATATTCGGTAAAGGATAGATGCTCGTTTGAAAGTTCTAAAAGCGATGAGAAAAGCCGCGATACTCTTTCAATTCCGATATGGACCGTCGCGTGCTCTGCAACTGAAGCATGGCCATAGTGAAGAACCCACTTTTCATGAAATTTGGCCGCCCTTTCCTGGCCTAGCTCTTCCTCTTTTATCACAACGCCTATGTTTTCTCTGAAGCTCTTTGAACTTCTGCTCACATAAGCGAATATCACTGCTACAACCTCCTCAGGAATGTTGCTTACGGTGTATATGTCCCTATCGAGGTTTGAGACGTACTTTTTTATTTCATCGGAGATTAAATCTTTTTCATCAGCCATATATTCTCCTTTTTACCTCCAAAACTCCCACCATTTTTTCCTTTCTCTCTGAGCCTGATTGTAAAACGCTTCCGTTAGTGTCGGCGTTATAAAATTCATAAGGAAGAGTGTTCCTAAATCCGAAAGACCAAGAAGCACTTCTCCATCTTCAGACTCAGTTCCAAGGAGCACCGAAGACAAGTGCTTTGCAAAACGGATCTGCACGGCGGAACTGAGGGCGTCTCCTCTTTCTCTATCAATCGCCCTATATTCTTCTATTCTCTTAAATAAAGAATCGTTCCACCCTCCGACCTGATCCACAAAGCGTACCATGAATGTCTCAACATCTTCTAAATCCTGAACGTACCCGTTCATCCTGAGCAGAACCGTAAGAGCATGCGTGATAAAAGAGAGAATTTCTTCACGGACTTTTTCCTTATTTTCAGGAATGATTTTGTAGAAATATTCGGCCCACTCAGGTCTTTTAATAATCTCTTCAAACCCATGATTAAACATATCGGCAACGGCCTCGGCCCTTTTGTATAGTTCTCCCGATTTATTTTTATTCGTCATACCTCTATCTTCGATCTAGCCGAGACTGTTTCACCCGCACTCACAACAACGGCAAGAGTGCAGTTAAGCGCAAACCTAAGATAGTCTTAATAAATGAACAAGCTAAGATAAGGTGATTCCTTCTTTCACTTTTTTTATCAAATAGGGAAGCACCTGACTTGGCTTTCCATATATAACCGCATCCGCATAATCATCGGCTGTTCCTTCTCTTTCAGAGATTATCACAATCTTAGCTCCGTTCTCCTTTGCAAGCGTAGGAAAAGAGGAAACGGGTTGAGCGTCAAGAGATGAACCGACAACAATAAAGAGATCACAGTTACGGAGCCGCATCCATGCTTCTCTTACTTCCCAATGAGGAGGCGGCTGTCCGGGAAACGAAATCGGAGGTTTTAAAATGTCTTTGCCGCATACTTCGCACTCAGGAACCTCTTTTTTACCTTTTTCAAGAGATGATAGAATCTCATCCGTTCGGTAGTCTTTTCCGCAACTCGTACAAGTCACCCATAGAATTGTGCTATTAAGTTCCATAACCGAGGAACTTCCAGCACGCTGATGGAGTCCATCCGTTGTTTGTGTAAAAATAGAGTCGAGGTTTCCAATCATCTCAAGTTCGGCAAGCGCTTCATGGGCCGGATTCGGCTGAGCCTTTGCAATCACAGGATAGAGTTCCTTTATTTTTTTCCAGTACTGGGCCCTTACCTCTCTTTTGACACGAAAATCATTAATATCTGGATTAATCTTAGGATCCGAAAAGTCTGGCACACCGGATTCGGCGGATAGTTCAGGCCCGGTAAGGACAATGATCTTTTTTGATTCCTTAATCCAATCAATTACAGTCTCTATCACATCTTTTCCCATAGTGATTTGATTATACTATTTGCGGGCAAAAACTGTCAAATAGATTAATTAATCCGACGTAAAAGGTTAGATGATACGTTTTCCCTATTTCAATTAGCTCAAGTCCAAATTTGAACTTACTGGGCACAAGATGTATTTTTATGAATGGGGCTAAGCTATGCTCAGAGTTCATTTAAACAGAATCCTAAATATATCCGTATTGCTTTTTCTACTCGTCCCCCTTACCCCATCCTACTCAAAAACCATCTATAAATGGGTTGATGAAGACGGGACCATTCACTTTACAGACGATCCTAAAACTATTCCCGAAGATAAAAAACCAAAAACTGTTGTAATAGAAGGGGAAGAGCCAGGCGGAGAAACAAAGGTTAATTCTACAAAAACGGTTCCCGCTTTCCCGGAAGAGGAAAATCCAGAGGCAGATTTAGAAAAGAAAAGAGAAGAAGAGGCTCTGAGAGAAGATTTCAGAGGCCGCGCGCTGGAGATTAGTGCCAAAGAAAATGCTCTTATCGAAGAGATTAAGACCACAAAGAGACAAATTAGCCAAAAGAAAAGAGAGGTTAATCTCCGGCTCATCTATGGGTACTTTGCTGATTACTCTATACAAGAACTCAGGTACTTGAATGATTATCTAGCACAGCTAGAAGACCAGCTGACATTAATTAAGCAAGAAAGAGAAGACCTCGAGGAAGAAGCCCGTCGAGAGGGAATCCCGCCGGGATATCTAAGACCATAATACGCGCTAACTTTTCCGAACTATGGAGAACAAATCTCCCGACCAAATTGTCTAACCAGATGAAGGGCAAAAATCAGTCAGTAGCAGACGAAGATTCTCGGCTTGTGGCTCTATGCAGAAAAGGCAACCTCAATGCCTTTGAATCGCTCGTAAGAAAGCACGAGAAGAATATGCTAAACATCGCCTACAGGATGATAGGAAACCATGAAGAGGCGTGCGAGGTTGTTCAGGACGCATTTATCTCCGCATATAAAGGCATCAAAAACTTTGAAGAGAAAGCCAAGTTCTCTACGTGGCTCTGCGCTATAGTTATTAACCTTTCGAAAAATCGTCTCAAACAGTTAAAGTCCCAGCTTTACTATGAACGGTTTTCGATAGATGATCCCGTCCCTACGGGTGACGCTCAAATAAAAGTAGAGCCTGTATCGAATGAGCCTTCCGTAATTGAAAGGCTTGAGAAAAAAGAGACTCAGCAAAGGGTGCAAACATGTATAAACTCCCTTGAAGATGAATTGAGAGAGGCGATCGTTTTAAGGGATATACAGGGTTTCTCTTATGATGAGATAAGTGATATTCTTAAAATACCGGAGGGCACTGTTAAATCCAGACTTTCGAGAGCAAGAGACGCTCTTAAGGGCTGCTTAAAGAAAGTGATTGGGGACGTATAGATGGAATGCAGTAAAATTAGAGAAAAATTATCAGATTATATAGATGGTCTCGTTTCTTCAGAAGAAAAGGGATTCATTGATGAGCACCTCATGTCATGTGAGATGTGCAGTGAATCCCTTTCCGATTTGAGGAAAACAGTTGATTATGCACAGAATCTCGAAGAAATAGAACCCCCTCAGTGGCTGACAGAGAGGATTATGGCGAAAGTGAGATCAGAATCTCAGCCGAAGAAGGGAATACTTGAAAAGTTATTTTATCCGCTTCACATAAAATTGCCTATCGAGGCCATTGCCGCCGTCCTAGCGGTGGTAATCTCGATTTATATGTTCAAGGCATTTCTTCCAGAAATAAAACCGGAGACTCATAATGAGATTTTAAAAGCACCACCAGAGAATAGAGCGCCTGAAGCCCTTTCACGAGAGAAAGATAAAATCATTAGCGAAAATAAACCCGCCCCTGCCAAGCCCCCGAAACAACCCCCGATTGCAGAAGAGCCAAAAGCCCCGCCGGGCAAGGCAGGCAAATCCAAAGAATCGTTCAAACCTTCTCCTATGCTCGCAAAACGGCAGAACGAGGCCGCTCCATCAGCAGGCGCTGTTGCAAAATCAGAGCAAGAAGGGGCCTTATCATATAAAAGAGCGGAATCATCGTTTGATGAAAAGGAGAATGTGAATTTAACCATTAATGTCAAGGGCGTTGATTCCGCAAGCAAAGAGATTGAGAAGACTCTTACAGAGCTTGGAGGAAGAGTAACCAAAACTGAATCCTTTGAGAATAAAAACGTAATTGCCGCAGAGATTGACTCTAAGAAACTGAATGAGCTAATTGAGAAGCTAAATCCAATTGGACAGGTTAAGAAAGAAACAATTTCCGAGGCTGGGGAAGGTAATATCAAGATAAAAATAGAGATTGTGAAGAATCCGATATAGTAACAAATAGAAATAGGATTTGCTATAATTGTGTAGATTAACCGACATTATATGAAAGAGGAGTGCGATAGGTGTCATCCCAGGCTAAATTAACGTGAGTTCGATGTAAGGATTGGATGTAAAAAGCTCTCCAAATGTGGTAGGAATTATTAACTCAAGAAAAACCAACCACAAAGGAGAGCTAAGGAATGTTATTAAATATATTCTGTGATATTGATGACTTTTGCAAGAGCTTTGAGAAGAAATGGATAGAGCAACTCATATCAGATGGAAAGATCAAAAGGCTAACCCACAGCACATTATCAATGAGTGAGATAATGACTATAGTAGTGTGGTTTCACATATCAGGATACCGTACATTTAAGTGGTAC
>JBLNAE010000276.1:0-9553 GCA_050259195.1 Ignavibacteriales bacterium
GGTTCCCATACACTTCAACGAGATCTTAGACCCGAAAACAGGAAGAACAAGAATCCGTCTCGTAGATATTGATACAGAATCCTATGAGGTTGCAGAAGAGTACATGATAAAACTCAAGAAAAGTGATTTTGAAGATCCGGAGCAGTTAGAGAAACTCGCCCGCGCCGCACATATGATGCCCGAAGAGTTTGTAAGCTATTTTTCCAAAGCGGTGAGAAGATAATCCCTATTTTTATGTCTGTCTTTCCCCTTCCGTATCTTTTTCTTTCTCCAGTATCCTTTTAGCGATTCTGTAGCCTTCCTTTTTGTGCTCTTCAATGGATTTGCGCGAAAAATCATAGTCCTTCGATGCAGGCTCGCCCTCCTCTCCTTCATATATGATCCGCGTAATGGAAATCGGAGGCGCGTCTCCCATAGTCCGAATGTAAAGCGGCCTGTGCTCGATTTGCCCAACTACCCACGGCTCAAGGTAGCCCATTAGCTCTTCAACCAGCCGTTTATAATTATCAATAAGCTCTTTTGTGCGGATATTTTCATTAATTTTCTCCGAATAAAAAATTTCATCCCTCCGCGCAAGTACCTCCATCATATTCCGGGGAAGAGGCTTATGGGCCGGATAGAGATCTATAATATAGACCTTCTTGCCTGCCGATCCCAGTAGCTCAATGACCTGATCAAGCGGCGAGTTGCTTACAATTCCGCCATCCCAGTAGTGCCTCCCGCCAATTGTCGTCCAGGGAAACCCCGGAGGGAGACTTCCGCTAGCAAGGATGTGGTCCGGCGTAATGTCGTCGGTATAGCTATCAAATGTTTTAAGCTCCGATGTTTCTACATTCACCGCGCTTACAAGCAGGCGAATCGGACTATCTTTTAATCCCTCAAAATCTACATATTTGTGAAGAAGGTCTTTTACAGGGGAAGGGTCATAAAAACTCGTCCAGTTCACGGGTAAATTGCCAGGATACGAAATAGGCATAAACCATCTGGGACGAAAAAACTTGGGATTGCCAAAGGCAAGAATGTACCAGGATGAAAGGAGATGCCTCATATCTTCGTTGGAGGCATCCGGCGTGTTTATGGCAAGCTCATTCCAGAAAGCCTCAAGTGCCGCCGCAGCGCTCTTTGGATTACCGGCGATGATTGCCGCATTAAACGCCCCAATAGAGACACCCGCAACAATATCGGGATAAATTTTTTTCTTCTCCATCGCCTTTATAACCCCGCATTCAAACGCCCCCAGCGCACCTCCCCCTTGTAGAACGAGCACGGTCTGAACCGCCATTTTTTCAAGTGGGAATGTTTTGTCGGGCAGTTTCTCTTTTATGCTACTTAAACTGACATGGTTTAGTATGAGCGATTCCGCCGCTTTGGCTTCAGCTGGACTAAGCTCAAGAGAAAAGATCGCTCGAAGCACTCCATCCTTCAGGTAAAGAAGGGAAAAAGATTCGTCTTCCGTTGAGCCTCTAATAATTCTCTCGTCAGCATCCGCCGTGCATCCGAAAAAATTAAAAGAAATATTAAACACATCAGAGAAGAAATACGAAACGGCGCGGTAGGACTGCCTCCGATCCAGCATGTTCCTTGCGGCAATCTGTCCCTGCTTTATTGCGTTATCCCAGTGCTCTATTCGCCTGTGCCTTCTAAAGGTCGGATCAAAGAAATTGGCGACATCCCCCGCAGCATATATGTCCGGCTTATTCGTCTGCATGTACTGGTTTACGAGAATACCATCGTCTAATTTAATCCCGCTTCCACAAAGAAAATCTATATCAGGAGTAACGCCCACGCCAATTGCAACAATGTCACATGGGAAGGTTTTCCCCGTGCTTGTGACAACACTTTTAACCCGTGGTGAGCCTGTCGAATCCGCACGGCCTTTTCCCTGAAACTCCTTTATCGTCTCTCCAAGAACCATCTCGACACCGTGAGATTTGTAATATTCAATGAAAAACTCGGAGATTTCAGGAGAATCCAATTTATCGAATATAAGGTTTTCTTGTGTGATAATCGTTGTCTGAATGCCGCTCTTAACGAACGAAGAGGCAAGCTCCATTCCGATAAAACTCGCGCCGACAACAACAGCCCTTTTCGTCTCCGACATTGCCTCCTTCAAGGCTTCAGCGTCGGCAATGGTGCGAAGATAGTAGATACCCGATAAATCCGCTCCGGGAACATCGAGTCTCTTTAAACTACATCCTGTGGCAATAAGGAGTTTCTCATACTGAAATTCTCCGGCATGATCGGTTTCGACTATTTTACTTTCAGGATGAACTGCCAGAGCCTTTGTGTCGAGTATTACGTCAATCTTCTGCTCCTCATAGTAGCCTTCTTCGAGAACAAATATACTCTCCTTTTTTTGACTTCCAAGAAGGAGCCCTTTGGAAAGAGGCGGACGGTGATAGGGAAGGGAATTTTCCGCAGATATAATAATGATTTTGCCTTTAGCTCCCTCTTCTCTCAGCGTTTCGGCAGCGGTTGCGCTCGCAAGCCCGCCGCCAATAAGTAGAAAATCAACACTTTTTGCCATTATCCCTTCCTCCGCTTAACCCTTTTATTCTTTTAATCGGCGCCAAACGGATGATCAATGACGAAAAGCCAACTTCCATCGGGCTGGCGCCGGATGACTTCTGTGCTGTTACGTTCATCTCGATGGACTTGCCATCGGGTCCAGTGCCAACAAGATGCCACTTTCCACGCATCAGCGCTGTGTCTTTGGCTTGGATGATATACTGTGTTTCCACACTTATTCTCCCCTTAAGCGCAAGAAAGCCTTGCAAGGCCTCTCGTACAGCACTGATGCCCTTTACTACCTGCCCGGGTTGTGGAACAAGTGTCGCTTCAGGCTCATACAGGGCAATTATGGATTCCACGTCCTCAGAATTAAATGCAGCGGCGAAAAGCCGATGAGCGTCTTCCGGTTTATTTATAGCCATTATTTTTCTCCTTTTTGGATTAAATAGATGTTTGAACAAATAGCACCAACGATAATGCCACATACACTTTACGTCTTTCAGCCGTAAAGTTCTCTTATTATCTTTTCCGCTACGTCTGCAGGAGAAAGATTCTCGGTATTAACTATTAAATTGGCTCTTTCATATAGGGGAACTCTTTTGGAAAGAAGTTCCTGCAACCTCTCAAACGGATTTTCCACCTGAAGGAGCGGACGTGACGTGCTGCTCTTTACACGGCTCCATAGAACCTCGTCAGAGGCTCTAAGATAAATCGTAATCCCGTCATTTTTCATCGCTTCCCAGTTCCCCTCTTTTAAAACCACACCCCCTCCCGTTGCAACCACCTGATTCTTCGCCCGGGCTACAGACCAGAGGGCTTTTGACTCCTCATTTCTAAAAAAATCCTCCCCGAACCTTGAGAATATCTCTGGAATTGCCATTCCGATTTCCTCCTTGATCACTTCATCCAGGTCTCTAAAGTCCAGTCCGAGTTTTCTGGCAAGTACCCTTCCCACACTCGTCTTTCCCGCACCCATAAAGCCTATAAGGAAGATGTTTTTCAGGTTTTTGTTTTTAATCACAATCTATTTACTATTTTTATTCTTCACAAATTTCTCCAGGTACTTTCCTATTATGTCGCACTCTATGTTTACCGAATCCCTCGGCTTCATTTTGCCGAATATCGTGGCTTCCTGCGTGTAGGGAATTATATTAACTGAAAACCTGTCTCCGTTTACAGCGTTTACGGTAAGGCTCACTCCGTCTATCGCTATCGAACCCTTTTCTACGACATATGTGGAAAGCCCTTTCGGGAGAGAAAACCAGATTTCAATTGATTTACCCCGCTTCTGCATAGAGCCCACCTTTCCTACTCCATCTACATGGCCGTTTACGATATGACCGCCCAGTCTATCGTTTAATCTTAGAGATCGCTCCAGGTTTACCTTACTTCCTATCTTTAGTTTTGAAAGATTTGTCCTTTTCAGAGTTTCGTGAGAGGCTTCTATGGTGAATGCGCCGTCTCCAATGGAGATCACCGTAAGACAGATTCCGTTTATTGAGATGCTGTCCCCGAGTTTAATTTCTTTTACTTCTATATTTTTCGTTTTAATCGTAAAGAGAACCTCTTTCGTCCCAGGCTTTATTTCCTTAACCGTTCCTATATCTTCAACTATTCCCGTAAACATATCTACTTAACCTTGTAATTAATTAGCCACGAATGAGCACGAATATATACGAACAGAAGAATACAGGATATAGTAGGCAGAATACAGGGAAAAACCTCAAGCCCCTCTATTCTATGTTCTGTATACTGTATTCTGCTTACTTCATTCAGGTCAATTCGTGACTGATCTGCTACCCCTCTTCAAGAAAAGGGCTTCAAACAAGATTAATATAACCCCGATTGTAATCGCCGCATCGGCCACATTAAAAGGAAACCAGTGATACTTAGAATCTCCAAGCAGGTGAAAATCAATAAAATCCGTAACGTATCCAAGCCTGAATCTGTCAATCGAATTCCCAATAGCCCCACCCAGAATAAGGGAAAGGGAGAAAATAAGAATCCTGTCGTTGCCTTCCGCTTTTTTTAGAAAAAGAAATATCGCTGTAAAAGCCACAACCAGTATGAACACAAAAAGGGGCATACGCATACTTTCGGAGAGGTTATTTAGCATACCGAAGGCCGCTCCCGGATTTCTCAGATGCGTTATATCGAGAAAAGGAAGCACCGGGATTCTCTCGAAAAGCGCAAGATTTGAGCGGATTAGTATCTTCGTTATCTGGTCGGCAACTATAACAAAAAGAGAAACGCAAACGGCTATCTTGTATTTATTCATTTTTATGAGCTAAGAGTATATCGGATACACCAACTAGTTCAACCCGTCCAGGAGCACAGTATGATTTTTGAAAAATCGATCGTATATTTGGAAATTGTAGGGGCACGGCATGCCTGCCCCTACATCTTTTTAGCCCATTTGCATCTATCTATAAAATCGAGCGCGTAATCTTTGAGGGCTTTATCTGAGGTTGTGTTTACAATGTGCTCAAACCTTTTTATCGCTCCTTCGTAATCCCCGGTCGCAAAAAGAGAAATTCCGAGAATTCGCGAGTTTTCTCCCTCCAGGTTCTCCGATGGAAGTCCTAACGACTCCGATTTAACGAGAAAAAAAATGGCCCTTTTGTAATCGGCTTTACCAAAAAAGATTCTTCCAGCCAGATAATAGGCGGGGGAGTAGCCAGGAAAGATTCTCATGATTTCTTCAACCATCACAACCTGACTCAGTTTATCCCTCGTGCCGAAATACTCACGAATCCTCTTTTCAATCTCTCCGCCGTATGAAATGGCAGAGAGCTTTATCTCAATTTCCCTTTTTATGTCGTCGGGAATGGGCTTTGTAAGGAGCGACTCAAAAACGGATTTTGCGTCTTTTCCAGATTGCCAAAGGACATTTCCCCGAAGGTTTTCTAAAATATTTTTATCCACGCTGGAAAGCGGCTGTGCTCCATTAATGATGTTCATGAGTTTAATATAATCATTTTCGTAGTAGTATGTGTATGCCAAGCTCTGTATAAGAATGGGATCGGTTTTATCAAAATTCAGAGCTTTGACAAAGAATTTTCCAGCTTTATAGAGATTTCCATTTCTAAATGCCTCGAGTCCCTTTTTCCTTAAAAATGCTACCTTTCTGGGACACACCGCCTGAAAAATGCCTGGCTCGCTGAACCTGTATTCGGCAAGAGTCGGAGCGTTTTCAGGGAGAGGTATACCGTCTAAAAACGTTTTCCAATCCGCGATCAATCCGTCGAGACTCTTCCCATAGATTGAGAAATTTCCGGTTCTGTATACAGTTTTAAACTTTTCAATCCCATAAGTGTCTATGAGATAGCGGACAAAAGAGCCCATAACCATATAGCTCTTTTGCGGCGGAGCGTGCCAGAATCCAATTCCTACAATTTCTTTGATGTCGGGGGCAATTTTAGCCTCAATCATCGCCTTTGACCACTCGTGCGGCGTTAACTCGCCTGAACTCCAGTCGGCGGCAACTGCAAGCCCTTCAATCAATCCGATCTTAGGGCTTATTCGAAGCACCTTCATTCCGAACTCAGACGACATGACATGGGTGAGTTCGTGCTTCAGCACCGGATTTGGAAACGAATCGTAGACGAGATGAATCTCCCTGTGTATGGGGTTTGCAATTGTCGTCTCTCCCGCGCCTATGAGCTTCTTCCTTGTTTCTATGTCGGGGTAGATGTATGGGCGGATTTTCGGAGTTGGGGTATCCCCGCTCCAGCTGGTGATCCAGAGGGATGATTTTTGTGGAACCGCATAATCTGAATTTACCTGAAGGAACTCTTTTAACTGGTGGTATCTCCATTCATGGTCGCCCGCGATAAGCGCAATATGCTCGGCTTCGGGTGTGCCGGGAGTGTAATAAATCACAAAGTGCTCGGTTTGGATTGAAGCTGTAAGAAAATTCCTAGTAATGTAGTCTCTTGTATATTCGATTCCAAGCTCCCCCTCTTTCATATGCGATAGGATAAGAGCCGAAATCAATATGAGAACAGCCAAGATGTCTACCACTCTAACCGTATTGTACTTAAAACCGCGTATGAGCCTGAGAACAATGAGAAAAAGAATGCCCCAGAGAACTACAATCAGCCTGTATATAACAAGCGTAGTGGTGATTGGGATTGCCTCATCATAGAGCGGACCCGGAAAGAATCCAAAGACGGGATTATAGGAAAAAATCGGCGGGTCGCTATAGAGTTTCCAGAGGGAAAAGAATATCGTAGAGACAAGCACAAGAGAGCCTAAAAAGAACCCTCTTTTTGGAAATATATTCCCCAGGAGAAGCCCTAGAGATGAGGAAAAGAATACAGTAACAACAGGTATCAACCCATAAAAAATTAACCCCTCCTTTATATAGCAGTCGCTTTTTAGGTTTGAATTTATGAGTCCAACGCCCAGGGGAAGAATAAGCAGAATGAGATCTACAATAAAAATTGAAGATACCACGTCAGAGAACCTTTTTTCTCTCATAAATCCTTTTTTCAAATCAAGGTTGACAAACTCGGCGGATATAAAGAGTGAAATAAATGCCGAAGCAAATGCGATAATTATTGAAAACTCAAATCCCAAAGCGCCGACAAGATGAAAAGGAGTAAGTATCAGAGATATACAGATGATTAGAAGGAGTGAGATGATGACTCTTTTCGAGAAAAATATGTCTATAAACGTCACTAGATTTAATCTCCAGAATTTTTGGTTTTAATGTTAAATTAAACATTATTTTACTCTAAGAAAGCAAGAGGTCTTTGAAGTTTAATATTCCAGGCAAACACACGGACGGGCGATGCAGCTCATTGCGACAATAAAAGATTGTCTTATGGCGTATTATAATTGTAAAATAGAGTGAGAGAATTAATCCTCATAGCGACAATGGAAGAGAGAATCTGGCATAGGAATTATGATTTGGAGGTTTCTAAGACCCTTGATTACCCTCGAATTCCCGTGTTTAAATTCCTTGAGAACGCCGCAGAAAGGCACCCCAAAAGAGACGCCTTGATATTCATGGGCAAAAGAATCACATATAGCAAACTCCTTAAACTCTCAAATCAATTTGCTCACTCTCTAGCCGGATTAGGGGTAAAAAAAGGGGACAGAGTCGCACTTTATCTTTCTAATACCCCACATATAATCATAGCCTACTACGGTGTCCTAAAAGCCGGAGCCATTGTCGTAAACACAAATCCCCTTTATACAGAAAGGGAGCTCCAATATCAGTTGGAAGACTCAGGCGCATACACAATAGTAACACTCAACCTTAAACGCGCTCTTCTAAATATAAAATCCATAAAAGATAAAGTTCGCCTAGAGAACGTAATTGTAGGAAGCGTAGATGATTTTCTTCCATTTCCAAAAAACTTGGTTTATCCATTTATAAAAAGAGCAGAGTTTGGGACCATGCCATCCCAAGAGGGCTATTATAGGTTTACAGAACTCACGAGAGGGAAACCTCAACCCACGAAGACCAATGTTGATTCCGAAGATGTTGCAGTGCTTCAGTATACAGGCGGAACTACCGGAATATCTAAAGGCGCGGTTCTTTCGCATAAGAATCTGGTTGTAAATGCCTATCAGATTCGCTTCTGGATTGGCGAGGAAGGGATTTCAGATGGAAAAGAAAGAATACTTACTGTGCTTCCCTGTTTCCACGTCTATGCGATGACAGTTTGTGTGAATATCGGGATTATGGTCGGTGCAACGCTTGTTCTCCTTCCCAGATTCAACCTTGGCGAAGTGCTGGAAGCCGTAAAAAAATACCGCCCTACCATATTTCCCGGCGTCCCTACAATCTATACGGCCATTGCAAATCATTCCGATGTGAAAAGGTACGGCATGGACTCAGTTAAGCTTTGCCTGAGCGGAGGAGCACCGCTTCCACTTGAGGTCTTAGAGAAATTTGAAAAGGCAACGGGAGCGAAAATCGTTGAGGCCTACGGGCTTTCCGAGGCATCTCCCGCTACCCACGCCAATCCGTTTAAGGGCAGGCGCAAAGCAGGGACGGTGGGAATGCCCCTTCCGGACACAGACGCAAAGATCGTTGATTTAGAAAGCGGAGAGAAAGAACTCCTTGCTGGAGAGGCGGGCGAGCTTATAGTGAAGGGGCCGCAGGTTATGGGGAGCTACTGGAATCACCCGGATGAAACGGCGATCGCTTTAAGAGAGGGCTGGCTCTTTACGGGGGATATAGCCAGCATGGATGAAAACGGCTACTTTTCCATTATTGATAGGAAAAAAGAGATGATAATTTCAAGTGGCTATAACGTCTACCCAAGAGAGGTAGAGGAGGCTCTTTACGAGCACCCAAACGTGCTTGAGGCTGCTGTAATCGGTGTTCCGGATTTATACAGGGGAGAATGCGTAAAGGCTTTTATAGTACCAAGGCCGGGCGAGAAAATGACAGAAGAAGAGATTATCCTCTTCTGCAAAGAGAGACTCGCCCCATTTAAGGTTCCTAAAGTCATCGAATTTAGAGATTCCCTTCCAAAGAGCACCGTGGGAAAGGTTTTAAAAAGGGCGTTAAAAGAAGAAGTCAAGAAAGGAAATTAACTCGTGTCATGAATCGCTCATAAAATATTATTTTTTTACGTAGGCATCCATTGATAACAAGTAATTATTAATTCTTTTTAATAGTATCACAGCGTAAAACTCTGAAAAGCAGAAGTTAAGTATAAGCCTGATTTTACGGGGGTTTTCTCACTATCAGGGGAAAATCCCTGTTACTCTCTTTTACGCAATCTTACGCAAATGTGATTATGATTATCTATTGCTACCAAAATCGCTACCAATAAAACGGTTTTAGGCTTGTAATTTCCAGTGACTAGGGAGGACTAGCACACGCCCAAAAAGTCCCAATAATGGGCTTCCTACGGCTTCTACGCGGCTTTTTTTGACCTGCCTGAGATAGAGAAAGCTGGTTTTGGCATAGTATAGGAAAGTAAAATACAGATGCAAAGAAGGAAAGAAAAATAGGTTTTGGAAAAATGTGGATATTACATTATAATTAAAGTATTAGGATTTAATTGGTATCTATTTT
>JBLNAE010000277.1:0-5839 GCA_050259195.1 Ignavibacteriales bacterium
AAAGGATGCTGTAGCCTCTATACTGAACAGCTATAGCAAATCCACTATAGCTTCTATTACTGGATATAAATATTTAATCAATGCTATTAATGCTCTATAAGAATTTAGATTTGGTATAAGATAAGTAGTATGATGTAAACTATTATACAGTTAGTAATTACAAGAAAACCTTGAGAACAATAACTAAAGAGGCTTATTATGGTCAAAAAAAGTGGAAACAAACGGATTGCAATAGTATGTCAGGGCGGTGGGAGCCACACAGCCTTTACGGTGTGGTAACAATACGAAAGAAACTTTCTCATTCGCCTTAAAAATCGTAGCAGACGGGGTAAAATAAGTAGTAAAGGGCGCGAAAGATGGGCGAAGAGAAAGCGAAAATCACAGTTTCGTTAGGTAAAGATGGAATCAAGTTTAAACTCGAAGGCACGATGAAATACGTTGAAGTGACGAGAGACGAGGCCGAGGAATATCTGTGTAAAGCGTTTTATATGTCGCTGAATGGCATTTACAAATTAGTAGATATTAGCCCCTATATGTATTTCCTTATACTCAAAACTCCTGATTGGGCAAGAACGTATATATCACGTTTGGCTATTTGTAGACTCGTTGGCACGACTTATGAGGAATTTGTTCAGGGCAAATTTCCTTCAGGGGGCCTATCGGATAATGTATTTCTTTGTCTTCCAAATGAAAGGGGAAATTTTTTGGTTGCCAAATGGATAATCGAGCATACAGAAGTTTTGACCAAAGACCCCAAGAAGCAGAAAGAGTTTGTAGAAAGTATCCTATTTTGTTATGGATCAATGAGGAAAAAATCACTGGAGTTCCAGAGCTATGGTGCTGATGAATTAATTGCTATGGTTATATTAGATCGCGAGCTACCAAAGAAGAAAATAGACGACGAGAGGGGTGAGGATGATGAAGAGCTCTTTTATACCGCTTTTGAGCATCTAAAAGAAAAAAAGGTTATTGAGAAATTTTTTAAAGGTAAGGAAAGACAACTCCCTCAGAGTAAGGAAGGACTTGAGGAGTTAGACGGATGAGACAAAATGATCCCCTCAAAGCTTGTTTCCTACATTAACACAACTACATTCCGCCTCAATTCTCTCCGTTATAAGAAGGATCCTAAGAACGTGGATACATTAGGCGATATTCTAAAAGATAACTCATCCTTCGATGACATTTATAACCTTTTAGAGAACAGGTTACTCAAGGAGCAGCTAAACCTACTTGCCGAAGAAACCTTGACCGAAAGAGAGAAGCAGGTAGTAGACCTTAAATACCGAGAAAACCTAACTCAAGAGGAAATAGCTAGAAGGCTGAAAATTTCTCAGGAAATGGTAAGCAGGCACCATTCTAAAGCATTGCGGACGCTCCACAAAAACCTAAAGATCGTTCTACCTTCAAATCGTTAATCCCAACAATTTTAACTTTTTGCTAATTGTTAAAAATTAGGGGTTATAAAAATCTCCTTAAATCCCTCTGTATAGCTAAATGGGCAAATTGGCGATCACTATTAGCACAGACGGAATCCAAACCTTGTCCTTTTTTGGAAGTACGGAAAAAGAGAGACAGATCGGATTAAAACTCTACGTCCTATTGGAAGAGGAATTACGTACCATTGACCGGCTAATTAAAGGGCATTTTTGGGACAATGAAAGGGAAAGCAAAAAGGTTAATTAAGCAAAAGGAATTCAAAGTCAGTTACAGGCCACTCAACCCTCTCGGCCCCGGCGTGGAGCGACTAATCGAGTTCTTGGGGCGACACCTGGCAAAGCGCGGGGAGGCCGAGTTTAAGAAGCTCAAAATCGAATCAGAGGAGGGGGAAAAGTGAGATGAAAAGCCCTTTTGAACTAATCAGAGAATCAATTCTCGTTAGGGATGTCGCCCTGTATCATGGAATAGAATTTAGCCACAGCGGGAAAGCCCGTTGCCCGTTCCATGGCGACGACAAACCATCGTTCTCCCTGCATCCGAGCGGCGGATACGCGTATTGCTTCGGCTGCAGCGTCAGTGCTGATGCAATTGAGCTTGAATTTAAATTGGGTCTGTATGGTACGCGATGGGAAGCGCTTAAGTCCTTGAATGAGCGTTACAGCTTGGGGCTCAAATTCAATGACTGGGATAAAGAGAAGGCGGAAGAGATAAGCAACGCCTACCAGATGATCGAGAAGTTTTGCATAGACGCCCATAAGACACTGATGGCAAATGCCGAGCTATTAAACTGGCTAAAGGAGAAGAAGGGCCTCACGGTTGAGGGCCTAAAAAAATACTGCATCGGATACGTAGGCGATGGGCGGCTCACGCGGATCCTCAAGGGGAAGGAAAGAGAGCTGGCACTCAAAATTGGTCTATTGGCCGAAACGGATGGAAAGGTTTATGACTATTTCAGGTATCGGATACCATTCCCAATTTATAACCGGGGCAAAATCGTAGGAATCTGGGCAAGGAGATGGCCGGATAAAGATGGCGCCGTCAAATATATTGGGTTGCCTTGTAGTGAATTCATGCCGCATAAGCCCATAGCATTTGGAGAAAACCTTAACTGTGACAGATGCGTAGTAGTGGAAAGCATCTCAGACGCTATAGCCTTTATTAAGGTTGATATTCCGGCATGCAGTCCTGTCGGGACTGAAATCAGCCGATATCAATCACTTTGCTTTGAGAAGGCTAAAGCAAAACTCTACTTTTCAGGCGATCCTGATAGTCCCGGGGAGAAGGCTAGCTATAAGTGGGCCAGGAGATATAAAGGATACGCCATTGATTTAGGATTTGACAAAGATCCAGATGCGGTAATTGCAGAGGTAGGAATCGAGGAATTCAAGAAGATTGCAGAAAGGGCCATAGGGGAAGCTAAGCACTACATTGATGTTGTCATTGAAAAGGAAAGCCTGTCAGATGCCATAGACGAGATCGCAAAGCTTGAAGATGCGAGCGGGAAAGATGGCTTAGGAAGCTCTCGGAAAAGCACCATATTTCCCTCGGCTCTCTTAAAGAGGATGTGAAGAGCCGAAGGAAGGCTAAGGCCGAGGCTCAAGAGACCCCGGACTCAGTGCTAGTTGAAAAAAAATATTCTGGATACTTCCCCGGCCTCGTGGATCTGGTAGAGGATGATAACGGGTCCGTGGCCTTTCTGGCAAAGAAAGGCGAAGAATTGGCGGTGAAGTTAAGTGCGACGGTTGACGGAGAGACTTGTTATCCACCTGAGATGGATACGAACATTCGCAAGGTCCTGCGATGCCTGCCGCGTGCCGTCGAGGCTATCAGGCACTACAAAGAGGATTCCGACTCGGCAATATATAATGACCTCGTCGCATTCCATAAACTGGTCTCAGAGCTGCCCGATGAAAGGCTCTATGAGCTTGTAGCAGCGTGGGTGATTCATACATATCTTATGGAGAATTTCGTTTATTCACCCTACATCTGGCTCTACGCCATACCGGAGAAGGGCAAGACACGCACCGGCAAGGGCGCTATCAGCGTAGCCTGTAGGGGCATGCACATCGAGAGCTTGAGGGATGCGCACCTTATACGGTTCGCGTCGGATTGGAAGGCCACGCTTTTCATTGACGTTATGGATCTATGGGCTAAGGCAGAAAAGGCTGGGAGCGAGGACTTTCTCTTACAGAGGCACGAGAGGGGCGCAATAGTCGTAAGGGTGCTGTATCCGGAGCGGGGGCCGTTCAAGGACACGGCGTTTATGACATTTTCGGGGCCACGTTCATAGCTACGAATGAAGGCATTCATCCGGCGCTCGAAAGTAGAGCGATCCTTATCACCATGAGGGAGGCAGACAGGGTCTTCGATGACATCCCAATGGATACCGCCCGCGGCCTTAAAGAAAGATTGGTGGGTTTTCGTGCAAGGCACATGGGGAAGCCGCTGGAAGAGGTGGAAAAACCGGCTAGGGGTAGACTCGGGGACATTCTTAAGCCACTGTTACAGGTGATTCGCCTGGTTGCTCCGGAAAGGGAAGAGGATTTCATAGACTTGATCTCCGATCTAGACGCGGATCGGCGGACGCAGAAAAGCGAGTCAACAGAAGCGAAACTTGTCTCTATTATCTATAACCTCGAGTCCGCGGTCCAAGAGGGGTTTTTAAAGAGCCAGACGATCCTAGATGCCTACAATGAGGGTGTGAACGAAAGGTATAAGATAAGCGACAGGAGCCTGGGATGGAAGCTAAAAGCGTTAGGATTCACAAAGCATCCTACCAAATACGGAAAGTGCATAGAGTACGAAAAAACCCTGATCGAGAAACTTATGGTGAGCTTTGGTCTCAGGGACGACCCCGCACCCAGAAAAAAACGTCACCAACGTCACCAAAACATCACCCCGAAAGTGCCCGTAAACATTGGCCGGGTGACTTTTTTGACATTGGTGGCGTTTCTCCCGAGGGGCAGGAGGGGGCGAAGAATAATAAACAAGGTGATACAGGCAACGGCAGCGAAAATGAGTATTTGAGCCGGACTATAAGCAGGAACGGCGATTTCTATCAGATAGACATCGTCCAGAGGGATGGAAAACTGATCTCTGAGTTAATAACACTCAACCATCCTGATTATGGGGCTATAAAAAGGGAATACGAAGATACGAGGCCGCTATGAGGGTTTCGATTGTTTATGAGATCTAACAAGGAGCGAGATCAATGGCAAGGGCAAGGTGGAAAGAGACAGGGAATTTAATTCGGGAAGCGGGAGAGATTCTCGCGCGTGAGCATCCTATGACAATAAGACAATTGTTTTACCGCTTGGTTTCTCGTCAAGCCTTACAAAACACACGTTCTGTTTATCAACGCCTGTCCCGTGTTATGACAGACGCTAGAAAGGAGTATGAGATAGATTTTGATTGGATTGTAGACAGATCAAAGCCTGAGTATATCCCTCAAGTTTGGGATGACCCAGGGCAATATCTTAAAACTGTAGCCAAGGCTTATCATCGGGATAGATGGCAAGATCAACCTTATCATGTGGAGGTATGGCTTGAGAAGGATTCTCTCACCGGGTCTGTAGAGGGCTTATGTCGGGATTATGGGGTTACTCTAAGGGCACATAGGGGTTTTAGTTCTACCACGAAAAAGCATGAAATAGCAGAATTCTTTCAAGAGATTGATAAAACTAAAGTAATTTTTTACGTAGGAGACCACGATTCAAGCGGAGTGGATATTGAGAGGGATCTGATAGAGGCATTAGAAGAATACGGGGCTTATGACTTTGAATTAAAAAGAATTGTCATTCTAAAAGAAGATATAAGACTTTTTAATTTACCACCTTTACGGGTTAAAGAAAAAGACCCCAGGACTAAGGGCTTTAAAGCCAGATATGGGAGTGAGGTAATAGAAGCGGACGCACTGCCACCTAAGGAGCTTAGGGCCAGGCTAAAAATTCTATATGCGCATTAATAGACTTTGAGCTGTGGAATAGAGCGGAGAATGTGGAGCGGGTAGAGTTTGAGTCAATTAAAGAGATAGCGGGGAAGTTTAAAGAGTTAGTGAGCGACGGGTTAAAGTGAGACTAGTCTGAATTTAGGAAAATGACTGAGCACGACCTAACAAAACTTATCATGGACTATCTCAAGTGGGTGCCTAACTCTACCTTCAAGAAGATCCGGGTCTCTATGGGCATGAAGGGAATCTTGGAGATCATAGACTGTTGGGAAGGGAAGTACACAGAGCTCGAGGTAAAGGTTGAGAAGGGAAGACTTACAACTGAGCAAAAGGCTAGTACTCAGTCACATTGAAATTGAAGGATAGAGACGATGAAGCTTAATGCGCGCATCTCTGCAACTGAATTGCCAATTTATAGTCGCATGGGCTTGGTTTCGTCTATCCTCATAAGCC
>JBLNAE010000278.1:0-2516 GCA_050259195.1 Ignavibacteriales bacterium
GGACTTATCTTTACTATAGGGCAAAGGGGTATGACAGGGCTGCTTCAAGCCTTGCATCTTTTGGGATTAGTGCACTCTATGAGTACACGGTTGAGGGTTGGATGCAGCCACCTTCACTGACGGATTTAATTCTTACCCCAGGTCTTGGAGTTCCTCTAGGTATAGTTCTTGAAGAGACTTCAAACTTATTGGCAGAGAATGATAATCAGTTCATAAGGGCACTTAGCTATGTAGCGAATCCAGCAAGAGTTTTTATTCCAAACGGTGAAGTTGCCTGGCATACCCTTATGGGAAGAACTATCGCATTTCAGTTCAGTTGGTAATATAAGTTGCGAGGTTTTCCTAAGTTATAAATTCAAATCCTTCGCTCAAGAAAAAAACATGTCGTCCTACCCGTCTCTATAATTAGGAAAAAGATTCTTAAGTTTCGAACTATATTTCGCCACTATCTCCATTGTCTCCGACTATCACGCTGAGGATAATCTCAATTATTCCTTTCATAGTCAATCACCTCCCTGTAATGGGTAAGGATATTCCCTTCTACCATGACAAGGGCTACCATCTGCTCTATGATCCGGAATTTCCTGTCTAGAATATCTATCTCTGTCTTGAGATCTCTTTCCTGCTTCTCCAAGAAATCCAGATGTTCTTGCAGCGATTCGTACTCAATGTTGCGTTGCAGCCTCTTTCTTGCCTCAGCATTTCTAAGGATGTCATTAGAGTAGATTTTCTTTCCACTGTAGGCTATGGACAGAGGCAAAGAGTGCTTTCTTCCCATGTAAATAGGTACTGGGAGAGAAAATCGGTCTTGACAAGAGGTTATTTTTTTGAAATAGTAGAAATAGAAAAGGTTTATGCATAAAACGGGTTAACTAAAACTCGGAATAATCAGGAGAAGAGATCACAGAGATTAATGAAGGCGGAATGCAGAATGCGGAATAAGGAATAAAAGATAATTCCTTATATTTTTGCTGATGGTTGATAGCTTCTTTGAGGGAGGATAAAAATGAGCATAACAGAGCTTACAGATGAGCAGCAGATGATTCGGGATGTAGCAAGAGATTTTGCCCAGAACGAGATTAAACCAGTTGCCGCGGAGCTTGATAGAGAAGGAAGATTTCCCGCCGATCTTGTAAAGAAGATGGGAGAGCTTGGGTTTATGGGAATCTTTATTCCCGATGAGTACGGGGGAAGCGGGATGGATACGTTGAGTTACGTACTCGCCTTGGAAGAAATTTGCAAGGCATGTGCATCAACAGGTGTGATTATGTCTGTAAATAATTCTCTTGTTTGCGACCCGATTTACGAATTTGGAACCGAGGAGCAAAAGAAAAAATACCTTCCCCTTCTTGCCAAAGGGGAAAAACTCGGATGCTTTTCTCTGAGCGAGCCTGCTGCTGGCTCTGATGCAGGAAGTATTAGGACAACGGCTGTAAGAGACGGAAAACACTATGTTATTAACGGTACAAAGAACTGGGTAACAAACGGTCCCGAAGCCAATGTTATAGTTCTTTTTACATCAGTTGATTTATCTAAGAAGCATCGTGGAATCACAGCCTTTATAGTTGACAAAGAAACGCCAGGAATCGTTGTTGGAAAGGTAGAGCATAAGCTGGGAATAAAGGCATCAGGTACATCTCAACTTATTTTTGAAGATTGCCGGGTTCCTATCGAAAACAGACTCAGCGAAGAGGGAGGGGGGTTTAAAATAGCCATGCAGACACTTGATGGCGGAAGGATAGGAATAGGCACTCAGGCTGTTGGAATCGCACAGGCGGCGCTTGAACAATCCGTAAGATATTCACAAGAAAGAGAGTCCTTTGGTAAGCAAATCTCGAAGTTTCAGGCGATACAGTTTATGATAGCCGATATGGCGATACGGATTGAAGCGGCAAGGCTTCTTGTCTGGCAGGCGGCGAGGATGAAGGATAAAAAGATGAAATTTACAAAACAGTCTGCGATGGCAAAGGTCTTTGCATCCGAGACTGCCATGTGGGTTACGACAAAGGCAATTCAGATTCATGGCGGATATGGATATACTACGGATTACCCTGTTGAGAGACATTTTAGGGATGCAAAAATCACAGAGATTTATGAAGGAACATCAGAGATTCAGAGAATAGTCATTGCAGATCAGGTTTTAAAGGATCTCTCATAAATTTGTAGGGGTGAATCTTCGAAGCCATGAAAAAGTAAATGGAGAGGAGGACCTAGCATCCCCTTTCTTTAACGAACAGGAGATAGACACAGTTCGTGGTCTAGAAAAATTGCTGGAAGGCTAGCTGCTGAGAGTGGCTTTTATACAGCTACCTTTTTTTATTTACCTTTTCCCACCTTCTTCCACACCTATGCACAGTAATTTCTACAATTGACCTTTGGAGGCTTAAAGCTTATCGGACCTTACCAATATCCCTTTTTAATAACACTCCGTCTCTTGAGAACATATAGCTTTCATCATAAGTCTGGCGATAAATATAACCCTCCACTCTTCCAAATATGTGATCATCAGTACCTTC
>JBLNAE010000279.1:0-5948 GCA_050259195.1 Ignavibacteriales bacterium
AAGAAAATGAAATTGCAAACCGTAACTATTTCTTCATAGCTTCTAAACCAGTAATTACTTGATTAAATGTTGAATGATATTCAGGACTTGATTTTTGCCAAGTCTCTCTTACCCAATCCAAGTAAAGAAGATAGGCATCCACTAAACAATCCCCAAATCCGAGTTTTGTTTCCCCCTCGGCTTCTTGAAAATGTTGTTTGATCTTCTCTATTTCCGCTTCAAATCCCATAAAAAACTCTCTAGCCTTGTCTCGATACATTTGCTCTTGTTGTAGCACTTGGGAATTTTTAAACAGTTTTATATAGTCCCAATAAGCACGTCTAGCCTCAAGCATCCTTTTCAGAAATCGCGTCTTTTTTAATCCCTTAGCTTTATTATACCGGTCGCCTAATTTCGCTAACTCTGACCTAAAATGTTCAGTTATTTCTTCTGGGGTATCCGTGCTATAATGAGATACCTTTAGCTTAAACGAAGTTATTTCAATGTATTCTTCTAACTCTTCCAAACTTTGAATTATCATTGTTTATCCTCTCCTGGTTTATAAGATAGTTTACCACTAGCTTGTGCATGGCTCATGGTCAACAACTTGCTTCGCCCTTTAGGCTTCTATCCGTACCGTAAATCACTTATGCTCTACACACATCGTATACTTCGATGCGGAGCCACTTAGCTTGACTTTAAGTAGCTCGATTATTCTACATAAAGATTAAAAACCTAAATTCAAGTCAAATAGATCATTGAGTCCTCAGTGTCTCCAAATTGTAACCTCCTATAATTCGCCCCTGTCTCCGGTGTCTCCGACACAGCGTGAGGGGTCAAAGGGCAGCGATTGCTTGCTAGCACCTGAGAGGAGGCTCAAGGCATCGGTTCGTTCCTTTGCTTCTCTGCATCCGTAACCTTGCTTGCTTTGTAAGTAGCGATCTCCATTTATTTTTTGAAGAGAAGACTCCAAGCCTATGCCGCCTATCAGCTGTCACCCTCAAATAGGTTTGAGTGTCTCTAAGCCCTCAAGCCAGCAGAGACAGGAGGGACAACCGCCCCAGCCACCGTAGAGACAACAAACAGGGAAGATGTCTCCAAATATAGACTTAGTGGAGACAAAAGAGACGCGCCCGCCGCACGGAGAGACACACCTAATCCCCTTCGGGGATTAAGCCCAAGAAGAGACTATAGAGACTTAGCCGAAATATGCCCCGCAGGGGGCATTAATACCAAAACCCAGTAGTGGGTCATTTTAAATTTTTCACAAGCCACCACCGTCGCACCGCAACGAGTGACCAGATGGCCTCTACCAATCCAAATGGCCAAGCACCTTGAAGGAATCCATAGGCCGAACCTAACGCACACGACCCAGCAAAAGCCAAGATAAACCACGAACTGCGCTTCTCTAAGGCGTAACATATCAGCATTGCCGTGACTGCAAACAAGCCAAAAAGCGTAAGTAAATTCATTTGAATTTTTAGAGCGACTATTTGAAAAAACGAGATTCTGTTATAAGTATTTCATTTCTCATTCATTTTCAAGCTCCCCATATTCTGGGCATGCTTCAACAACTTCTCTGCTGCAAGAAGAGAATAAGAAAATATGAACCTGAGAGCAGGAACCAAAGGCAAAAAAGGACAAGGAGAAAGAAAATAAAATGCGTTTGAGTTTCTCCTTTTCTGAAAAGTCTCAAACTTTACCTGTTCTAAGTAAGAATTCAAAATGACCCACTACTCAAAACTCTGTATCCGTTAGAATAGAACATTCTCATCCAAGCCAAGGGACTCTTCACCACTCTCAAAATCCTCAGCACCTGGAGTTGATGGGGCTTTCTCTCCAGATGGACCCAGCATCTGCATATTTTGAGCAAATATCTCAGTTGTCCATCTCTTCTTTCCCTCTTTATCGTCCCGTGAGCGGGTTCTGAGGGTTCCCTCAATATAGACTGCTCTTCCTTTAGAAAGGTATTCACCGCATATTTCTGCCAGCTTTCTCTAAGTGGAACGTTAGAAGGAATAATTAGGACTATGGAACTTTTTACAAATGATATAAAACCAGCTCTTAAGTTCTAAATAAGCTTTTAAGTGGAAAAGGTCAACACCAAGAAAGCCTGCCAAAAATGTGAAAGACTTTCGCAAAATCTATATTCCTCCTATATTCAATATGAATGTTACCCTAGGAGTATAGGTTAAAAGCATTGGATACAGAAAAATTTGAGGGACTTGTAGAAAAAGCATATGAAAAAATTCCGGAAAAGTTCAAGCAAAAGATGGAAAATGTCGAAATTATCGTTGAAGACTTTCCGACCCCAGAGGATTTAGAGCAGCCGAGAATCAGGGGTGGGAGCTTACTTCTCGGACTCTATAGAGGAACTCCGCTCCCGAAAAGGAGCATATGGCAGGTTGCACGACTTCCTGACAGAATTGTTCTTTTTCAGAATAATATTGAAAGAATGTGCAGAAGTGAAAAAGAAGTCGAACAGAAGGTATACGAAGTTCTTCTGCACGAGGTAGGGCACTATTTTGGGCTCTCCGACAAAGAGATTTATGAGCTTGTGGGTTCGGATTAAAACTTTAGAAAACAACCATACGTTATATGTGTGGCAAGTTAATGAGTTGGTTAAAAACCTTACCTCACCTTTCTCCTCACGGATTTGCCGAGGGCAACGAGGAACATAACGCTCTTTCCCTTTGCGTGGGGGGGAAAAAACTCTGTTACGTCGTCGTCGTAGAAGGTAAGTCCGCTTGCGCCAAGTCTTTGTCCGTAGGCTGATAGGTAGAGCTTCCCACCGATGATACCGGCTTCAAGCTGGGCCGCGCGATAGCCCCGGTTACCGAACCGCTCCAGAATGGGTTTCAAGTCTGCTAGAACAAAGACGTTTACGCTGGCGTCGGCGGGAATTTCCTGTCCGAGGCCAAGGTAGCCCGCTTCATCCCGAAAGTCGTCCTCCTTAAGCAATTCGAGCAACTCTTCGTCCCGCCGAAGCACATAGGCACCAGCTGGCAGACCGTCCACGGCATTCACAATAAGGTAAAGGTCGTTAAGAGTCGCACCGACTGGGTCCAAGAAATCCGCCGGAATCCCCTGCGTCGCTCGGTAAATCATAGTAGAGAATTGCCTGAAGTTGATAGATTCACGGGTAAACTGGCGAGTCGAGCCCCGCCGCAAGATCACCCTTTCAATCGGCTCTTGAGGTAACTCGTCATTGCCGCAGGGCTCCAGTGGGAAGAGCCGACCCGAAGACTCAGGGAATACAGCTGTTGGCGTCAGGCTGCGCCAGCCCATCACCTCCTCTTCGTTTATAAGCGACGAGGCTAAATGCATAGTCCCAATGGCCGGATAGTCTACTTCCTTGCTGGACAGCGGAACAGTTTCAAGGTTGAGCGGCTCGATTGCGGGTGGTGGTCCGGCCGACAAGTCTGAGGCGCACCCCAGCGACACCAAGCTAAGTGCCACCTCACGGTTGGAATTAAGTTCGAGCAGTTGGTTAACTATGGCGTCCACAAAACCAATGACCACTCGCGCGGGAATTTCATGTGCGGCCGCTACTGCCAGAAGGTTGGCGAGAATAGTGCCGTTGTCCCAGTAGGAGTGCCGGTAGGCCCGAGCCTGGTATTTCCAGGCATTGCGCCAGTAAGTATCTGTACAAATGATGATAGCCGGCGCGCTGGCGATTGAAGATTCTCCGCCGCTTGCAGCCACAAGCAAACCTCGGTAATCTCCTTTGCGCAACCTCCGCAGCGCAAAGTCGTGTACTCCGAAATGATACACACCTGCCTCAAGGTCTTGGAGGTCGCCGCACACAAGGTAGAGGTCAATATGATAGAGCGCCCCAGTACAGGCTGCCGCGCGAAAGAAAATCTCCCCACCCGGGTAGGACATGCTTTTAGTGATGCCGGCGGAGAAGTAGAACATTTGTGCTAGGGTTTCTAAGTCTGGTATAGAGTCGCCGTCGGTGTGGACATCCCTCGCCGATATGGCAGAGAACGCCGACACCCCCGATGGCGAAGTGTCGTGTGGCAGAGGAATAGGTTCGAGGGTGGAATATATTTTGAAAGGAAGCGGTTCGTTTGCCCAGTCTAAATAGTGAGGGCCCATATAGGGGTGTTTAGTTTTGTTGTGATACTCCCAAGTTGCCTCAAGGTCGCAGTTTTTCACTGGTTCTCCTCCGAGTAGAGAGTACCACGATTCTTTGACTTCGTGAATTTTTGCTTCATTCCGTCCTGTTCTTTCCTCTAAGAAACCCCTCCGATTTCCAGGCCACGGAAATTTGATCGAGCCCCTCTTTAAAACTCGGAAAGCGAGGGGCCCAACCGAATTCGCGACGGAATCGGGCGTTTGTTGTGCGAATTGATGATGTCAAAAAGTTTACTAGGTATTTTCCAGCCACAAGACGTGCAAGCCAAACCGGTACCCGGCGTGGTGAAGGGGCTCCGAGCCGTTCAACAAACCCAGTGAGGAACTCAGCCATGGTCACAGGATGGTCGTCCACTACGTGCCAGAGTCCGATTCGGTTTGCTTCGGCTACAGTTACAAATGCGCTCGCCGCGTCGTCTATGTGGAGAAGTACCTTCATCGCATCCCCCCCTGCCGATAATAGGCATCCTTCGTCGGAATAGCTCTTCACCCATGATCCTTGTGTAGGATGAATCAGCACTATAGAACCAACCACAACGCAGTACCGATACGTTAAAACCAAAACGTTTGCCTGCCTCATGGGCGATTGCTTCCCCTTCAAGAGCGGAAAGTGTAACGGAGTTGGGATATGTCGGGGAACCTTCGTCGAAGGCCGAACCATCAGGTGGCTGGGCGACCCAGACAATGCTTTGCTGCAGATAAAGCTGTGCTCCAATCTTTGCTGCACAGACAGTGAGGGCACGGGTGCCTTCGCGGCGGATTCGGTTATTCATCTCAAAATCGGATGGAATGAGTCGGCGCTTATTGGGAATCGAAGTCGCTGCATGTATGACCACATTGGCTCCTTCCGCAGCACGGGCAAGTGCGTCAGCATCAAAAAGATCACTAATGCGGCTCTCACCCCCTAGAGACTTCACTAGCTGCTCGCCTTGCGGGGTGCGCACCAGACCAACCACTGAATGACCGCGAGTAAGAAACTGTTGGATAAGACGACGACCGAGAACCCCTGTGGCACCTGCAATAAAGATTTTCATATTTTCCCTTGGTTCCATTTGATGCTTCTCTGCAAGTTCGTCTAGCAGTTCATATCCGAAATTTGTTCGGATAAACATCCGCAGCTAACGTTCAATAACCCATTCACTTAACATTATATTTAGGGGGAAATAAAATGAAAGCTTATAAAATGGAGTTCTTAGGAATTGGTTTGAAGAATGTTTAGAAATAAAAACAGGGAAATAGCAACTTCTCAATTTAGTATTTTCGAGAATTACTTTAAAAGACGGAAGCCTTAATAAAACCTACACAAAACCCTTCCAGCTGGTTGTTAAAAGATGAAGAATGGTGACCTGTGGAGACTACAGGAGGATGATCTATACTACAGCAATTGAGTTTATTTTTACAGGCTGCATAGACTGGAATTTACCCTACTCATTTGGTATAGATGGATTTTGCCAATGACATATTCTCTCTTTCTTACATTCAGCGACCAATCACATATGTAAAAAGGAAGGAGAAGGTCCCTATATTTTCTTACAGCACCAACAAGGTATAAATATGTGTGACACATTATTTCATCCCAAATAATGCGCAAGAGAATAGCAATGGTCGGAATACATCTAAATTTTCCTTGAATTCAGTGGCACTTACTGGTATAAAGCGACAAGAATAATAATACCAGGAGGTCACCTAAAAAGTGCAATCTCAAGCTGCTTATTCCTCTTCACTGAAAGTAGAATTTTATAAAGATATTCGAGTTGAGTTTACAGGGAAAAACCTGACAAAATTCGGCGGGATTCCCCTTTTAAGGAAATTTCTTATAGGGTTTGGAG
>JBLNAE010000280.1:0-3170 GCA_050259195.1 Ignavibacteriales bacterium
GCAAGGGCTATTTCGTAGGAGATGGATTCACCTGTGTTGCAGGGGGAGGTAGTGAGTAATTTGTTTATTAAAATGGATGACTTTTATTGATAATGGATTACCTTTCGTGAACGATGGTAATATGTTTGGTCTAATAAGAGTAGAAAAGGAGGAGTGCTATGGCAAGAGAAAAATCAACGAAAAATGGATCACCTGAGTTTGAGGACATTCTGTATGAAAAGAAAGACCACATAGCGCGCATTACGATTAATCGTCCTGATTTGCGTAATGCCCTGCGTTCAAAAACCCGCGAAGAGCTGGCAGTTGCGTTTGAGAATGCCTGGCTTGATGACGAGGTGGGCATTATCGTTCTTACAGGCGCCGGAGACAAGGCGTTTTGCGCGGGCGGCGATCTATCTTTGGTCACCGATCCCAAAAAAAGGGTTGACGCCTATTTTATGTTCGTGCACTACCGTCTTGCCACCGCTATGCGATGCAATGGAAAACCGATTATTGCCCGTGTGAATGGATTCTGCATAGGGGGAGGGAATGAACTCAACATGCTCTGCGATCTGACAATTGCTTCGGATGACTCTGTATTTGGGCAGGCGGGACCTCTAGTCGGCAGCGCTCCAATCTGGTATGGCACGCAGATGCTTCCGCGCTCTGTGGGTGAAAAAAAGGCACGTGAGATTGTATATCTATGCAACCGCTATAGGGCTCAAGAGGCAGAACGCATGGGTTGGGTAAATAAAGTAGTGCCGAAGGACAAACTCGATGAAGAGGTAGACGCCTGGTGTAAGAGGCTCCTTGAGATGAGTCCTCAGTCACTAAGGATTGCCAAGTTTTCGCTCAATTTTGCCTCGGATACAGCATTCCCTCAGATTACTCATGGACTTGAGCTTTCCCGGTTTTTCATCAAATCTCCAGAGATGATTGAGGGCGCTACTGCGTTTCTGGAGAAACGCAAGCCGGATTTCTACCGGGTGAGATAGAATGTTAGAGTTCTCTAACCACCACATGCCTTCGAGCCATACGCCATGCTCTGGATACACTCGGCTCTTTTCCAGGGACTAGAGCATAATTTTGCTTTCAAGGTATTAAAGCGATAAGCACCTGAGCTAATTATGAATCAAGATATACTTCATCAAAAACTCCATGCTTTGGCTGCCTTTCCCAATATAAAGGCAGATAGAGCAGCGAAATTTGGCGAAATCTTAAAAGAATTAGACGACTGGGATTTATTAAGGATTAATCCTCTTCGATTCGCTGAGGAACACGGCTTCAGTCCATTGGAGACGGTGGATTTGTTTGTTCACGGAGCAAAGATCGGACTCTTTGATTTTGTATGGAATATGATTTGTCCTGCTTGTGGCGGAGTTAAGTACAGTCATAAATCAATAAATGAGGTGGAGGAGAAGAATTTCCACTGCTCAATATGCCATGTTGATGTGCCGAGCAATTTGGATGATCAGGTCGAGGTGGCATTTATGATTAATCCAAGCATCAAGAAACTCGACATCAATCCGTTCAAAGATATAAATAGCTACTCCCGCTATTTCTTCTCGCCAAATTTCGAGCGTTCGCAACCTCATGAGGATTATATTATTGATGTTAGGCGTTCAGCCGCCTTAATTGAGCCGGATAAATCACAAGATATTCTCTTTGAAACTGAACCCGGACAATTGTATCGTCTGCTGAGTATAGATCTCCATTCCGCCGTTGTTATGGAGACTGCTAATAGGGCAAGTGCTGATCCAAAAACAGTAAACATTGATATTTTTCCGACTGGATTTTCTCCGAAAGAGATAACACTCTCTCCGGGAACTATTACACTGCGCCTTCGTAATCTTCGCAAGAGCTATACAGGTGCTATACTCGTCTTAACCGATTTTGCCAGAATTCGA
Source organism: Ignavibacteriales bacterium (assembly GCA_050259195.1). Taxonomy (GTDB): domain Bacteria; phylum Desulfobacterota_D; class UBA1144; order Nemesobacterales; family CSP1-2; genus PSLL01. The sequence continues at coordinate 1,887 of JBLNAE010000280.1, forward strand.
GATATTTTTGAGCACTATCCGCCCAGAATGATGCCATTTCTTACAGGCAAGATGTTGCTCAACAATCAGAGTTTTCGCGATCTATTTCGTATTCAAAATCTAATTCCAAACCTAAAACTCAACATACGCAGCTTAACCATCTTATTTACGGACATCAAAGGTTCTACTGAGCTATACGACAAAACAGGGACGCTTTTGCCTACAATCTGATTCAGGAGCATTTTAAAATTCTCACTCATTCTGTTCGAGAGCATTCAGAGGCTATCGTAAAAGCGATGGGCGATGCGGTAATGGCGACCTTTTCCTTGGCTCAAGACGGCGTCAGTGCCGCCGTTGGTATGATAGAAGGAGTGCAATCACTGAATGATAAATTGAAGGTGGAGAATTACGAATTGGGTCTCAAAGTAGGTCTGCATGAAGGACCGGCTTTGGCTATAAACGCCGATGATAGGGTTGACTATTTTGGTCAAACTGCAAACATTGCTTCGAGAGTGCAGGGGTTGGCAAAAGCTGGTGAGATTTGGATTACAAAGCCGATATTTCGAGCCAGTGGCACGCACGATGCCTTTAGTGTAAGTGGATACCGTGAGGAGAAACAATCGGTTTTTCTTAAAGGAATTGGGGAAGCTACTACTGTATATAAGATGTATGGCGTTGTAAAATAAGGGCAACAAATAGTAGAGACGACCGGTCGTCTCTACGGACTATCCTATTTCCTTTAATAATTGAAGACCTCCGCTACATCACCACATACGTAATAGTATCTAGTAGTCAGTCAACTTGAAGATGATGGTATTAGCGCCGCTCTATGGTTCGACAAGCTCACCACGAACGGCTTGACTCAAATACCGTTCACCCTGAGCCTGTCAAAGGGTGTATTTGCTTGCCCAAATCCCATCAAATTTAGGTTGACTGACCAGTAGATAGTTTTAAAGTTTTCAACATAGTAGTTAGCTATTTTGTGAAGAAAATCTTTTCTCTGATTAGCAATTTTCTCATGTGTTTTGCCAACCAAAATTCTAGCTTTTGCTCTACGGTTAGCCCCCTTCTTCTTTCTACACAAACTTCTTTGTCTACGCCTCAAGAGTTTTTCGGATTGCCTAAGAAACTTTGGGTTCTCTACAGCATTGCCCTCAGAATCAACGAGAAAATGTTTAAGTCCAACATCAATTCCAACCTCTTTATCGGTCTTAGAAAATTCCTTTTCTGGCACATTATCGCAAGAGAAAGAAACAAACCACTTACCACTGGCCCTACGGATAGTAACTGTTTTAATATCCCCTT
>JBLNAE010000281.1:0-6469 GCA_050259195.1 Ignavibacteriales bacterium
GCAAGCCGCACTGCGTCGATGTTGGAGATGGGGGGAGTGCCATGGACAACGATCGGATCACTCCAGCCGTTCCCGCCCTGATTTAGCCAGATTGTGATGCGGCCGGATTCAACGTAAACCCGGTCGGCAACCCCGTCACCATCCACATCGCCCAGGAGCAAGCGTCTGGGATCGAAGCCAATTCCACCGTAGGCCAGCGCATCGGGAAACTCGAGACGGCCGCTCATCGTAATCCGCCGTCCCCATCGGCCGTTGCCAAAATAGGGCCAGTAATCAATGTGTCCCTCGTTGACGAAGACGATATCCTGCAAGCCATCGCCAGTCATGTCCGCAAGCTTGATGCGGGGATCGCTGAAGTAGACGTCAGGAAAGCGGTCAAAGTCATCGCGAGTGCGTAGCTCGAGGCGGTCCCAGCCAGAATCACGATCCTGAAAATAAAGTTCAAACTGGGTGCCCGTCCGAAGCGCGTCGGTTATACCGTTGCCGTCCAGGTCGAAAAGACGCAGTTCGGGGTCGTTAAGGGCAAAAGGTGGTGCTGCGCTATAGGAAACGAAAGTCCTCACTTGGTCTGAACGAATGATGGTCAGAGGGAAGTACCCGTTAAGCCCGTTCTCTGAAACAGCTAGGTCAATGTGCCCATCGCCGTCGCAGTCAGCAAGCTGTGCACCCTTATCACCCAAATGGACTCCGGCCGGTAGCCCTGCGAAAGATCGCGGAAGATCGAACAGGCCATCTCCCAAATTCCGCCAATAGCGATTTTCATCACCGATCTGCACAACATCTGGCAAGCCACGGCCGAAGAGATCAGCCAGCTCGAAATCGGGATGTGCCAGGGAGCGCTCTGGTACGGCATTGCCGGTAGCGGAGAGTGCGCGATATACCTTCGTAGATGGATCAAACGCCGTGTAAGAGAACTCGAGCGGCGGGAGAGATTCCTGGGTATCGCCATCGATTCCCTGCACGTCTACTCGCCGCAGGAGCGACATCCCGTTTGCCGGCATAGCAGAGGGCTGCATTTCATCCTGATAGGTCAGCCGGTAAACACGCGCGAGTTGGCTTGTTTCTGTATGAGTCCGTATTTCAATCTGCTTGCACCGGCGCGTCGTGCGAATCTCAAATCCGGCCCGATAATTCGAAAAAGGATCCGGCCTTGCATCGTAGACGAAAGTGATTGTTATCAGAAACTGCGGCATCTCTCTGGTGCCATAGTCGGCGTAGCGGATCGTCTGCAAATAGATCTGATCCCAGTGATGAGGTCCGTCATCCGCGGAAGGCTCTCGCTCATAGACATACTCGATCCGGTTTCCGAACGGGTCCGATGTCTCAGTCAGGCTCCATGAGAACACCTTAAGAGTATTGTCCGGATCTCGCACAACGGCGGAATCGCTTCCACGCGAGCCAGGATGCCCGTACACGCTTTTCAAGCCGTTACGACCTCGAACCTCCCAGTAGTCATCCTGGGAAGAAACGTAGTGCTTGATTCGCGCAAAGATGCCCTCTGTTCGTGGCCGGTATAACATGGCACCGTCAGAAGAGGGCTTCGTCGGGACGAGCTGCTCCGCTCCCGAAAGCAGAAAGGGGTCTATTTCATCAACGTAAAGCGGAACGCCCTTCGTTGTGTCTCTCGCCACTCCGGGAATGCTTAGAGCCCATCCAAGTCCGAACAAACCATTGCCGTGACCGCTGCTGTATATAAGGGAGAGATCAGGTTGGAGCTTATTTCTTCCTGGGGGAACCGCTATCGGCACAGTCAGGTTTCCTGTGCCAGTGTGAAGATCTGGCGAGAATGATTCCCCAAGGCCCTTGATGGCGCCGCCACCCTGAGGATGCGTGATGACCTGAGCCGCTGTTCCAGACTTATTCACAAGAGTCGAAATAAGTTCTGATTATACGAAAAGAAATTCATCCCATTTTACTTATAAAGCTTTTCTATTGTCTCATAACAAATAATCTCTTGTTAAGCAAGATCTTCAGATACAATTTTCAGAATACATTATCCCATTTTATGCATGAATCTTTTCTATTGCTATTCTCTCACGAAGAGGACTTCCATGTCAAGCAGAATTTTATTTCCGATTACCTTTTCCATAAAATGAGAGGGTTTCTCACCCCTTCCTCTAACCTCAAATATCATGATTCCTAGACCTTTCCTATAAATTGAGCAAACCTCGCCATTGATTGCCTTTACTCCTCTGCTTCTTTTGCATCCTTTTTCTTTTTTCTCTCCTATGTAACACAAATCAATATCTCAAGTCTCTTCTGCCTCTTTATATTCCTCACTGTAAACCCAATCCTCTTGGAGCTTTAATATAAATCTCCTGCCACCCCTAACCAGCCTTCCACCTATCAAGAAAAACCTTTATCTTATCCACTTACCTATTCTCTTCTTGCCTCTTTGCTCTAATACAAGTTCTTTAAATAAATTCATCAAATTGTATGCAAGCATTACTAAATGAGAGTAGGCCACATTTGCCCCATAAAAATGAGTGATATTTACATCTAATGAGTAACTCAATTGCTTTACCCGATTGCACCATTCCTCATTAAACTGAAAAATCGAGAACGGTAGGATCTGGGGTAGCTCCCCGGGTCCTCTTCATTCACTCAGGAGGAATGGACCTCTGCCATGCCATGTGTATTGATTCACGCTTCATTGATGTCTCTTCCCATATGTTATTTTGAATTTATTTTATCAATCAACACCTCACGGGTAGTTATCCCATCAGGTGCTATTGTTATTTTGAACAAATGAATTATCCATCCTTCATCTTGTGGACCGTTCGTACATCTTGACTCAACCCAAATCACTACCGGCTCTTCCCTTGTCCCTAACTTTTCTTCAATCTCTCTTAGCTTGCTTTCACGCATCGTAAGAAACGCCGCGCTCACGCGATTTACATACGACCTGGATCAACTGCAAGAAGCTACCACACCCGCGAGATGTCTCTGGATCCGCATTTAAGATTTGTCCTAAAAGCCAATGTGGACGCTTCCTCATGGTTGCTAAAAAGCAATCCATAACATCATCAAAATAAACCTCAACACGGGTCCCGTCCTGTAAGTTCCAATGCACCTTATCTCTCACCAGGGCTGCTTCAAGGTTTGCGATCCTTCTTTTTATGTCCAAGTCTTATTTACCCCCTGGCTTCGCTCTGCTACCAGCTTCTCCAAATTTTCAAGCCTCTGCTCTAGTTCTCCCTGTTTAAAAGCCTCTAATATAACCTTGCCTATGTATGCCAAGTCCCGGGCCTTCTCCCCTTCAATCTCGTCCCGATATCTCTCGGATAAAAGCCGGGTTAGGAACTTCCGCAGGCCCCTAACGTCTTTTATCCTTATATGACATCTATTGCCCTTTGCCAAAAAAAGCAGAACCCCCTACTATCTCAATTCTTACCGACACATACAAAACAAATAATTAACAAAAATGACCTAAAAATTAATCGTAATCCTGCTATTCTCCCCAAATATCTTATGGACATCCTGAAGGCTTCTTACAACCTCAGCTATACCCCCGGCCTGTCTTATGGCCTCAATCCTGGCCTTTTGCTCAGGTGTAAGCCTTCCCTTGTGTGTTTTTACCTCAATCTCTACATACTTCCCCTCCCAACAGCCTATTATGTCCAATATTCCTCTCATTCCCATAGATCCCCGAATCTTCTTAAAGCTACTGTTAGGGATCCAAGCTAAATAATCCAAGACGAGTTTTGTTAATTGCCTCTCATTCATGCTCTAATCCTTTCCTCTGTCATCTCTCGCCTCACTTGAAAGAGATTCAAGCCTAATTGCCCGGTTTGCTTAAACTCTCTTATGGCCGTCATATGAAAAGTCCAGTATTCCCTGAGAACCGCCTTTAACTGGTCAATGGATGCATTAGGGTTAAGGCAGGTCTGGCCTATCTTGTCTTCCAAATCTAATAGTTGTTTATAGAGGTCTGGACAGTGTCTATAGAGGTATTCGTAGAGACCTGTAGGGTATCTCTTGCCTAAATCTTCAAGTGCCCGTTTTAAAAGTTCTTCCTTTGTCATCCTTCACACCTTGCAATCTGAGTAATTCTGAAATTCTGAGATATATATGTGTCAGAATTTCAGAATTACTCCTTTTTTCATCACGCCATATACTCCGGGGGCATCTCTAAATTCTCACCCTCATTAATTCTGGTTTTCGAGTTATTATATATATCCGAAAACCAGAATTTCTCCTTTGGCTCATAAACCTTACTGCGCCCCTTACCTTCCTTCGTTTTTACATCCCAATATTTACTCTTACCCTTATCCAAAAGGGTTAGGAGTTTATCTTTGCCTATGATTCCCTTAAGATGGATTATGAGGTTTTTCTGAATCAACTCCATACCCTGACTCTTCATCTCTTGAAGCGCCTCCCAAATTATCATCATGTCACTTGTCTCAGGGGATAGAGCTTTAGATTTCAAGAACATCACCCGGTCTTCATCAAATGAAATATCAAATATCAGGTCACCAAGTAGCCCTCCAAAGTTGCTTTTCTTGTGCCGGAGCATTAGAGAAATCCGATTCTCCTCTCTCCCAATACCAGCCAACTGAAAGACCGACCGTGAGAGGTTATACTTATATACGCTGCCGTAAGGAGTTTTGGTGTTGTAGTTATCCTGAGATTGCATTTTTGATTGATGGTCCAGGATTAATACAGCAATGCCCAGGTTTCTCAATTTTGTAAAAATTTCGACAACATCGGTTACGGTATCGGGGTCTACACTTGCCGCCCCAAGAGAATCCAAAACTAGAAATTGAATCCCATGCACCTTAATAAGAGAATGAATCTCTTTTATCAACCGGAATAGGCTTTTATTGCCGTTGGCATAAAAGAGTGATTCGGGTGGTTTCGACAGTTCTAGCCCTCTAGAAATCATATAAGCGCGACGTGTAAATTCGCTTTCGTCCAACTCAAAATCTAGATATAGCGTTTTCAGAGGTGTGTCAGGGAATGTGTGGCCCAGGAATGATTGCCCGCCCATTGATGCGAGTGTTCCAATAAAAAGTCCGAGATAGGATTTTCCTAACCCACCATCACCGTAAAATGTAGATGGAAATTTATCCGGGATAATGGGTTTCAAAATCCAGGGTGTGGGGGCGGGTTCGCTTCGTTCTGATAGCTTAATAATTGAGAGTGAGGATTCATTTTGAACGCCATCTCCATAGCTGTAGACGCTTTTCAAGATGCCTTCAATTTCATCATTGGGTAGCGGCGGCTTGCATTGCGTTCGATTAACAGCCGTAAGAATCCACAATGCTTCTTCAAATGAAAAACTCGAAGCCTTCAGCTTGCCTGCAAGAGATGTTAGGGTGTTATTCCTTAAACCCTCCGGGATTTCGTTGCTAAAGGCTTGACGATAATCGTATTTATCGTCTTTCTCTCGACTTATTTTATGCAATGTAATAGCGTCTAACAACCATTCCGGTGCTGCTTTAATTAAATCCCCTTCTTTCGGCCTTTCCCATCTGTACCGCGTTCCTTCCGGGTGCATTGAAGGATAAACCAAGATGTACCCACCATCCCCTTTTACGTCAAGCCCGGGAATGCCACCTAAACCAACGATAGTTGGTATTTCTAAACCGTTCGGGTATCTGAAAATGTATTGAAAGCCGTTATGGGTGATATTCTTTAAAGTCTCTGATATCTGCTTGCCTTTTAGAAAGGCCTCAGCTTCGGGATGTTTTTTTGAGTCAACATCTAACACAATTATGTTTGAAATCTTCCCAGTGATAATAGCTAAATTTCTCTTTTGGTGAGAAAACCAGGATTCTATCTCTTTCTCGGTAACACGTTGTCCTTGATAGGGCTTCCAATGGATTGAAGCTTGCTTAGTTCGATAATCGCAAGGGATTACGTTAAAACCAAATTTCAAATACTTTCTCACATCTGATACAATTTTATCGCACTGATTTGCACCGCCGCCCGCCGCTTGCTCCCTAGCTTCGGGGGGTACTTCATTTGTGTGATTCACTTGTTCCCTCCGGCCTCTAGTTGTTCAATCCATCTCTCAATTGATTTTTCGTTGAAATAAAGACGGCCCCGTCCATTGCCGACCCGGACTACTGGAATTTTTCCGGTACGAATTAACCATTCTATCCGCCACCTGCTATCAAGTGCAGGGTGCTTTTTTCTTAATTCCTCTTTATCAATCAAGCGAATTTCGCCCATTCTCGCTCCTTTTGTGTTTGATAGGAAAAATGGTAGAGGAAAAGTGTAGACGCGTCTTGTGATGAAATGAGTGCTTAAATCATCACCGTTTTAAGAGGCTAATTTTTAAAGTTTAAAAATACCCCTATTATCCCAAATAATGCACGAAGAGGATAGTTAATGTCGGGGTTTATTCCACGCTTCCTTGCATTTATCAGCACTTACGGGTATAAAACAGGAAGAATCAATGATATCAGGAGGTTACCTGAAAGGTGAAATCTCAATTTGATTATTCTTCTTCACAGAAACTACA
>JBLNAE010000282.1:0-5327 GCA_050259195.1 Ignavibacteriales bacterium
TGGGCAGAGCCATTCAACGAAGTTATCGAAGAATAAAAAAACAGCCGGATTTGCTTCTGGGTTTTCTGAGGGCGTCTCAATTGTTTTGAATATTACTACTTAATAGGGAAAAGGCAGTAGAAGCTCTTCTCTTGACAGGTTTTGATGTAAAAAGACCCACGAAGCATTTCTCACCGCCAGACCGTTTAATTGCTTGTAGTATTCCTCTCCGTCCGGGTGCTTATCAGGTGTTCCAATAATGTGTATATGAAGTTCAGGGATGTTTCTTTTAACCTTGGCTAGAATTCGACTGCTTTTTCAAATCTTTTAACAGGATGAAACCTGCCGATGCAAACGAATCCGTTTTCTTTTTTTCTCACAAGGCAAATACGGGAAAATGCCGGGAACTGGCGGGTATAAGGTTTTTGTTTCAGTTCTGTAAATACGCCTAAACTCTTTCCCCGTCCAGTCGGAGTTTACCAAGGTGAGATTATTCTTCATTCTATCGAAAGAATATCCTGAAATCAGAATCCAAGGACGAGAATATCCTTTAAAAAAGCCCACAATTTTCTATACCATGGCCAATCGAAGCTGGGTTGAGGTTTAGCATACAGGTGATCAAACCAAGGGTAGTGAATATACTGAATTCCCTTAACTCCAAAATCGGATTCATATTCGGTGCTGATGATAACATCATAGTTTTTTCTAGTTCTTTTGCATACACGTGAAAGATAGGCCGTTTTTTGAATGCTTCCTGGATCGGTATCTAGCTCTATGAGTTTACGTAGAGCAGGATTGACACAAAGCACGGTAAGCTCTGAGTTACTTAGCGAAGTGCTGTGAAAACGATTTATTTCTCCAAGATCAATAGGTTTCCAGGTCAACAGGGAAACCGAGCATTCCTTTTTTAAAGCCTCGATCATCCAGACTGCAACCGTGCTGCTGCCCTCAGGTGGAAAAGTGCTTTGTACTATCAGGACTTTTTTCATGGAATGTATCTCTTAGAAATCTCTAAGACGGTTTTCACACCTCCGCTTTCAATCCCGCCGCCCGATACGCAACAAACGAGGTCCCGTTCAGTCGAACGAGCGGCAAAGTTTTGCTCAACTCGTCCAGATACCGCCGCACGCCGCTGGTCTCCCGATTGTGATAACGGTAGTCGTGCTAGAAGATCATTCCCCCGTCCCGGAGCATACGCAACGCCTTCTCCGTATCGTTTTTGACGTAAGAGTATGCGTGCGAACCGTCAATAAAGATCAGGTCACACCGCCTCAGGTAAGGCGTCTCATCGAAGCGTTTGCTGTCGCTGAAGAGCTGCGTGATTTTGTACTCAACGGGCGTACCTGAATAGAGAAAGCTGTCAAACCTCAATTCCGCCAATTCCTGGTCAATAGCCGACTTGTCATCTCCTTTCGCCGCTGTGTAATTCGCGTGCTGGTCTTTGCCTAGAGTCAACGCGATGACTCTAGCGTCAAAAGCGGAGTTTCTGACCCAGAGGTAAGTGTTTTTGCCAGTGCAGGTGCCGAATTCAAACATGCACTTTGCCTGTTTGCCGAAGACAGACAAAATCCATGCCTCGGCATCGCTTGTACCTCCCGGCACGTCGCCCACACGGTCAATGAAACTCACTTCACTCCGCAAGGTCGGGCCAAGTTCATTTTGAGCAAGCAGCTCGTGAAATTCCCCTGGCCTGACGACTGGAATGGGGGAATCAAATCTCTCTTCAAGTCCCCTGCGCCAGGACCGGTAGTACAAAATGCGCCGCACTGCTTCAAGCAGTAACAGCAGCAGGGTCACGTTGAAAATAATGAGCAGGGTTTGCATCATAGGAAACAATGATTGTCGTTGTTGCTGGAACACACTCATGTAACCCAAACCAATCCCTCAAGCCTTTCATCCCCCTTTATACTCTTTTCTGTTTTAGAACAATTCACATATTATTGTATAGTATTGTCAACCTTCTACTAATTGTCTTCCAGTCGTAATATGTTTCAACCAAATGCCGCGCGTTATGAACTATTCTATCTTTAAGTTCTTTGTCTCTAAGGAGCTGAATCACGCATTCCGCAAATTCTGATGGTGTATCAGCAATCATGATGTTTTCCTTATGAGTCACATCCAAACCCTCACAACCAAGTGTTGTAGAAACCACTGGTCTTCCAAGCACCATAGATTCGAGAATTTTAAGCCTTGTCCCTCCGCCTCCTCTTAGAGGAACAATGGTGACCTGAGACTGTTGATAGTAAGGAATTACATCCGGCACATACCCTGTAACAACTACATTTCCCCGCTCCGACAGTTTGCGGATTCCAGAAGTCGGTTCATGTCCAACAACGATGAGTTTTGTATCGGGTCTCTGGTGTTGGATAATAGGCATAATGGAATCGCAGAAATAGAGAACAGCATCAATATTAGGTGGGTATCTCATTGTTCCGACGAATAATAAAACGTTGCCATCAAGACCGTCTTTAAGGGGCTGGTAAAGTTCTGTATCAACCCCATTTTCAATAACTGAAATGGATAATTTAGGATTTGCCGATTGTAGCATCTTGCCCTCAAGAGGTGAGACTACTAGGCAGTGGTCGAACTTCTCAGCATATTTTGCCTCCCATCGAAGCATTAACATCCACTTTAGCAAAAAAAGAGACCTTTGAGTAAATCCGGTTCTTAGTCCCGTCATCCGTTTGTATTGAATTGCACCAAGATTATGAAAGGAGAGTATCTTCTTACACTTACCATTAGTCGAGATTGCCTCAACATAGGGCGCAAGGAAGGAATGTTCAATCTGAATGACATCTACATCCCAGTTCGTCACTATCTCACGAACCTTTGAGAGCATTTCATCATAGATAAAGGGATGGGTCGCTAATGGCCTGCCTTTTAAAAGGCTACGGATAATTCCAGAAAAATGTTCTCTAATAGAATGGGGCTTTCCCAAGACAAAATCTACGTAATCACAGTATTGTCTTAGTCCCCGTATATGCTCTACTTGTTCACGTGATGTAAGCAAACTCAGTACCAGAACCGAATGGTGTTGCGAGATATTTTTGATGAGATAGAAATCATGTATTCTTACGCCACTATCAGGTGGATAAGGCAGACCGAATGTGATAAATAATATCCTCATCTAAGCGCAAGACTGAAATTTGGGTTTAACATGGGACTCTTTCAAAAAGGAAATTATACCTATAATCAGCCCAATTCCACTGTATAAGTAATTAAACCAATTCATTAAAATTGCTTTTATAGTGAAGGAAACTCCCTTTTCCCTCAGCACGAACATATAAAAATCATGGTTCAACAAAAGAAAAAATCCAGACAGTAACATAAAAAGATAAAAGCTTTTAGGAAAGAAATACACCATAGGTAGATTAAACAAAAGCAGAAACGAGACCGGAACGCTGAGAACATTATTTACCTTAGTATTTAAATCACTCCTAAAAATCTTTTTACCTAGCATTATTTTGGTCCATGGTATTGCTCTTTTTATCACGTCTGATTTGATCAGGCTCAGAAGACTATATTTCTTGCAGTGTGTTAACTGGATATTTTTATTCAGATAAATTTTATAACCAGATTGATAAAGCCTGTACCCAAACTCTATATCTTCAAGGCTCCTGTAATTTTCATCGAAACCGCCAAATTTGAAAAATACCTCTCTTTTCATTGCTCCAAATCCACTACAAAACGTTGCGGCATCTTCGTGCGAAGTCTGATGCGTGTAATGATGAAACAGATTTTTGTAGACGGAATAAAAATTAGATGGAACTGTATTCTTTTGATATGAACAAAAAACTCCGCTTACATCAGGTCCGTCCTCAAAAGTTTTTACTACTTGCTCTATGGTGTCTCTCTCAATAATAATATCCGAGTCGAGAAAAAATAATATTTCTCCAGAGGATGCCTCGGCACCTTTATTCCTTGCCGCTGCGGGTCCAACATTTTTTTCCGTTCTAATTACCTTGCATGGGAAATCATTAACAACTCTTAGAGAACGGTCCGTTGAATTGTCATCTACAACGATAACCTCAAAATTCTTATAATCCGAATTAAATACAGATCTCAAACAGTCTCCAACAGTTTTTTCTCCATCATAAACGGGAATTACTATAGAAATAAAAACGTTTTTATCCATTATCCACAAATTTTCTCAAGAAAACTCTCTAATATAATAACCAAAAGTTTTGATGAATACAGTCAACCGCCACCTTTAATATTTTCTCATCGGTTTCTATCTCGATTTATTTCTTTTGAATACTCCATTAACCGCCTCCCAGAGAAATCCCGCCGCATTTGCGACTTGCCAAACAGTCATCAGCACCGCAAGCGAGGCGGAGATTAAAATGTGTTTGATATTTTCTTCTATTTATAATTGTGAGTTCTCTTCCATATCCTGAAGCCGTATCCTAATAGCCTGCCTTTTGAGCATTAGCTCGACTGAATCCGAGTCGTGCGTTTAGTGGAAGAGATCTCCTGTATAAGTGAAAAATACTGCCCCAGGTGAGCTTCTGGCGTCCATTTCCGTTGGTAAGCCTCATAGCCACGCAGACCCAACCCGCGTCGGTATAAAGGTTCTGCCAACAGGCGGTTCATTGCTGTTACCAACTCTTCCTCCGTATTATAGACCAATCCTCCCCCGCTCTCTCCGATGATTTCCGGCATCCCACCCATATTGCTTACAATAGCTGGTGTCTGTAGTCCGAAGGCTTCAATAATCACTTGGGCAAAGACCTCAAAACATATAGACGGAACAATCACAGCGACTGCATTTTGATAAAGAGCTTGCAATTGCGTGTGGGATATATACCCCAGGAACCGAATGTTATCTTCACCCTCAGCCAGATGTTTCAAGTAAGGCTCATAATTCCCTGTACCGGCAATCAATAACCGTGCCTTCCTGTAGTGGCGGAAGACGGGAATTAAGGTCTGCACGCCTTTTAACTTCTCCAGTCGTCCCACGGATAGGAAATATGGCTCTCCCGGTATCTCAATAGTTGCTTCCTCCGGTACTGGAGAAGGGATACCTATCGGGGGAACAAAGTTGGGCAGATGCACGATGGGAATTTCGAGCCCCGTCTGATGGTGGATATCTTTGACAAAGCGGCTGGGAGCAATAAAGGTATCCACATGCTTCACCGCGGCCTCCAAAAGACCGAAATACCGCCACCACTGCGGCGGGCGCTTGTACACTAGATTACAAAGGAAGCAGTACGGTCTTGTGCAAGGCGCACGGTTGAATCTGAATAGCACATGCGTGGGACATACCAGCCAGTACTCGTGCATTGTGTAGAGTTTTATACCATGCCCATATTCGAGAATTTTTGGCCCACCCACAAGCGAGATGTTGT